>NZ_CAOOSE010000005.1:0-200988 GCF_948499155.1 uncultured Phocaeicola sp. | reverse complement strand
CACCGAGCTTTTTCAAAAACACACCGAGCTTTTTTGAAAACATCAAGGTCTTTTTACAGCACTCAGTGTGGAATGCCTGTTCTTTTTAATGTGCATGTACGCATCCGGTTCACACGTTAGTATGCATTGCGCTACACGTACGTTCGCATGAGCCTACACGTATATACGCATCGACCTACGCGGACGTACGCATAAGCCCCCACATATATATGTCATTATGACAGGCTCCGTCATATCCCATATCCGGATTGGATTCATTTGTCCCCCCCTCAGGTTCCGCAATATCTCATTCCAAAATTCGCCCCATTTGTCTCCCCTTTACAACTGAGGCCTTCTATCAATAAAAATTTTGCAAACAGCCAAATAAACTAAAGACCATTTACAAACAAGCACTTATATAAAATGTGAGAAACAACAAAAAAAGTTCTCTTAGGATTTGGTTTATATTATAAACTAGATTATATTTGCAAAGTAGTCATTAAAGATAAACTTTTATCACTCAGCATATAAATCATAAAAAAAAATGAAAACAAACCAGAGCAATGAGAAATCCGTTCCAACCGAAGAACAAATTGAAGCGGTATGCCAACAAAGAGCCCGTTATTTTTGGAATTGGCTCACTTGGTCATTAGTCTATTATGTGGTGATAAACCTGTTTTTGGTAGCCGTAAACTGGTTTACAAGTCCACATTACTGGTGGGTATTATGGGTTATAGCAGGTTGGGGAATCAGTCTGCTGATAACAGCCATAGAGAAAAGCATCAAATATTAATCAATCACAAACTAAAAAGAAAAACATTATGGAAGAAAGAAAATTAAATGAGAAAGAGAGTTTGGAACTCATCGCTCAAATGATTCAGAATACGAAAAGCAGAATGGAGACAAATTGTGGAATGCCTTTCCTGCTATGGGGATATACCACCGTGTTTGTCAGCCTGTTAGTCTGGCTTCTGGTAACCAACACACAGAATAATTACTGGCAGTATCTATGGTTTATACTCCCTATTATAGGAGGAACAGGAACCTACCTCTCCGCACGCAATCAGCAGCCGACTGTCAAAAGTCATTTAGACAAAGTCATCAGTTACATTTGGCTAGTATTCGGCACGGCAGGCTTCTTGGTATCCCTACTCGCCATGTTCTTCTGGAAACTTCCCATCCTGTTCCTTGTTCTTCTGTTGATGGGCATGGGCACTACATTGACAGGACTGGTGATAAATTATAAAACTGTGACAATTTGTGGCACACTGGGAGCATTAAGTTCCATCGGATGCCTCTTCTATCAGGGTTTTAACCAAATATTGATATTCGCACCCGTGTTTATTTTCATGATGATTATCCCGGGACATGTACTGAACCATGCTGCCCGTAAACAAAAAAAATTATAACCTGCACCTATGTTCAAAGAATTAAATCCATTGCTACACTCCGAGCTTCGACTCGCCATTATGTCAATACTGGTTTCGGTGGAAGAAGCCGAATTCAGCTATCTGAAACAACAGACAGGAGCAACGGCAGGCAATCTGAGTGTACAGATAGACAAACTGAACAAGGCAGAATATGTGGAAGTCATTAAGACCTTCAAAGGCAAAATGCCTTGTACGATTTGTAAGATTACCCCAAAAGGCGTTGAAGCCTTTGAGGAATATGTAGATGCACTTAAAAGCTATATTACTCTTCCCGGGGGCTAACAAATGTGCTGCCACTGCTACATTCCCATCAATAGGGAGATACAGAAGCGATGGCAGCACAATATTATAAAATATATAGAATTTAAAAGATACAGATAACGATTGGGTAACAATTCTATGTTTCAGATTTATCGCCTGTTTATAAGCAACTTCCGCATAGAGTAAAACGGAATAGGTAACGGATTTGCAACGAGCGAAGTTCAGTAATACTCTCCATGTTTCAGGCGTTTATGCCCGAAAATCCAATCAAGACGTGTGTCAGTATAGCTGCCGGTGCAGGTCTTCACATGTGACCAACCCTGTTCAATATCAAACAATACCTCTCCACCCCGTTCTTGCAATTGTTTCACGAATGTACTGACACGCGGAATGGTCATCAGATTATCATCGCTTCCCATTACCGTACAAACAGGAGTATATGCCACAAGCCCGGCATCAGCGGTTTCAGGATTGCCCGCCACAGGCATCACAGCTGCAAATAAATGAGGATAGGCTGCTGTCATCAACCATGTTCCCGTTCCTCCCATTGAGCCTCCAAGCAGATAGATACGGTTCACATCAACCTTATCCTCTTCCACATATTTATCTATAAGGGCTTTGATAGCCTCGTTTGTCCTGGCTCCCCATGTAAGGGAGTCGGAACATTGAGGAACAATCATTACGGAATGAATACGGTTTCTACGAAGATAGTCGGCAATTATATAAATCGCTTCTTCTGTCATTTGACTGACATTGTCGCTGCCCCGCTTGGGACCACCATGCAAGTAAACTACCAATGCCGGCTTTTGCTGCGTATCAACAACTGTTATTATAGTTTTCCTATAAGGAAAGACGGTATTATCGTAAATCCATTTGCCAAAACCAAAACCGGAATCTGTCATTTGATTTTGCGATGCAGCAGAAAGAATACTCATACAAAGAACTGCGGCAAAGACGGCTGTTCTTTGAAACCATACTTTACTAATTTTCATTCTTGGGGCTTCTTACGTTTTCCGTTCTTCTTTTCAGCAATCGCCTGTTCCACCATTTGTTTGTAAACGGTCTGTTGTTCGGTTGTCAGTAGAAGAGCAATGTCGCTCGTCAGCTTTTCCATCGCCTCTTTACGTTTCTCACGTGGATATTTCTGTTTGTTGAAATCTGAATAAAGCTCACGGAGCTTTGTCTTCTGTTCCTCAGTCAAACTAAGTTTCTCGTCCAGCAATTTGATGCGCTGCTCTGTTCGCTGTTGTGCTGTCATTTGTTGGTTATTATTCTTTTGTGCAGACACTTGAAGGCTTGCAGCAATGGCGATAGCCATTATTAAAAATAATCTTTTCATACGTAAATTCTCCTTTTTTATTTGGTTATTCATAAGTTGATATTTATAAAATTGTGAATCTATCGTGCATTGGAGGCATCAGTCCTTACCACTCGGAAACCGACATTAGCATAGCCTTTTGTGCCTGTTCTTACGACATCCGATTTCTCGCTACGGCAATCGTCGCGTTCTGAATCCCAACTGCCTCCTTTGATAATATACTGTCCGTTTGCATCGGTCGAGGAAGTCCATTCCCAGCAGTTACCCCAAAAGTCAATACCTCCACATGCACCGGTCGTCTGGCTATAGGCATCCACCGGTGTCAATCCCGTTTCCACGCGACCGGAGTTCATTGTAACATCCTTCGGCATGTGTCCGGCACCGAGAATCCATTCTTCATCGGTCGGAAGCCGATATACATGGGCGTTATCTTGAGCCGTAAGCCAGTCGCAATAAGCCGTAGCTTCGGCAATCGTAATGTTCACTACCGGATAATTATCCTTTCCTGCATCATACATGAATCCCTTTTCGAAAGCTGCGTATTCAGCATTAGTCACAGGCGCATAGCCGATGTAAGCATTCGGAGCCGATGCACCGCGCAGCACCATCCAGACATCCTTCGGGTTTTCGTCATTTCGAGGGTCAATGAGTCGCAGAAATTGTTGCTCCAGCCGAATATCGCGATTCTCAACCATTTCATCCACAATACCCTGCATTTCCGCTACGAGGTCGGGAGTCTTTGCCTCCCTCTCCAATTCACGAAGCTTGGCCTTCTTTCGTGCGACAACTTTATCATACCGTAATCCCATCTGATTCAAAAGAGCCAGCTTGTTGTCCTCTGTCTGGTTTTGCAGGTACTGGCGAAGAAGGGCTGTGGTCGTGGCATCCAGTTCCGGACGTTCTTCTTCTACAAGCGGTGCATCTGGGTCGTCAAACTCCAACTCGCTTTCCACCAAGTCGTCCGGGGTTATATAATCGGTTCGCTCTATCGTTTGATGTACACTGAAATAATGAGCTACCAAGCCGTCCTTGTAAATGGAAAGTCTATAACCTCCATAAACGTCACAAGGCAGGGTCGAGATATAATAATCCTTTCCGGGGATGAAACCGGACTCATTTGGAGCATTGAAGGTAATGATGGAATGGGCGTTTTCTATTTTATCAACTGTCGGTTTTCCCTGTTCATCCCATTTGATTCCGACCGTACCGGAAAGTGCATAGCCGTCAACGCTTTCAAGTTCAATACCTGTTACGCCCGACATCTGGAAGTTAAGCTTGATGCCACCGCAAACAGTCTGGAAATTCAAAGAATTAGATGTGGTACGGGCCACTGCCACTACCGACTTTTCATCATATCCATTCTCATTTCCGGTTTGAGTGGCAGGTATGGTTACAGTTAAACTTTCATCGTCTGAAGATACCCTGTTATCTGCCGGATAGATACCAAACAAAGGATTGTCATCAGTGAAAGTTCCTTCAATAGTACCTGACAGAATGGATGAACTGCCGGATTCTTGCGCTTCTGCAATAATAGTCTGTCCGTTATGAACCAGCATGATGGGGTCGCCTTCGCTCCAATTACTGTGAAGCCCGTCGGAAATAACAGCAGTAAGACTCTCGGAATTTGATTCCTGTTCTTGTTCCTGTTCATCGATAGATGCCACATCGTCATTCTGACATGCATTCATTGCAGCCAAAAAGAGGAATGAAAGGCAATACAAACTGAAAGTTTTCAAAATCTTCTTCATAATTGTTTATTGTTTTTGTTTTTTTCCCTTTTGAGAACGATGATACAGACGCTCCATCATCTTCCTTTCCAATTCAATTTCCATAAACGACAGGTTCTGATGCCGCAGGGCATTCTACTAAAGGACGGTTAAACAAGGTCGTGCCTGTTATCAACTGCGCAACGACAAAACGATGCTTGTGATGGTGACGATGGCGGGGTGAACGCACTGTTACACACGATTGCATCAGGAATATAACAGTCACTCCTAAAGCTAATAACTTACAAATCGGTTTCATACGCTATCATTTTTTTTGTTATACACATACCAGTTTATCTTATTTCGTTATATATTCATGTTTCACGTACCTCTTTGTGAGCCCTTCCAAATGGACGTTCTATATATAAGACCCGGTAAAGAAATAAAAGTAAAATAGAGCAAGCTGTTTTTTTTGATTAGATTCACTAATAACATTCTATTATCCGATATAATATTTTAGAATAAACACCCTATCGAAAACTTTCGTACCTTTGTACTCGGAAAGAGAAAACATACTCTCCTGCGAAAACGTTTATATTATACAAACTTTAAAATATAAAAGAATTATGGAATTTGTAACAAACGAAAAACTAACAATCGTAGGCGCTGCTGGAATGATCGGTTCCAATATGGCTCAAACCGCTATTATGATGGGCCTTACTCCTAATATTTGTTTATACGACCCTTATGCTCCGGGCTTGGAGGGTGTGGCAGAAGAACTGTTCCACTGTGGCTTTGAAGGCATGAACATAACGTTCACTTCCGATATAAAAGAAGCCCTGACCGGTGCTAAATATATTGTAAACTCGGGAGGTGCTGCCCGCAAAGCAGGCATGACCCGTGAAGACTTATTAAAAGGAAATGCTGCCATCGCCGAAGAATTCGGCAAAAATGTAAAAGCTTATTGTCCGGATGTAAAACATATCGTAGTCATCTTTAACCCGGCCGATATCACCGGTCTGATTACCTTATTATATTCAGGCCTGAAGCCTTCACAGGTCACTACTCTTGCCGCCCTTGACTCTACCCGCCTGCGTAGCGAACTGTCCAAGCATTTCGGTATCGCTATGGACCAAGTAGAAAACTGCCGCACTTATGGCGGTCACGGTGAGCAGATGGCAGTCTACGCTTCCACCGCAAAAGTGAACGGAAAGCCTTTATCCGATATCATCGGCACTCCCGAACTGACTAAAGAACAATGGGCTGAGATTCAGCAAAAAGTAACCAAAGGCGGTGCAAATATCATCAACCTGCGCGGACGTTCTTCTTTCCAAAGTCCTTCATACGTTTCAATCGAAATGATTGCTGCCGCCATGGGAGGAAAACCATTCCGCTGGCCGGCAGGTACTTATGTATCAAATGGCAAGTTTGACCACATCATGATGGCTTGGGAAACCTCAATAACCAAAGACGGCTGTCATTTGAAAGACGTAAAAGGTAGCCCTGAAGAAGAAGCCGCACTGGAAAAAAGTTATGAACACCTCTGCGCATTGCGTGACGAAGTCATTGCGATGGGTGTTCTTCCCCCTGTTTCCGAATGGAACAAGCTGAATCCGAATATCAAATAATCCCTGATTATAATATTCCGTTAAAAACGCCATCGGGCTCACCTCCGACGGCGTTTTTTTATTATCTTCGCATTCGCAATGATAGACCAACCCACCATAGACCGAATATTGGACGCTGCACAGATAGTAGATGTGGTATCCGAATTTGTCACCCTACGCAAGCGAGGTGTGAACTTTGTAGGGCTTTGCCCGTTTCATGATGACAAGACTCCATCGTTCTACGTGTCACCGGCCAAAGGATTATGCAAATGTTTTGCCTGTGGTAAAGGAGGAAACGTGGTTCACTTTGTGATGGAACACGAGCAGATGACCTACCCCGAAGCACTGCGCTGGCTGGCAAAAAAATACAATATAGAAATAAAAGAGCGTGAACTTACCGATGAGGAGAAAGAAGTACAAAATGTACGTGAAAGCCTCTTCGTGGTAAATGAATTCGCACGTGATTATTTTCAAAATATCCTCTATAACCATGCTGATGGCAAAGCCATTGGTATGACCTATTTCCGCCAACGTGGTATTCGCGACGACATCGTGAAAAAATTCCAGTTGGGTTACAGCACCACGGCACACGATGCATTGGCACAAGAAGCCTTACGCAAAGGATATAAAAAAGAATTCCTGATAAAGACCGGCCTGTGTTACGAAAAAGAAGACGGCAGTCTGCGCGACCGTTTTTGGGGGCGCGTTATTTTTCCATGGTTCAACATCAGCGGAAAAGTATTAGGCTTCGGCGGACGCGTGTTGGACAGCCGCACCAAAGGAGTCAATCAAAAATACGTCAATTCACCCGAATCGGAAATATTCAGCAAACGAAAAGAGCTATATGGCATCTTCCAAGCAAAAGCAGCCATTGTTAAAGCTGATTGCGTTTACATGGTAGAAGGATACACCGATGTGATAGCCATGCATCAATGTGGATTGGAGAATGTGGTAGCCAACTCGGGAACTGCGTTGAGTGAACAACAAATCCGCCTGCTCCATCGTTTTACTGCAAATATCACGTTATTATATGACGGTGATGAAGCCGGTATAAAAGCCAGCATCCGAGGCATAGACATGCTGCTCGCAGAAGGGATGAATATCAAAGTCCTGCTCCTTCCTGACGGAGATGACCCTGACAGTTTTTCCCGAAAACACAATGCTACAGAGTTTAAGCAATACATTGCCGATCACGAAGAAAATTTCATTCGTTTTAAAACCAACTTATTACTAAAGGATGCTCAAAAAGATCCTGTCAAGCGAGCCGGTCTGATAGCTGATATGGCAAGAAGCATCGGACTGATTCCCAATGATGTGATTCGTTATGCCTGTGTAAAGGAATGTGCTACCATTCTGAATGTAAACGAACAGATTATCCTGAATGAGATAAAGAAGCATCTACTGCAACGTGATGATAACTATTTGGAACAAATCAAGAAAGAGAAAGATGCGACCGACAACAACCTTATGCTTTCTCCTTCCGCTGATATGGTCCCGCCTCCCATGGGAGCAGAGGACAACGTTCCCCCTCCTCCTTTCCCACCCGAGGAAGTAGAAGCACAATACCAGTCCTACATTCCCGAAGAAGGAAGGGAAAAGTATGTATTCTATGCCAAAGAACAACTACTGATAAAAACTCTAATCCGCTATGGAGAAAGGATTATGTGTTATGTAGAGACAGAAGAGAATGCAGAAACGCCACTTACAGTGATAGAATATATTTCAATGGACTTGAAACAGGATGAGTTACAGTTTCACAACCCATTACATAGAAAAATATTGGCAGAAGCAGAGAGTCATCTGCATGACCAGAACTTTACGGCAGAGCGTTATTTCCTGGCACATCCCGATCCTACCATCAGCAGATTGGCTGCAGAGATGATAAATGACCGTTACCAACTAAGTAAATATCATTCTAAATCTCAAAAGATAATAACGGATGAAGAGCGTTTACATGAACTGGTTCCGCATCAAATCATCGACTTTAAACTGGCCATACTGGAAGAAGAAATGAAACATACATTGCAAGCATTAGGCAGGCCCGAAGTGGCTCAAGACGCCAACAAATGCTTGGAAATTATGGCTCACTACAAAGACTTGAGCGAACTATTGAAAGAGATGGCCAAACGTGCAGGCGACCGGGTGGTACTCAAAGCATAGGATTTCATTTATCACAGGAAGATTGTGCCAACATGAAATGCCTATCATTTGGCCGGAGGGACAAATTGAATCCACACGAAAATGATTTACCGCATGCGTTCGGGCAGATTTAATCTGCCCTACAGCAACAATATGACATTACTTGGAAGTTTTGACACATTGTCCACAGTTGGTAGAGTTATAATAGGTCAGCGTTGATGACGAATAAGATTCATAAACTCCTCCCGAGTCTTAGCCTGATTGAATGCTCCGGTAAAATCAGAAGTAGTAGTGATGGCATTCTGTTTTTCCACCCCACGCATTTGCATACACATGTGCTTCGCTTCCACTACCACCATTACGCCTAATGGATTTAATGTTTCCTGAATGCATTCTTTAATTTGCAACGTCATACGTTCTTGCACCTGAAGACGGTGTGAAAAGACATCAACCACACGGGCTATCTTGCTCAAACCCGTAATATAACCGTTAGGGATATAAGCCACATGCGCTTTACCATAGAACGGCAACATGTGATGCTCACACAAAGAGAAGAAATCAATATCTTTCACTATAACCATCTGGCTATATTCTTCTTTAAACTTAGCTCCCAACAAAATAGCATGGGGGTCTTGTTCATAACCGCGCGTCAGCGTCAGCATTGCTTTTGCCACACGTTCGGGCGTTTTCAGCAATCCTTCTCTTTCTACATCTTCGCCCAACAGCGATAAAATACTCTCATAATGGCCTTTCAACTGCGCAATCTTCTCTGCAGACCATTCGGGGTGCAATAGTTCTTCCATGTTAGTCTAGGGGGATATTAATTTGTTCACGAACAATAGATACTTCTTTAAAAGCACCGGTAGTCTTCAAACGACGCATGGCTGCGTCAGCTTCTTCGATACTGCGGAAATCACCTACACGGCATAGCCAACGAGGAGGCTGAAAATAAGCATAAACGGGCATATCCGGAAATACCTCTTTTACCTTATTAGCCATATTGTTGGCTTCGTTGCGAGCCACGCGAGAATTGTTCCCGGCATAAACCTGAACCCGATATCCTCTGGCCTTCAATGTCTTTTGCTCACTTCCGACAGCACTCTTGGTATGGATTGTACCTATCAGACCTGTTATCTTAGAATCTTGATGAATGGTCACTGTACCCTCTCCGGCGTGACTATGCTGGAGACTTTCTACAATATTCTGCTGTGCAAAAGCAGAAAGACCAAAGGCTAAGAAGAATATGATAAAAATGTATCTCATGTCGTTTAATGAATTTAGAATATTGGAGGTGTGTCAAAATTCCAAAGTCACCGCCACATTGTTATTGCAGGAGCGGATTCAATCTATCCCTACAGCAAAATGACAAATTGTTTTCATTTTGACACACCCGGGAAAGGCTACACCGGGCAGCCTTTAATTAACCAATTATTTGAATGCATCGATAATGCCCTTGAAGTCAGCGACCTTCAAAGCAGCGCCACCAATCAAACCGCCATCCACATCAGGATTAGCAAACAATTCTTTTGCGTTAGAAGGCTTGCAGCTACCACCATAAAGGATAGAAGTATTGTCTGCAACTTCTTTGCCATACTTGTCAGCAATTAAAGAACGAATAAATGCATGGATTTCCTGAGCCTGCTCAGCTGTAGCAGTCTTACCTGTACCAATAGCCCAAACCGGTTCGTATGCCAAGATAATCTTGCCAAAGTCTTCAGCAGACAAAGAGAATACTGATGCCAACTGAGCAGCAACTACTTCATTCTGTTTGTTAGCTTCGCGTTCTTCCAAAACTTCACCGATACAGAAGATAGGTTTCAGGTTGTTAGCCAAAGCCAGTTTTACCTTTTCTTCCAGAATAGCTACAGTTTCGCCATAGTAAGCACGACGTTCAGAGTGACCCAAGATTACGTATTCTGCACCGGTAGAAGCTACCATCTCTGCAGAAACTTCACCTGTATATGCACCTGATACTTTGTCTGCACAGTTTTCTGCACCGACACCGATAACAGCTTTATCAACAATAGGAGTAACCGAAGCCAAGTGAATAAACGGAGTACAGATTACTACGTCACAATTAGGTTTGTCAGCAGCCAATGCTTCGTTCAATTCTTTTGCAAGAGCAATACCTTCCTGAAGGTTCTTGTTCATTTTCCAGTTTCCTGCAACAATGTTCTTTCTCATTTTGTTTTTTTGTTAAAGGGTTAATGAAATTATTTTGTTTGATTCTCTTTCAATTTTATTCTCTTTTTCTTGTGATATTGTTCCCAAACGGCATCTACCATACTGAAGAACAGCAACGGAAATATAAACCATGCAAATACCAGAACCACCTTGTGGCTGAATGTCTTAGCATTCATCTGTGCCAACGGAAGCTTTTCCAAACGGTCGGTCAGCATATATTCGTCAGGCAGACTGTTCACACTCCATTTATTGATTACTACACCATTCTTCAACAACATCAATCCGGGATTAGACCGAATCATGGTCTTCAATGTAATATTATCCATCAAGCAGAAAGGATACTCCGCTCCGGTACGTTCTTGCCAGTCTTCAATGTCTTTATCGGGAGACGAAGTGAGACAGTAGAACTTATAATTATTTTCCACACTGTAATCATAAAGCTCGTTTATCAAATCGATAGTGCTGTCGTCAGCTTGATTCAACTGGTGGGCTATCAACAGAAAAGTATACCCCTTATCGTCCAACACTTCTTCAGTGATATCCTCGCCATCCTCTTGCCTAATCATGGAAAAATCATGAATAGGCGGTTCATAACCCTGCTCCTTAACAACTGTTTTAGAGTCGACGAATGCCCATGTGCTATCAGGATAGTTTTCAAGTGAAAACTCTTTCTCCACACCATCCTTTTTCAAGATAAAACGAGTTTCATAGACAGTGGGCTGAGCGCCTTCCGGAATTTCCATTCCTTTACGAATATCAGCACCGATATGGTAAGGTCTGAAATCGAAAACCGGCAATTCACGATAACAGTATAAAGTCATTCCCAATATATAAAGGAACGTATAAAGCGCAACAAGCCAGTCAAAACGTTTAGTTACCAATGGAGTAATGCAGGTTCGCCATTTGAACACCGACACCGCAGCCAACAACAAGACAATATTCTTCCAAAAAGTTTGCCAATTGGTCAACACCACCGCATCGCCGAAACAGCCGCAATCCGATATCGGATTATCAATTGCCAACCACAGAGTAAGCGGCGTCATCACTCCCATGATAATCAGCATAAACAAAGTTGTTGTCCGTCTGCGAATGCCAAATAACAGGTATACACCCAGACAGAACTCAATCATTGCCTGCAATACCGATGCCAAGAACGGAAGAAATGCCGGAACCAATGCAGCCCAACCGAAAGCCTCCAGATAATCCTGAATTTTATATTGAGTACCTAAAGGGTCTACCGCCTTGACAAAGCCGGAAAATATAAATACAATGGCCAAAAAGAAACGGCATGCATTTGTCCAAAGTCCAATAATGCTATGTAAACGCTTACTCTCCAAATTCTAATTTTATCAATCCAAATACCGAATAATTAATCATATCCATATAATTGGCATCAATTCCCTCGGATACCAAGGTAGCCCCATCATGCCCCTCGATTTGCTTGGTGCGGTAAATCTTCATCAAAATCAAATCGGTATAAGAACTTATGCGCATGCTACGCCATGCCTCATCATAGTCATGGTTCTTGGCAAGCATTAACTCCAATGCCTGTCGTGCATACTGGTCGTATAATTCCAAAGCACGCGCTTCTGTCATGTCATCCGTCTCGGCATATCCCAATTCCAACTGGATTAAACCGATAATCCCATAATTAACGATAGCCATAAACTCCGAACGGATACCTTCGTCCACCATCGTTACCCCTTTGGTCTCAATGCTTCGAATGCGGTTGGCTTTTATAAAAATCTGGTCGGTAACAGATGAAGGGCGCATGATACGCCATGCAGCACCGTAATCATGCAGTTTCTTCGCAAACAAATCACGGCAAATAGCTATCACATGTTCAAATTGTTGTTTAGTATCTTTCATCATTCTCTATGAATAGGCGACAAAGTTACACATTTTTCTGCTTAAGCGTAAACAAAAAGGCGGAAAAGAATACTCCTTCCCGCCCTATTTTATATTTCTTAATTAACTATTACTTAAGAACATCTTAACACTTGTCCCGGACGAAGTATCGTTCTGCGGGTAATGTGGTTCAATTTACACAGCGCATCGATAGATGTACCTGTCTTTTGTGCAATCCGGCTCAACGTATCGCCACTGCGTACTTTATGATAACGAATCGTTCCATCCGAAGATGCCATCAGACTGACATTCTTACTGCTGGTATTATTACGCTGATATCTGTTACTGCCTTTTCTGAACAGATAAGAATCGGCAACAATATCCTGTTTTTCAAAATCAAACAAATAAGCCGGATTAATGGCTTGTCCCAAGAAGCGAGTTTCGAAATGAAGATGAGAACCTGTAGAACGACCTGTGTTACCACCCAATCCGATGGGCTCGCCCGCTTCTACATATTGGTCTTCATTTACAATCTGCTTGGACAAGTGCCCATAGACAGTTTCCAAACCATTCTCATGACGGATTACCACGTATTTTCCATAACCGCGACGTTCGTACTTCACCATACGCACTTTTCCACTGAAAGCGGCACGAATCGTATCGCCAATGTAGACTTTAATATCCAATCCATTGTGCATACGGCGACGGCGGGGACCAAATTTTGAAGTAATCTTTGTATGTTCAGTCGGCATGTGGAAGCCGGTCATATCAATACGGAAAGTATCAGGGATAGTAACGGTATTACCGTAAGCGTGTACACGTTCATTGCTCCAGTTAGGATAAAGAGTGTATGCAGGATAAGCAGCTTTCTCCGCTTTAATCTGGCGAATCAATGCAACAGAATCTACTGCCTTCAACTTTCTGTCGATTGGCGCCTGGCGTGCCAACAAGTCCTGTCCTGACACATTCAGGCTGACTAAGGCGAAAGCTGCCGCTGCGACTACTTTAATACATTTCAAAATCATCCGTTTCTTTTGTTTTTCTTTTAATATTCGTCATTAGCATAAAGAGAGCCAAACACGGCTTGCTCGTACTCGAATATCTCTTCTGGTTAAAAAAATCTTTTTAGTTCTACTTCGGCAGCTTCAGGCGAATCGGATGCATGGACAATGTTTTCCTGGAAACTCATACTGTAATCTCCACGGATAGTTCCGGGTGCAGCCAAGCGACCGTTAGTAGGACCGGTTAATGTTCTCACCACTTGAATAGCATCTACACCTTCAAAGCAACAAACAATAACGGGACAAGCCATCATTGAGTCCTTTACGCGCTGAAAGAACGGCTTTGAACTTAAATGAGCATAATGTTCACTAAGCACCTCATCTGTCAATTGAACCATTTTCATTCCGGCCAAACGTAATCCCTTGCGTTCAAATCTGCTTGTTATCTCACCGACCAGTGCTCTTTGAAGAGTACAGGGCTTCAAAATGACTAACGTTTTTTCCATCATAATATTGGTTCTTTTTAAGGTTATCGAGATACTTCTATTCAAAAATTCTCCCAAAGATAGACTTTTTCTTCGAAACAACGAGTCTGTCTTTAACTCTTTTTTTATGTAGAATATATGCAAAAGTATTATAGAACGAACGAAAACCATTATAAACAGGGAAGATAAAGGTCTTTTATGTTATGCAACATATATCCTCTATTTTAACAGTAGTACAGGGTAAACTAAGATATTGCCGCCCAATTTATATTAGTTTTACGCAAGGCCTGAAGTTGCTGCCACAACACGGCATTCTCGGGCCGGGTGCATGCCGGGTCTTCATCCACCACGCGGCTTGCTATTTCACGTACATACTGAAGCAACTGTCCGTCGCGAGCTATATCTGCTATCTTCAAGTCAAAAGCCACACCGCTTTGCTGAGTTCCTTCCAAATCACCGGGACCACGAAGTTTCAAGTCTGCTTCGGCTATCTCAAAACCATCATTCGTCTGCACCATAATTTCCAAACGTTTTCGGGTTTCCTCGGTAAGCTTATAAGTGGTCACTAAAATACAATAAGACTGGTCGGCGCCACGGCCAACACGCCCTCGAAGCTGATGCAACTGAGAGAGTCCGAAACGTTCTGCATTTTCTATGACCATCACCGAGGCATTAGGAACGTTTACACCGACCTCAATCACAGTAGTAGCCACCATTATCTGCGTCTCTCCACAAACAAACCGTTGCATCTCGGCATCTTTCTCGGCAGGTTTCATTTTGCCATGTACTTTACTCACCCGGCAATCGGGAAACTCTGCACATATATGTTCATACCCCTCTTCCAAATTTTTAATATCCATCTTTTCACTTTCCTTTATCAAAGGATAAACAATGTATACCTGACGCCCTTCTTCTATCTGCTTACGGATAGAAGCGTAAAGGCTGGCACGACGATTGTCAAACTGATGGACAGTTTGAATAGGTTTACGTCCGGGAGGAAGCTCGTCAATCACCGATACATCCAAGTCACCATAAAGTGTCATAGCCAATGTTCGCGGGATAGGAGTAGCTGTCATGACAAGCACATGAGGGGGACAAGTATTTTTCATCCACAGTTTGGCACGCTGAGCTACTCCAAAACGATGTTGCTCATCAATCACCACCATCCCCAAAGAAGAAAAGCCCACCGTGTCTTCGAGTACGGCATGTGTCCCAATCAAAATCTGAATATCTCCGGTAAGCAAATCCTTTAAAATCTTTTCGCGCTTCTTTCCTTTAACGGAGCCCATCAACAATTCCACCCGGACATTCATGCCGAATAGGAATTTCTGAATTGTCTCATAATGCTGTGCTGCAAGAATTTCAGTCGGTGCCATCATACAAGCCTGAAAACCATTGTCCAGTGCTATCAACATCGACATCAAGGCAACCAATGTTTTCCCGCTTCCCACATCACCCTGCAACAAGCGGTTCATTTGCCGCCCACTACCCATATCTTTCCTTATCTCCTTTATTACCCGTTTCTGTGCTCCGGTCAATTCAAAAGGAAGGTTTTGGGAATAGAAGGTATTGAATATCTCCCCTACCTTATCAAAAGACAGACCGCGATATTTACGCTTTCGGTCTTTGCTGTAACGCAAAATATTGAGTTGCACATAGAATAGTTCTTCAAATTTAAGGCGGTATTGAGCCTTACGAAGCAGTTCCGGATTTTGAGGGAAATGAATATTATGCAGCGCATCATCCAAAGACATCAGGTGATGCTCTTCTATGATTTGCGGGCTCAATGTCTCCGCAAGGGGTTCCTGCAATAAAGCAAGAGCGTTTTTCATCAGCTTTTCCAACCCATGCGAATTGAGGAAACCGCGTTTCATCCTTTCGGTAGTATTATAATAAGGTTGCAAGCCCATCGTGGAAAGGGTAAGTTCGCCCGATAAGTCCATATCGGGATGGGCTACGTTGATACGGCCGTTGAATACAGTCGGCTTGCCGAAGATAATATACTCTGTTCGAGTTTTATAATGTTCCAGCAAATATTTGATTCCCTGAAACCAAACCAAGTCAATAATCCCTGTCCCATCCGAGAAATGGCCGACAAGTCTGCGCTGTCTTCCTTCGCCAAAAGTCTCAAAACTGAGGATTTCACCTTTCAGTTGGATATAGGGCATATTTCCGTCTATCTCATGGATATAGTAAAGACGACTGCGGTCTACATATTTATAAGGGAAGTAGTACAACAAGTCATGCAAGGAAAAGATATTCAGTTCCTTGTTCAGGATAGTTGCACGCTGAGGGCCTACTCCCTGCAAATACTTTATGTCACGAGTGGTAATATCAAACATATCAGAGCAATATCTCTGCTACCTTTAAATCAAACGGGGTTGTTAACTTTATATTTTCTCTATTTCCTTCTACCAACCATACCTCTTTACCCATTGCTTCCACTACAGAAGCATCATCGGTAAAAGCATCGGTATATTCTTGCCGATAAGCATCTTTCAACAATTGTACATCAAATACCTGTGGAGTCTGAACCAATTTATATTGATTGCGTGGGACGGTCTCGCTCCCCTTTTCCGTAAGATGCCGCACAGTCTCCACCACATCAATTACAGGAATAACAGCTTTTTTCTTTTGCGCTGTATTATAGCACCCGGCAATCACCTGTTGGGACACAAAAGGACGGACACCATCGTGAACGCCTACCAAGCCTTCCCCTTCTACGAGTGACAAACCATTCTTTACGGAATGAAAGCGGGTTTCTCCTCCATCGGCAATATCATGAGGCAACACAAAATGATATGTTGCACAAAGTTCCTTCCAGTAGGCCTGTTGTGCCAAGGGAAGAACCAATATAATATGTATAGAGGAATCGTAAGTATAAAAAGTCTCAATAGTACGCATCAACACAGGTTTCCCCCCTATTGGAAGAAACTGTTTAGGAATATCCCCTCCCATGCGCAAGCCTTTGCCGCCGGCCACTATGATGATGTGTTTCTTCATGTTGGTTTTATATTATAATAACCGAAGATGCGCCTAAAAGCCTGATAATCCACTTTCGACACATCTTCCTTTGATATTCATAAAACAGTCATCTATTGTTATTCAGCAATCATCATAGCCTGTTTCAGTTCCTTCACCTTAGCTGCACCGACATACTTTTCTGCGATTGCAAATGAAAAGTCCATTGCAGCGCCGGGGCCCTTTCCTGTAATAAAGTTGCCGTCATTCTGTACCAGAGCGGCTGTATAGTCAGCACCGTCCAGATATTTATCAAAACCCGGATAGCAAGTTGCCTTCTTTCCTTTCAACAAACCACGCTTTCCATATACCAACGGAGCGGCACAAATGGCAGACAACGGTTTACCGGCTTCTGCAAAGGCCATAATCAAATCACTCAATCCTTGGTGTGCATCCAGATTTGTCGCTCCGGGCAGACCGCCGGGCAATACAATCATTTCCACATCCGCTTCTTTCACTTCTTCAAACACCATATCGGCTATAACCGGAACTCCGTGTGCACCATTTACGGTCAGCACACCGGTTACAGAGACCGTCTTCACAGGCAAACCTGCACGTCTCAACACATCCACCGGGGTCAGCGCTTCCACTTCCTCGAAGCCTTCTGCCAAAAATACATAAATTGTTTTCATAAGCTACTTCAGTTTAAAGTAATATGTAATAGTACCTGTCTGGTTATTTACTCCGTCCACCTGGTTAAAGCGAGCTTTACGCGCCGCCTCTTCCGCAGCTTTCCGCAACGCAGCATTTACCGTATTGGTACGTTTGTTGATACTTGTACTTATCACCTGTCCTGCCGGGTTCACGGTGATGGTCACCACCACACGGCCCTCATCCTGAACATTATAAACAGGCATCGGCAAACCGCCGCTACCCAAAGAACGTCCATTAAGGTCAAATGTTCCGTAACCGCCTGTACCTGTCGATTTTCCTTCAGCAGCATTACCTGTCGGGCTGCCTTCAAGTCCACTTCCTGTCGTGCCGGTCCCTTTGTTCCCCATCTGAGTACCTTTGCCAAATGCACCGGCTATCTTCTTTGCCGCTGCTTCCGCCGCTGCTTTTTCGGCTGCCGCTTTCTTTTCCGCAGCAGCTTTTTCGGCTTCAGCACGCTTCTCGGCTTCAGTCTTTTCCTTTGGCTTTACCGTATCTTTCTTGGGTACATCCTTTTTAGGAGTTTCCTTCTTGGGCTTTTCTTTTTTAGGAGTCTCTTTTTTAGGTTCCTTTTTGGGGACCGCCACTGTTTCCTCTTCCGTTTGAGTAATAATTTCCTCTTTTATTTCGACAGGAGGAACCACCTCCGGCTCCGGCACATCGGGGGCCGGTGCTTCGGGTTCATTCATTATATCGACATCCGTCAGCGTATAAGGGTCGGCATTCCCTTGAGAGAGTTCCGTATTTCCCAGCATAACAGGGACACCCCCCTCTTCCTGCACCTGAGGGCGGCGAATAGCAATCACCAGCAGCAGGATAAGGAGAAGGATATGCAGTACAGCCGTACCGACCAGTCCTGTTATCTTATTTTTCTTCATGCTTATAATCTAATGGTTTCAGATTCTTCACTTCGTTCAGTGTAACAACAGTCAAGAATCAGCTTATCGTTTCTTCTCAGGCGGGCGTGTAGCCAGCACCATTTTGAAGTGATTTTCATTAGCAATATTCAGTACCCTCACTATTTCACGATAAGGTACTGCCTCGTCAGCATAGAGCGCCACATACATATCGGGCTCTTTCTGAGCGCACTCTTGCAAAAAAGCCGGCAATTCCTCCAGTTCAATCGGCATTTCATCCTGATTGCCGAAAGCAGTATAGAAATTCAGGTTCTTATCAATGATTACCCGCGTGAGCGGCTTTGCCGAGGTTTGCTGCTTACCTTGCGGAAGCAACACCTTGATGGCATTAGGCGACACCATGGTGGAGGTAATCATAAAAAATATCAGCAACAGAAATATGATGTCCGTCATAGACGCCATACTAAAGTTGGGTGATATTTTATGTCTTCTTTTCAGTGCCATACGCTTTTACTTTTGAACAGGTTCGTTCAGCAAATCCATAAATGCCATAGTGCGTGCTTCCATCTGGCTCACCACCTTATCTACACGGGTCACCAGATAGTTATAGGCAAACATAGCTGCAATACCCACTATCAAACCACCCACTGTAGTAATCATAGCCTCATAAATACCTCCCGAAAGCAACGTGATATCGATATTATTTCCTGCATTTGCCATTTCCCAGAAAGCCTGCACCATACCGGTAACAGTCCCCAAGAAACCAATCATAGGTGCGCCACCGGAAATGGTTGCAACAATAGGCAATCCGTTTTCCAGTTTGGCAACTTCAATATTACCTGTATTCTCAATAGCAGCCTGCACGTCGGCTACAGGACGCCCCATACGGGTAATTCCCTTTTCAATCATACGCGCCGAAGGCGTATTGGTAATGCGGCAATAGTTAATGGCCGACTTTATTTCGCCGGTGCGGATATAGTCACGGATACGCTCCATAAACATAGGGTCATCTTTGCCGGCTTTACGGATAACTGCCAGACGTTCAAAGAAAATGTAGAAACACACCACAGACAGCACAGCCAAAACAGCCATAATCCATCCGCCTTTCAGCGCCATGTCCCAAAGGTTCATCTGCGCCTCTCCCGAAACGGGTGTCAAAACAGGATTACCCCCTGCCAGGGTATCCCCAATGGCTGTTTGTGCAGCCAGTAAAGTCAAGTTCATCATTAACGGAGACAATTTTTGTATTCTTCAATTGTTTGTTTTAGCCCCAGATAAAGAGCATCACTTATCAAAGCATGACCGATGGAAACTTCGTCCAACCAAGGAATATTGTCATGCATATACTTCAAGTTTACCAAGCTCAAGTCATGTCCGGCATTCAAGCCCATGCCCAAACTGCGGGTTACTTTGGCAGCCTCCACAAAAGGAGCGACAGCCGCTTCGGGATTCTGAGGATAAAGAGTGGCATAAGGTTCGGTATAAAGCTCTACACGGTCGGCCCCGGCCTTAGCTGCATATTCTATCATTTCACGATTCGTATTCACAAAAATAGAAGTACGGATTCCTGCGTGGCCAAAGGTATCCATCAGTTCCGCCAAAAAAGAAAGATTCGTTTTGGTGTCCCATCCCGCATTGGAAGTAATCTGGTCGGGGGCATCCGGAACAAGAGTTACCTGATGCGGCTTTACCTTCAGCACCAAATCAATAAACTCGGGACTGGGATAGCCTTCTATATTAAACTCGGTGGTAAGTAAAGGACGCAGTGCATACACATCGCTACGACGGATATGGCGTTCATCGGGACGAGGATGAACGGTAATACCTTCAGCACCAAACGCCTCACAATCTAAAGCAACTTTTACCACGTCAGGGTTATTTCCCCCACGGGCATTACGCAAGGTAGCTACCTTGTTTATATTTACACTTAACTTTGTCATCTTAGCAATATATTATTATCTTTGCAGTTCTGATGTGCAAAGTTAGCAGGTTTTATCTAAACCTAGTCCATTTTGACAAACAAAAGATTTATAAAATTAACTAATGAATATGCGTCCCATGAAATTCGCCATTTTTGGAAACACCTATCAGGCTAAGAAATCCACGCATGTAGAGCGTTTGCTTTCTATTCTGAACAGACACCACGCCGAAGTCTATATTTGTCGGGAGTTCTATCAATTTCTGACGAATGACTTGAAATTGCATATCCGTCAAGCCGGTATCTTCGACGAAAACGATTTTGAAGCCGACATGGTGCTAAGTATCGGTGGCGACGGTACTTTTCTGAAAGCGGCCAGCCGGGTGGGAGCGCGCAACATTCCCATATTAG
This sequence comes from uncultured Phocaeicola sp., assembly GCF_948499155.1. Classification (NCBI taxonomy): domain Bacteria; kingdom Pseudomonadati; phylum Bacteroidota; class Bacteroidia; order Bacteroidales; family Bacteroidaceae; genus Phocaeicola; species uncultured Phocaeicola sp. The sequence continues at coordinate 180,172 of NZ_CAOOSE010000005.1, read as the reverse complement.
GTATCAATACCGGACGGCTGGGCTTTTTAGCAGATGTCTCACCGGAAGAAATGGAAGACACTTTTGACGATATTTACAGCAACAATTACAGAATAGAAGACCGTAGTGTCTTACAAGTCTATTGTAAAGAACAGGAATTGAAAGGCTATCCTTTCGGACTGAATGAAATAGCTGTATTGAAACGCGACAGCTCATCCATGATTTCCATTCATACGGCTATCAACGGTGCCTATCTTACCACTTATCAGGCGGATGGTCTTGTCATTGCCACCCCTACCGGTTCGACAGCATATTCACTAAGCATCGGCGGGCCGGTCATTGTCCCGCATAGCAATACAATCGCCATTACTCCGGTTGCGCCCCACAGTCTGAACGTACGCCCCATCGTAATAAACGACGACTGGGAAATAACGCTGGATGTGGAAAGCCGCAGCCACAACTTCCTGATTGCCATCGACGGACGCAGCGAGACTTGCCGGGAAGGAAGCCGGCTGACTATCCGAAAGGCCGACTATCAAATAAAGGTGGTGAAACGGCAGAATCATATCTTCTTTAATACCTTACGCAACAAAATGATGTGGGGAGCCGACGGAAGAGGATAGCTTCCGCACCGGTGTTTCATTAAATGGAGTTTATGACTAACAAGCAACTGGCATTGGAACTTTCGGGACGTACAAAGTAAAAGCAATGCCTGCTATGCGGAACTTATTCTGCAAAATATTCTAAAATTCTCGAAATGTTCTCCGCTAATTGCTACCTTTGTATCAGATACAATAATATTCGATATCATAGCTTATTTACTTTTTCAGATACAATAGTATGCCATTACTTTATAATTTCGACATGGATACGCCGGACGAATTATTAGCAATCCTTGCTGATAACTTGCAGAAACGGAGATTGGAGAAAGGACTTTCCCGCGAGGCCCTCACCGAACTTAGTGGAGTTCCCACCCCTACCATCGCCAAATTTGAACAAAAGCATACCATCTCTTTATCTTCTTACGTGGCATTGGCAAAAGCATTAGGCTACTCCAAGTCCATTAAAGAGCTACTTTCCGAACCCATTTATAACACGATGGAAGAACTGGAAACAATCAACAAGAACAAAAACAGAAAAAAGGGACGCAATGAAATCAGTAAATAAATTAGCAGTAACCTATCATGACCGGATTGTCGGGACTCTCAGCATGACCCCTGACAATCGTCTGTGCGCTTTTCAATATGATAAAAACTGGCTGGCAAACGGCTTTTCCATCTCACCGCTCGATTTACCATTAAAACCGAATCTGTTTATCGCCAAGCCCAAACCGTTTTGGGGGAACTTCGGTATTTTTGAAGACAGCCTGCCCGATGGTTATGGACGTTATTTACTCAATCGTATGCTAAAAAAGCAAGGCATAAACGACAGCCTGTTAACGCCATTACAACGATTGAGCATTGTCGGGACCTCGGGAATGGGAGCACTATGTTATATTCCGGAAACATATCTCGGCGAAGAAAAAGCACTTCCCGAATGGGATGAACTCCAGCAAATGGCTCTGGATATACTCTCTGAGAAATCGGACAAGGATGAAGATATTCTATATTTCAACAGCGGCAATTCAGGTGGTTGCCGTCCCAAATGCCTGTATCACGACACAGAAGGTGCATGGTTGGTTAAATTCCGCCACACTTACGACCCTGGAGACATGGGAGTGATGGAATATCGCTATAATGAAACAGCACGCAGATGTGGCATCGATGTACCTGACTTCAAATTGATAAACGGAAAGTATTTTGCCACCAAGCGTTTTGATATAGAGGACGGGAAGCGGCTTCATGTCGCTACCGCAGGTGCTCTATTGAACGAGTCCATCGCGCAGCCTAAACTGGATTACAAAACACTACTTCACCTCACCGGTTATCTTACGCAGAACGCCAAACAAGTGGACGAGATGTTCCGGCGTATGGTATTCAATGTACTGACCGACAATAAAGATGACCATGCCAAGAACTTCAGCTTTATTTGCCGGGAAGGTATCTGGTCGTTAGCCCCGGCTTACGACTTGACCTTGTGCAGTAATGGATATAACGGCGAACATGCCACTTCCGCCAATAATAATGGCAGACCAACTGTGGAAGATATGATTACCGTTGGAGAAAGCATACGTATTTCCCGGGAAAAAGGGATGGATATGATTCACAGCATTGCAGAAGGATGTTCGGACATTCTATCAAAAGATTATCATTCGATTATATAAGGAAGGGAAGTTCCTCTCTGAGCATATAACTAAAGGACTCGCACCAATCCGCCAGTATCGTAAGGTGATATTTCAGATTCCGCATTTCGGACACACCGCATTCTTTTCTTCCGATTGGTCACAATCCCTTATCCACCCTGTGAATTTACATTTTCATGTCTCTTGCGTTCACGATAAACGCCCCACAACAGATATAGGGCAATCAAGGTATCCAATACATTATTCCATACCTCCCTACCCAATTCTATCTTCAGGACAGGTTGGAACAAAAAGCGATTAATTAAAAAATCCGGTAAAACAGTCACTTGTATTAGAAAGATTATGTATATTTGTACGGTCGAGAGAATCGTTTCACTTAAATAATAAAACTTCATCACTGTGGTAATACAAAATGATTACCTGAGTAATGCATCTTCCTCACCGTAGTGAGACGTTCTTCCTGAAAGGAAGAGAACAGAAACTCTTCCGCATAATAACAAATGATATAACCGGGTAAAACAAAAAGCACGAATGGCCATCAAGTTTGAATTTTACGAGTCACCCAACACGATAGGTACGCACAAGAAGCAGTATCATGCCCGTGTGGTGAACAGAGAACTAATCAGCACCGACTATCTGGCACGGGAGATACACCATGGCTCTACACTCACCGTGGCAGACATCAAGGCAACCATCATCTCGCTCAGCGAGAAATTGGCCGATCACCTGAAGGACGGCGCGCGGGTGCACATGGAGGGGATAGGCTATTTCCATGTATCCCTGAGCTGTTCTGAGACACAAAATCCCCAATCTACGCGAGCCTACGACGTGAAAATCAAGTCGGTGACATTCCGTGCGGACAAGGAACTGAAGAAACAGTTGGTGAACGTGAAGACGGAACGCTCAAAGTACAAGCCTCATTCCATCCCGGTGACGGACGAGAAGATAGACAAAGGGCTGACGGAATATTTCCAGACGCACAGCGTACTGACTCGCAGAGAGTTCGAACAGCTGTTCACGCTGACCCGCGCCACGGCCGGACGTTATATTACCCGACTGGCGAAGGAGGGAAAACTGCTCAACATTTCCATTCCGCATAACCCTATTTATGAACCGATGCCGGGATTCTACGGAAAAGAGAAGCTACCCGAACTGAAATAGGCAACAGACAATGTCACATGACCAATAAAAACAAGAGATACAAGTATGATAAGCAAAATCTCAAGATTAACCTTCCTCCTCATTATTGGATTGACAGTTTTGTCATGCAGTAAGGAAGAATCTCCTCTGACACTTACAGTCGCGCCCCAATCACTGCTGTTCAAACCTGATGATACCAGCCACGAACTGACCATCACTTCAGATGCAAGCTGGGAAATCACAGAGAAGAGCTGGGCTGAATGGATAAGCATTTCACCTCTGTCGGGAAAAGGAAACGGAAGCATTCAAGTTATAGTGAACGACAATAACAAACGTAACAATTCATCTTTCACACTATCCATTAAGTATTCGGGACAACAAGTATCCATTCCGATTACCGTTGAGACCAAGAACTATGGAAACGGAGGTTATACCGTATATCAGACCAGCAAAAAAGCCCATCCGATAAAACTGATAATCACCGGAGACGGTTATCTTCCGTGCCATTTTAATCATGGAGGACTATTCGATCAAAACGCTGACGAAGCCATTGAAGCTTTATTCGCTGTTGAGCCTTATAAAACATACAGAGAATATTTTTCAGTCTATAAGATAGCAGCTTTTTCAGAAGAAACCGGAATGAGCAGTGAAGTTGATAATATCCGGCGAAACACTGTATTCTCTAGTACACTCACCGGTGGGACTGGTGTAAAATGCGATTATGACAAGGTGCTCTCTTATGCCCTTCTTCCTCCTGACATTACAGAGACAGACTTAACAAACACATCAGTCTGTGTGATTATCAATGAAAACACTTATGCAGGCACTTGCTATACGATAAGCAATGGGAAAAGTATTGCAATGATACCGGTCTCCCATCCGGAAGATTCTTATTATACAATAGAATTTCCCAACATAGTCCGCCATGAATTCGGTGGCCACGGCTTTGGAAGACTTGCTGATGAATACATAGCTTATGATACTACCATTCCGGATGAAGAGAAGGGCGATTTGCTGGCTTGGCAGGAGTATAATTACTTTTTAAATGTCTCGCCTTATGACACGAAAGAGGAAGTGCCTTGGAGCAGGTTTATCGGCAAGCCGGAGTATCCACAAGTCGGCATTTTCGAAGGAGGATATTACTATCCCCAAGGCATCACACGCTCGGAAGACATCAGTTGCATGGATGATAACAGACCGTACTTCAACACACAAAGCCGGTATCTGATAGTAGAAAGGATACTTCAGGCCACCGGAGAGGGACAACTGACTTATCAAAAGTTCTTTGATAAAGATGTGCAGAAAACACCACCGCCATTTGCACGGAGTTTAATCAGGCCAAAGAATTTCAAGCCATTGGCGCCTCCTATCCGTATAATGGACAAGTCACGTAAGTAGCCGGTCATCCGGCTACTTGCACCCTGCTCCGTCCATTGCCGGTTTTCACTATCTGTATCTGTGCGGATATCCGTTCCGTCATTTCCGCCACGTGTGAAATCACGCCAATCTTACGCCCCTGCATCTGCAGTCGTTCAAGCGCGTCCATGGCTATACGGAATGTCTCAGGGTCAAGTGAACCGAAGCCTTCATCTATAAACAATGACTCCACATTCATCCGGTTGGAAGAGAACGAAGACAGGCCGAGCGCCAATGCCAGCGACACCAAAAAAGACTCACCGCCCGAAAGGGAATGAACAGTGCGCACCTCTCCCATCATGTCGAGGTCGACAATTTGCAAGGCAAGCGTGTCCGAGATACGTTGTAACTCATAACGCGGGGCAAGATTCTGCAAATGCTTATTGGCATAAAGCAAAAGCACGTCTAATGTATATCCCTGAGCTATTTCTTTAAACTTCACCCCACTCTGCGACCCGAAGAGCTCATTCAGTTTTGACCAGTTCTCATAATCCGACTGCTTTTCGTCCAACTCCTTCCGAATGCCTGCCAATGCCTGCCTGTTCTTTTCCTGCCCCTCCAGCATCAGGCCAATTTGAGTCAGGCGGGTAGCTTGCTGCTCTTGGACTGACTTACAAGCCGACAGTTTGAGCGACAAGGACTCTTCTGTTTCCCCTTCCGATGGCTTATGCGAATCCTCTTCATGTTTGGCCAACAATTGGCAACGCTCCGCCAACACAGCCTGCGCAGTAGTGAGCCGCTCTTTCAAGGCACCCAGTTCTTTCTTCTCCCGGTTAACCCAAGCGACATCTTTCGATAACAGTTCTTCCAACTCGGCACGAGTCGTAATCTCCTCCCGGCCGGACAGCCATTCGGCAATGCGACGGTTCTCTTCTTGCGACAACACCTCCAGACGTTCCACCTCTTTTTCCAGTTGGACAGACTGCCCTTTATAAGATTCCAATGCACCTGATAAATCCTGATATTGCTTCATGGCTATATCCCAGTGCCGCTGTAACTCTTCCTGCCTCATCCTGTTCTGATTCTCCACCTCGTGAGTGGGACGTCCTTCCAACAGCAGTGCACGCTGCGAACGAAGAGCCGTCAAGTCGGTCTCCAAAGCAATAGTCTTTGACTGTTTATCCTTTATCTGCACAGCATACGTCTCCTGTTCATGCTGCTTGGCATCCAGTTCGGCCTGTTGCCGTGACAATGCCTCCTTCGTGTCAGCCTGTTGTTGCAAACGCTCTTTCCATTGCTTGTCAAAGTTCCGTAACACGCCCTTCAACTGTCCTTTATCCAGTAAATCCTTCCAACCCGGAAGAATAGAAACATACTCTTTCACCTTAGACAGACATTCTTCAGAGCGGTGGGCGTAATTCTTGACAATGGTATCAAGCGTATTGATTTCCATTGTCCTGTCGGCGAGAGAAGCGGCAAGACGTTCCACCTCCTGTGCCACCTTCTCTTTTGCCCGATTCAGCTCCGCCTCCTGCAAGGATTGCACTTCGGTGAGAGTAGCAGCCGGATGATGCACGCTGCCACACACCGGACAGGGTTCTCCTTCCTGCAGCTGCGAGCGCAACAACACTACCTCGGCAGGCAGCAGCCGGTTCAGGCGTTCGGCCTCCTCTTGCATGACTTTCAGCCTTTTCTGCTCTATTTCCTGTAAGCCGGCAATCTCCTTCAGTGTTTTTTGATTCGATGACAACTGAGTCTCAGCCGTCTCCCGGTCTGTAAGAAGATTAAGCACCAATGGAACAGCCGGTATCAAATCTGCATAAACCATATAATGCCCAAACCAATCCTCTATCTCCTTCCAAGTCACCTGAAGCTTCTTTATTTGTTGGTGCAGTCCGGCCAGTTCTCTTTCCAGTTTCTCTTTCCGGCCGAGTTCCTTCTTTTCTTCCGCCTGTGCGTCCAACCATTGCTTTTGCTTCTCGGTTATCTGTACATCCAGTTCCTTAGCTTTGTTCAATTGGGGAGTCAGTCCGACAAGATATTCCTGCCAAGCTGTTTGCGCCTTCTTTGCCGTATCCAATTCCTGTTGCGTTTTAGAAAAGAGCACAGTGGTTTGCCGCACTTGTTCCCGACGTTCTTCCAGCGTTTTCCTGTTCGCCGCCAGTTGTACCGAGGTAGCGACTGACTGCATAAACACATCACGGATTTCCTGCGCCTGTTCCACACGTGCCAATAAAGCATAACGTGCAGCCGACACTTCCATTTCAGTCTGAATACCTTTCCATTCATTCTCCGCTTTCTCTTTGTTACGAATAAGCGAACGCTTCTCCTCCATCCACTTCAGACAGGCAGAAAATGTATCCTCTTCCCTCTTCGAAGCGGCAAGAGAGCCGGAGAGCAGAAGTTTTTCCTCGTCCAATGCAGCCAATACATCATCAGCCAGAAGTTCAACTCCTTTCATACGCTCCTGTAAAAGTCTGAATTCCATATCCGCATTCTTGGTCTTGGCATAGATGGAAGAAGAAACACGAGAGTAAATCTCCGTTCCTGTCAACTTTTCCAATATTTCAGCCTTCTCTGCCTGTTTAGCTTTCAGAAAAACGGCAAAATCGCCCTGCGCCAATAAGACCGACCGATTGAATTGCTCGAAAGACAGGCCGATGAGTTGGGATACTTTAGCAAGTAGTTCCTTCCTCGTGCCCTGCTCTTCAGTGTTCTTGGAAAGATTCATCAGGCGCAAACCGACACTGCGCAACACACCCGAAGGCTTACCTCCGGCACGACAGACTGTCCAGGTGGAGCGGTAGGTTTCTCCTGTCAAAGCGATGAAGTCCACTTCGGCATAACCTTCGGCTGTTCCGCGACGCAAGACGGAACGGCTGTCACTTTGAGCAATCGTCTTATTACGAACATCGGCCAGCTCCACTTTCGCTTCTCTTGCTTTGGTCATACGCGGAGTGGAATCGAACAGTGCAAGACACAAAGCATCCAGCAAAGTAGACTTACCGGAACCGGTGCTACCGGTAATGGCAAAGATGCCGGCATTTTTCAATGGTTCGACTGTAAAATCCACCTCAAATTCTCCTGCCAAAGAAGCAAGATTCTTTCCACGAATAGTTAATATCTTCATAATGAACGGTTGTCTTAATTACTCTTTACCGGCCTCGCTGATGACTTCCTGCAATAACTCTTTCATAGCAGCAGGCATCTTCTGTCCTTCGTATCTCCTTTTATAATAATCGAGCGCCACATCCAACGGACGAATCCCCCGTAACTCTTCATAGCTCACAGCCCGGAGGCCACTCTCCTTTTGGACAGGCATCACCGCCACCACACGCGCCAACCTCACCGATTTGCCTTGCAGAGCCGATTCTATTTTATATTTATAAGAAGTATCGGGTTCTGTCATCTGTATTTTCACTTCCAGATAGGGCGAACGCGCACTTATCTCTCCATCGGGCAGTCCATGAATGGCTTCCAAAACTTCCTCCAACACCGCAGGCCGGTCAGGAATACTCAGCAGGCGGGCATAGGGCGGCACGTCAATCTGAAGAATCTTCGTTTTATCTTCTTCATAGTCCACCATCACCACACCGCTTCTGTTGCCTTTTTCAGAGAACGACATGGGAATGGGAGCTCCCGAATAACGTACATTCTCTCTTCCGGAAACTCGCTGCGGACGGTGAAGGTGTCCCAACGCCGTATAAATAATCTGCGTATCAAAAGCCTCCGGCGAGATGCCTTCCACACCCCCGATAACGGTACGTTCGGAACGGTCTTCACCGGATATCTCCGAGCCTGTCGCCTGCAGATGCCCCATGGCAATAACAGGTTTTCCTTCATCTTTCAATTCGGCAAACAGTTGTCGGTAGAGGCTCTGAACGCCTTGCGCATAATTTTCGGCAGGCGGATAATCTCCTTGCCGCAGAAAAGGAACGGCAAGGCAGAATGCAGCTATATCGTTTATATTCATATCCTCTTGCGAACGTCCGGCACCGGGTTTGTAAATCGGTACAATGAGGTGTGCCAAGTCTATGTCACCGTCCGCATCCCGCTTCACCACTCCCCTCACAGTGATGTTCATCTCCTCCAGCAATGGGTTCGGCGCTTCCAACCGTGCTGCCGAATCATGATTACCGGCCGTAATAATGATTTGCAGCATAGGACACTCGGTTGTCACCCGGCGGAGAAAGGAGTAATACAGCCGTTGAGATTCGGCCGAAGGATTCGGCCCATCAAATACATCTCCGGCAACGAGAAGAACGTCAATCTTACGTTCTTTGATTAGCCTGCACAACCAGTCAAGGAAACGGACATGCTCATCATGGCGGCTGTATTCATAAAAAGTCTGACCCAAATGCCAGTCTGCGGTATGTAGGATTTTCATATTTCTGATTATACATTCTTAGTGGCTTGTACTTTTGGCACGCATTCCAAATACAGGAGCTAATTTAATAACTGAAGTTTCCTGTTTTCACATATACCTTATAGTCTTTAATCATGCCCGGCGCTCCCTGTTCTGCACGTGGCAGGATACGGAAACCGGTGACATTGTATTCCTTTCCCAAATCAATAACCACCTGATGGGGATAGGCCACATTATCTACCGTCTGCCAGAAAGTGCTTTCCTGCAAATCATAAATCTTATCGGCTGTACGGTTACCGCTGCGGGTTTCCTCGCTGTCGGCATACACAATCTTCCAATTTTCGCGCGGAATCTTCTGTCCTTTTTCATCCAAGACATCAAACTCAGCCACTGCCGCCACATTTGTCCCATCGAAAGAAGACAAACCTTCCAAACAGAAATAACGTCCTTTGACAGCAGGTACTTTTACTTCCTGCCAACCGTTGCCTTTATTAAAACTGCCGGCAGCTGCAGGTGTCTCATTCATCAGCTTCAGGTTTTGTCCCTCTTTCCGATGAGTCTCGGGAACATCTACCCGAAGCATATCCAAAATCGGTTTATCCAGACCGCTGACAGTTGTTTCACGCGGACCTTTCAGGTCAAGGACAATAATCTCATTCACTCCCTTCTTGAGCCAGCATCCCGGCATATAGAGTGTCTGTTGAGGACCGATTTCCCAAAAACGTCCCATCGCATGACCGTTCACCCATACCATACCTTTTCCCCACGATTCCATATTGAAGAAAGTATCTGCCACTTTATCCAAAGTAAAAGTGGCACGGTAATAGGCAGGTACAGACTCGTCGTTTTTCTCGATACCGCAGAAAGCAGAAGAGTTCATATCCTGATAATTCTTGGCTGCCACAAAATCATAGTTCACCGGGAAGTTATAGACTGTCCAGTTCTTCAGCACCTCCGTATCCTTGCCTTTGACGAGTTCCACCTTTTCGGTAATACCTTTGCGGTCATGAATAGACTTGTCGAAGTTCACACGTCCCATCGCTTCTACCAGCAGGTCAAGCTGTGTACCAGCTTTCAGGTCGGGCAGAACGACTTCCTGTTCACCGACACGGCGGTCGAGGCGTGCCAGCAGTTTACCATCGGCAAAGACTTGTGTCCAGTCATGCTGTTCCGTAATTCTCAATACTGTACCCGCTTTTACTTCCTCCGGCAGGTTAGTGCGATAAAGGATGGTTCCCCAGCCCTGATCGAATTTCTCCATCGGCTTGATATCTTCGGTCTGTTTCGGTGTCGGGAGATTATTGATTAACGGAGCAATCTGTGTAAACTTGATGACAGGTACCTCCATAACAGGAAGTGCTTGGGGCACTTCGGGCAGTTTTTCATCCTCTTGCAAATAGTTCTTCAACATATCGCGAAGAGCAAAGTATTTGTCGGTAGTCCAACCGGCCTCACTGATGGGAGCATCATAATCATAACTGCTACACATGGCTGAGTATGCCGGATTATTGGCACCGCCCCACCAGCCGAAAGTAGTACCGCCATGAGTCATATACAGACTGAACGAGATACCCTTGTCGAGCATTTCTTTCAAACCTTCCACCATCACTTCTCCGGGACGAGTCTCGTGTTTGCGTCCCCAATGATCAAACCATCCACTCCAAAACTCACTGCACATTAGCGGAGCTTCGGGACGAACTTCACGCAACTTAGCAAATTGTTTGTCAATATTGGCTCCGGTTCCGAAGTTGACTGTCCAAATCAGGTCGTCAAGACCATTATTGAGGAAATTGGAACTCCAGTCACACTGGAAAAGAGGTACTTCGGTAAATCCTGCCGCACGGACTGTATCGCGGATAGCAGATACATAAGGTTTGTCTGTTGCATAAGAACCGTATTCATTTTCCACCTGCACCATGATAATGTTTCCGCCCCGAGTGATTTGCAAATCCTCCAACTGCTTGCCCACTTCGTGCATAAACATACCGACACGTTCCATGTAGTACGGGTCAAGGGTGCGCAACTTAATACTATCGTTCTTCAACAACCACCAGGGAAGACCGCCCATTTCCCATTCGGCACACACATACGGTCCGGGACGAACGATTACATACATTCCATGCTTCTGCGCCAGTTTACAAAAAGCGGCAAGGTCTTTATTACCCGTAAAATCATAATTCCCGGGTGTTTCTTCATGCAGATTCCAAAAGACATAAAGACAAAGAGTATTCATGCCCAATGCCTTACACATTTCAATGCGGTGCTCCCAATATTCACGCGGAATGCGCGGGTAATGCACCTCGGCAGCCTTAACAATAAAAGGTTTTCCGTTCAACAGGAAGGTATTCTTTCCGGCTTCAAATGTACCGGGCTTATTGCCGCTACATCCTGCCAACAGGAGCACCGCCAATAGCAATGTCAGTAATTTCTTCATATAATAGTTATTCTTTTTAATGTTTTTCCACTCTCATCATGACAAAAGACCAGGCTCGGTCAAATAGAAAACCCTTTCAATCCAATGTCCAACTGTCCTTCCATTCCACCACCGGTACACCATCTTTAAACTGAATAGGCAACCAAATATATCGGGCATCACTCGGATGTTCGGGACGCCAAATGTCTCCCATAAAGATAAAACAATCCTTGCGTCCCTCCACTTTCAGAATATAAGTGCTTTGACCGCCAAAAGTAATTTCCCGGTTCGGCCCCACACAAGGATTAGGGTGCTGTGTCCACGGTCCCCAAATGGATGGGGCGGAGAACATCCGGGCTTCATTGGGAGCCCAGCCGGTGCAACCGGAAGTTATCATCCAATACATGCCCTCCTTCTTAAAAATGGCAGGAGCCTCGTTCTGTCCGGCAGGTGCCACACGCGCATATTTCCCGGTGTGTGAAAGATAGTCGTCACTCAGTTCGGCAATGTGCAGGGTAAGATTCTCTTCTGAAGCAAAAATATGATAAGCCTTACCGTCATCATCCACATACACTGTCATGTCTCTTGCCATCTGTCCGCCTTCGAGGTCGCGTTTCAAGATAAGTCCCTTGCCGACAGCATCCACCCACTGCGGAGTCCACCACTTGGCATAGTGCAATTCATTCAGTGTATCCATTGTCGCCTGTGCCTGTTCGTCCATATCGAAAGGAAGTTTTCCGGCATTGACACGGCCGGAACGGATAAAGTGATAAGGGCCTGTGGGAGTGTCGCTCACCGCCACACCCGAACGAGCTGCTTCATAACCCTTGCCTTTCAGCTCAAGATGAAACCACATCACAAACTTCCCGGTCTTTGCATTATATACTACTTTAGGCCGCTCAAGGATACAGCCGCGTGCAATGTCGCTGCTGTCATTGTCTTCTACGGCAAGTGCTACACCTTCATTTTTCCAATCGGTAAGATTCTGGGATGAGTAACACATCACTCCCACCATGGCACTGCTGGTGGTGTCACATTTATTTTCGCCAAACCAATAGTAAGTACCGTCGTGATACATCACTCCACCGCCATGAGCGTTGATATGTTCTCCGTTATTGTCTGGCCACAATTCACCTGAACGGATGGGAGACGGCTGTGTGCTACAACTGCACAGTAAAATTAATCCCCAAAGGATAACAGCCGAAAGAATCTTATTCATGCTATTCATAGTATATATGTTTTTTTCGTTTACGGATACAAATATAATGAGTTTTATGGAGAACGAGAGCCTAATATCCGGTCATTAAAGAATAAAAAACGGTCATTTTACAATTCAGCCGCCCCGGAACGCTATCCGAGACGGCTTAATCAGTTTCTCTCATTAACAAAAAATTTTTATTGCATAAATTACTGCCTTTACAGCTAAACAGCAGCGTATCACAGATGTACCTTGTTTATAATCTTAAATTTCCACCCTATTAAGATGGTATAAAGGTAGAAAAAAACAACCATATAAGCAAGAAATGTTATTGAAAAGAACTGAAAAATTTACTTTTCGGGAATCAAAACCAATAAATAAAGTCCCGGCGAACGCCTCATCGACGGTCGGAAGAAGGAGGGCGGCTGTTACGGAAGAGCAACGGATACTTCACGCCCCCAGTCCGCGAACTCTCCCTTCTCCCGATTATATGAAGCGGCAATGAGAAGCTCTACCACCTGACCATAATTTTTCTTTCCTCCCGAAACACGGTTCCCTTTCAGAAAAAGATTATAAGCAAAATCCTGTATCCCGCCGAGCAAAGGACTGTACTTCCCGCTCCAATATTTCTGTTTCATCTCGTAATTATGCCATATTTCAGGACGGACACTTTTTCCCCACTCCCGAAACCTGTCATCAGACAATAACTTTTTGGCACTGACCGCCACATAAGGCAGCAGACTAAAGTATCCGCTATATTTCATTGCTTCAGAACCAGACTGTACACAGACCAGGAAAGCAAAATAATTCGCCTCTGCCTCACTGCCTATTCCCAACAAATGGGCAAACTCATGTGCCATCGTAAAGGGATATTGTTCGGGCAGTAACTCTTCATTCACTTGCGCCTCAGCAAAGAACGGCCCCATAGAACCCAATACGCCCACACTCGAATACAGCGGAGTAAATCCAAAATGCTTGACGTGCTGCCACGGCTGCGGACGGGCCAACCCATAACAAGAAGAAATATCGGCATAGCTTCTTTTGACGACAGCCTCCACCTTCTCTCTTTCCATACCTGTGTCAGGTGTAAATGAAGCGTTCAGACCTTCCGTGTAGACATCCAGGAATTTCATGAATATCTCCTCTTCATATTCCACGGGCTTCAAATGGCAACGTGCATAAAAACTCGGACGGAAGTAATTCAATCCCCATGCCATATAGAACCAGATGATTATCCACAGTACCAGCATAGCCAAACGCCGGGAAATGACACGCCAACCATCTCCACGCCTGCGTGCCGCGACGGGAATAAATATCATCAGGAACACCACAACTGCAGCCATTATCTCCTCCCAGGAAACAGGGATAACGGACGAAACGGCCGATAACACAAAGGATACAGCCGGATAGACATAATCGGCATATCCGCGTGCGCAACCGGGAAAGAAGCGGCAGAGCATCATATAAATTAATAACGCAACCGGAAGAATAACACCCCAACGACGCAACATACCCATACTAATTTACTCTTCTTTCGTCAAAATACGTTCCAATTCCTCGGCGGTGAGCCTGAGATGAAACTGCCCCTTATAGGCAACTGAGATACCTCCGGTTTCCTCAGATACGATTATGGCCAGCGCATCCGTCTCCTGCGACACTCCCATGGCTGCACGGTGCCGCAATCCCAACTCCTTGGGAATATTCAAATCATGAGACACGGGAAGAATACAACCGGCCGCCTCGATACGTTTGTGGCGGATAATCATTGCCCCATCGTGTAACGGACTGTTCTTGAAAAAGATATTTTCAATCAGCCTTTGGTTGACATTGGCATTAATTACCTCACCCGTGCGGATAATATCATTCAGCGGCATCGTCTTTTCGATAACAATCAACGCCCCCACCTTGCCTTTGCTCATACTCATACAAGCAAGCACTATCGGCATAATGTCCGCCTTCTCGGTCTTCTCCTGCTTATTTCCCGTCAGAAAACGGAAAAAGCTACCCAACCGCTTATGCGAACCCAGCGTAACAAGAAAACGGCGCAACTCGTCCTGAAATAAAATAATCAGAGCCAGCACACCCACGCTTACCAACTTATCAAAGATAGAGCCCAAAAGCTTCATCTCAAGAACTTGCGACACAATCAGCCAAATGCCGATGAAAACCAGAATCCCCGTAAAAATATTGATTGAGCCCGAATCCTTCATCAGCCGGTAAGTCTGATATAGCAAGTAAGCCACCAGCAGGATATCAATAAGGTCTTTTATACTAAAGTCGATAAACATCTTTCGCTATATTATTATTCAAGATTATACTATTAACAGTCGATAGCACATGACTTCATCTGCTGCACAATCCGCACAGTTTCCACAGCCTCCTTCACGTCGTGCACCCTCAAAATGTTAGCACCCTTCATGAGTGCAATGGTATTGAGTGCGGTCGTGCCGTTCAGTGCATCTTCGGGAGTAGCGTCCAAAAGTTTGTAAATCATCGACTTGCGCGATATCCCCACCAGTATCGGAAGGTCAAAAAGACTGAAGTCTTCCAGACATTCCATGAGCCCATAGTTATGTTCCAGTGTCTTGCCGAAACCGAAGCCGGGGTCAAGAATAAGGTCTTTCAGCCCCAACTCATGCAACTGATGTATCTTCCGTGCAAAATACTGGAATATTTCCTTTACCAAATTATCATAATGCGGAGCCTGCTGCATGGTTTGCGGAGTGCCCTTCATGTGCATGATAATGTAAGGAACGCCCAACTTGGCTACGGTAGAAAACATCCTGGAATCCATCTCTCCGGCCGAGATATCATTAATGATGGCCGCACCGTATTCTTCGACACACATCCGTGCCGCATCCGCCCGGAAAGTATCTACCGAGATGGGAATCGAAGGACATACATCAGTAATCACTTCAAGCCCCATCCGCAGACGACTCATTTCTTCTTCCAATGAAACATGGTCGGCATTCGGACGAGAGGAGTATGCACCGATATCAATAAAGTTAGCGCCCTCATCTACTATTTCCACCACGCGTGCGGCAATCTTTTCCACTGTCTGAAGACGGCTTTCACTGTAAAAAGAGTCGGGCGTTACATTCAGAATCCCCATTACCCGCGGCTCTGACACGTCCATCAACTGCCCCTTTACATTAATATATTTGCTCTCTTTGTTCATTATCTCTACGAAGCGTTATTTACATCGTACAAAAGTACGCACAATTCTTGAGTTTTTGTTATTTCCTGAACTATTTTTCAGCTATCTTTGCCGCAACTAATATTAATAGAAAGGTAAAATGGATATTTCAACTTTATATAAATGTTTTACAGAGTGCAGTGGAGTAACCACCGACAGCCGTAACTGTCCCGAAGGCTCCATGTTCATAGCCTTGAAGGGAGAGACATTCAATGGAAACGCCTTCGCTGTACAAGCGCTGGAGAAAGGTTGCCGATATGCGGTAGTGGACGAAGAACAATACACCGGCGGAAACCCGCATATACTTTTGGTAGACAACTGCCTGCAAGCCTTACAGGAACTGGCCAACTTCCACCGTCGTAAGTTAGGCACCTGCATTGTAGGCATCACCGGTACCAACGGAAAAACTACTACCAAAGAACTGATAGCCGCCGTACTTCAAAAAAAATACCGGGTACTTTACACATTGGGCAATCTGAACAACCACATCGGCGTGCCGCTCACCCTGTTGCGCCTCACCTCCAACGACGAACTTGCCGTGATAGAAATGGGTGCGAACCATCCGGGTGAAATTAAATCGCTCTCTGCCATTGTCGAGCCCGATTATGGTATCATCACCAATGTAGGCAAAGCACACCTCGAAGGATTCGGCTCTTTCGAAGGAGTGATAAAAACCAAAGGAGAGTTGTACGAACATTTGCGTTACGGAGGCAAGCACGTCATCTTTATTGACAGGGATAACGAGCATCTTAATAAAATTTCACAAGGACTGACCTGTATCACCTATGGCACAGAAAACGAAGCGGAACTCTACGTCAGTGGCCGAACGGGGGCATGTGCCCCATTCCTCACTTTCGAGTGGGAGCATGAAGGCAGACAGCACAAGGTAAGCACTCATCTGATAGGCTCTTACAATCTTAAAAATGCCCTTGCCGCCATCGCTATCGGACGTTTCTTCCATGTAACGGAAGAACTGATTTCGGAAGCACTGGAAGAATATGTTCCACACAACAACCGTTCGCAACTCACCCCGACAGCCGACAATAATCTGATTGTGGATGCCTACAATGCCAATCCTACCAGCATGATGGCGGCATTGGAGAATTTTCGTCGGATGGAAATGCCGCACAAGATGGTCATTCTGGGCGATATGAAAGAATTGGGCAAGAGCAGCCATGAAGAACATCAAAAGATAGCCGGTTACCTGGGTGAATGTGAATTTGAACGCGTCATTCTGGTCGGAGAAGAATTCGGGCAAGCGACTTCCTCTTACGAGCATTATCAAGATGCCGGCCAATTGGCGGAAGTTTTGAAAAAGTCTAAGCCAAAGGGATTCTACATTCTCATAAAAGGTTCAAACAGCATGAAACTCGCCCCGCTACAGGAGTTGCTTTAAAGCAGTTCAATATATCAGGAGGATGTTTCTAAAGTAACATATTTTGTAGTATTCGGGAGTGTGTCAAAACTAAACCAGTCTATCCAATCGTCAGCTGTAGGGGCAGGGTTTGCCTGCCCGAAGACACAAAGTAAACTGTTTTCGGGCGAGCAGACCTCGCCCCTACGAACGAAACGACAGCATTATCCACGTTTTGACACATTTACAGTAACTTTATAATCTTAATCCGCCTTTCTTCAGTTAAGCATCAAACTCATGTAAGGGTGCTCCGTCTCAAGTAACTTGGCTGTGAGGCTTTCTATCGTATAACGATGATATTCCCTTCCTTCCCGATATCCATGATAACAATTACCATTTTCCACTATATAGTAACCATTATTTTCAGGAATAGCATCATCGCCCTCTATTTGAATGGAAAAACTCAGCACCGGATGTTTCCTTGCAAGTATGGACAGCATCTTTTCCACATGAATCAAACGTGCCATTCCCAACGTGGACGAATCCCCGGAGGAAGGATGGATATACTCGATAACAGCTTCAGGATATAGGATTGCAGCGGCCGACAACAAGGTATCTTTGACCGCCTCAAAGCCTGCCTGTCCGGGAATACCGTCTGCCAATAACTCTTTAACATACAAAATTCCGGTGTCCATTACCACAAAAGCCAGCCCTGCTATCCGGTCTGCCTTGCGCGCCACAAGCAATTTACCTCCTCCCAGCCGCAAGTCCGCCATAATCACCAGAAAATCTTCATAGCTATGTTGCACACAGCAGACGCGCTCGCGCATACGGCTATCAAAGTACTGATACAATTCAACCCAATCCCCATCTTCCTCTTTCACCCTGTAAGAACCGGAAGGGGTAAGTTCCTCTACGTTTATCCTTTCCATCACATAACCGAATCGCGGAGTATATCCCGACTTTGCATAATAGCCAAGCAACCATTTCTCTGCCGGTATAAGGGTGCTGAGCAAAATACCGTCATCATACATACGGCGGTGAGTCAGCCCCAACAAGCGGCGCATGGCTCCATGCGACCTATAGTCGGGATGGGTGCACGCACCCGAAATGTAAGAAGTAGCAATCGTTTCCCCGCAAAAGGTCATCGGGTAGGGAATCATCTGCAAAGCGGAAATGATTTTCCCCTCTTCGCGAACAGCCATATTGATATCATCTCTATATCTCAGGTCAAAATACAGGTCAGTAAACTCCTCGCTGTCCGTGAAACAGAGTTTCCACAATACTTTTACTTCATCCTTTGTGGTCATTGAGCTCAGCTATACATTTTTCGAGTAAGATAGTCGGCTGATAAGAAAGCTTCGCCTTACGCAGTCCCTCCAGTCCGAGGTCTTCCTCACGATTGATATACATATACTGTTCATCGATATGATTGGCATACTCATAGTTTATCATGGCGTAAGAGCCTTCGATATCGGTATTCGCTTTTTCCACACATGTATCCCATGTCTGATAGTTGATGGGAGCACCATAAGTAAATGCGGCTATCTTGCCGTTCACGTGTAATACTCCTCCGGTCAGTCCCAACTCTTCCAGGTGATGAAGGGCGAAGGTCATGGACTGCCGTTCGGCCCCCAAAGCCATTTGTTCATCACAATTATTGGCACGACACCACTCCTCTTCCATCTTCAGGCATTCAGGAACAAGCTCAGGAGTCAGAGATCTGTACTCGTAATCGGGATACTGTTTCTTGAACTTGTTAATATGATTACGTTTGGACTGATATTTCTTGCCCTTCAAGGTAGCCAGATCAGTGCGCAGATAAAGATAGTCGAAATAGTCACGGTCTTCGGTAAAGGTGAAACGGCCCGGCATCACTGCTTCAAGGTCTGCTTTCATTCCTACGCATACACCCAGCATACGAAACTTTGCCCCCAATGCTTCAGCATCCTCAATCAGTGCCTCCAACACCGGTTTTACGTCTCCCGTTCCTACCGGCATCATGTAGGCCAGTTCTTCACCGGCATAGAAGCGTAGCAACAGATAGCCGTCCAAAACGGCATACTTGGTCTGGTATAGGAATGTCCAACTACAGAGGTTGGCAAATGATAAGTCACAATTGCGACGTTGGCTGTTCAGCGTAAATGACTGTATCAGCTCTTTATCCGCTAAAGTAATGTCTTTGAATTCTATCATAAAATGTTTGTTTCTCTAATAACAAAGATAGAAGCGTTTTTGTTAAATGACACCCAATAATTTGAGAATTGTTGGAGTGAAAATAGCTGTCATTATCCCATTCAGTGTCAATCCCAGACTGGCATAAGCTCCGTATTTTCCACTGATTTCCATAGCCGTAGATGTTCCCACTGCATGAGTAGCCGTCCCCATAGACAACCCTTGAGCTATGGGGCTGCCTACATGTCCCACACGCAACACCTTAAAACCGAACACCGCTCCAAATAATCCCACAACAACGACAACGGCCGCTGTCAATGAAGGAATTCCTCCGGTGGTTTTCGACACCTCCATCGCAATAGGGGTAGTGACTGACTTCGGAGCCAACGAACAGATAATATCGGGTGTAGCTCCCAACAACTTGGCAATGACAACCACAGCCACCAATCCCACCAGGCATCCCGCCAACTGCGAAATGATAATCGGCAATAATTGCTTCTTTATCATCTCCAACTGCAAGTACAGAGGAACACCCAATGCCACTACCGCCGGTTTCAGCCAAAATTCGATGAGCTGTCCGCCCTCATTATAAGTTTCATAACTGATGCCGGCAAATTTCAAAAATAGAATAAGCACGGCAATGGTAAGCAATATCGGGTTCAAGATAACCCAGCCTGTCTTCTTCTGAATGACGCGCGACAGAAAAAACACCCCAAAAGTGACCGCCAACAGAAAGAACTTATTTTCTAAATATTCCATTTGATTTACGAACTAATTGATGAACCCATCCGGTAACCACAAGCACCAGAACAGTACTGACTAAGGTAGCAATCGCAATCGGCCAAAACTGTGCCGCGATTACATCAAAATAAAGCATCAGCGCCACTCCGGGCGGCACAAAGAAGAAGCCAAGATTAGCAACCAGGAAATCGGACAACCCCTGCACCCATTGCAGTTTTATCCAACCCAACTTCAAGAAAAGGGTGAGAAGCAGCATCCCTATGATACTGGAAGGCAGCTTAATGCCTGTCAGAAAAACAATCAGTTCACCCAAAGCCAAACATCCGAAAAGGATAGCGCATTGACGTATCATACCTTATTAATTTAATAAAAACTTATTGAAAACTGCGCAAAGTTAAGGAAACATCCTGTTTGGTGTTCAATAACATACGTTTTTTGCATACTTTAAACCAAAAATAATACAGGTTTTGCAATGTAGATATTGCAAAATTACCTAATTTTGCACCGTGAAAAACAACACTCGTCTTTAGAACGTACATAATTAATATATATCATGGATTTAATATCTGAAATCGTAGAGCGCGCGAAAGCAAACAAACAGCGCATCGTTCTTCCTGAAGGAACAGAAGAACGTACATTAAAAGCTGCCAACCAAATATTGACAGACGGTGTTGCCGACCTTATTTTATTGGGTAATCCCGATGAAATCATGAGCCTGGCTAAAGAATGGGGTTTGGGAAACATCGGTAAAGCCACTATCATCGACCCCGAAAATCACCCTAAGAAAGAAGAATATGCACAACTGCTGTGCGAACTTCGTAAGAAAAAAGGTATGACTATCGAAGAAGCTCGCAAACTGGTAGTCGACCCGTTGTATTTGGGATGTTTGATAATCAAAGCCGGAGATGCCGACGGACAGTTGGCAGGTGCCCGCAACACTACCGGTAACGTGCTTCGTCCTGCATTACAGATTATCAAGACAGTACCGGGCATTACCTGTGTATCAGGCGCCATGCTGCTGTTGACCCATGCTCCCGAATATGGAAATAACGGCGTTTTAGTAATGGGTGATGTTGCAGTAACTCCGATGCCGGATGCCAACCAGTTGGCTCAGATTGCCGTTTGTACCGCCCAAACTGCCAAAGCAGTTGCAGGCATTGACCCGCGTGTTGCCCTGCTGAGTTTCTCAACCAAAGGTTCTGCAAAACATGAAGTAGTAGACAAAGTGGTTGAAGCCTTAGCCATCGCCAAAGAAATGGCCCCCGATTTAAAAATCGACGGTGAACTGCAGGCTGACGCCGCTTTAGTTCCACATATCGGTGCAAGCAAAGCTCCGGGTTCGGAAATTGCCGGAAAAGCCAATGTGCTGGTAGTTCCTTGTCTGGAAGTCGGTAACATCTCTTATAAACTGGTAGAACGTTTAGGACACGCTACAGCTATCGGTCCGATTCTGCAAGGTATCGCCCGCCCGGTGAACGACTTGTCACGCGGATGCTCTATCGACGATGTTTATAAGATGATTGCAATTACTGCAAATCAGGCTATTGCTGCCAAAGCAAACAATTAATATAATAAAGAAACAACATTATGAAAATATTAGTGCTTAATTGCGGTAGTTCTTCTATCAAATACAAGTTGTTTGATATGACTACCAAAGAAATCCTGGCACAGGGTGGTATTGAAAAAATCGGATTGGTAGGTTCTTTCCTGAAGTTGACTTTACCTAACGGTGAAAAGAAGATTCTCGAAAAAGATATTCCCGAACATACTGCAGGTATTGAATTTATCCTGAACACATTGGTCAGCCCTGAATATGGCGCAATCAAATCTTTGGAAGAAATCAATGCAGTAGGTCACCGTATGGTACACGGCGGTGAACGTTTCAGCGAATCTGTGAAACTGGATAAAGAAGTACTGGATGCATTTGCCGCTTGCAACGACCTCGCTCCGCTTCATAACCCGGCTAACTTGAAAGGTGTCAATGCCGTTTCAGCTATCTTGCCCAATGTACCTCAGGTAGGTGTATTCGACACTGCATTCCATCAAACAATGCCCGACTATGCATATATGTATGCCATCCCATACGAACTGTATGAAAAATACGGCGTACGTCGTTATGGCTTCCACGGAACCTCTCATCGCTATGTTTCAAAGCGTGTATGCGATTTTCTGGGCATCAACCCCGAAGGTTCTAAAATCATCACTTGCCACATTGGTAACGGTGGCTCCATCTCGGCCGTTAAAGACGGTAAATGTGTAGATACCAGCATGGGACTTACACCGCTTGAAGGACTTGTAATGGGAACCCGCAGCGGTGACATCGATGCAGGTGCTGTTACCTTCATTATGGAAAAAGAAGGTTTGACTCCGACAGGCGTTTCCAATCTGCTGAACAAGAAGAGCGGAGTACTCGGCGTATCAGGAGTATCCAGTGATATGCGTGAATTGGATGCAGCTTGCAAAGAAGGCAATCCGCGTGCTCTGCTGGCAGAAAAGATGTATTACTATCGCATCAAGAAATATATCGGTGCTTATGCTGCCGCTATGGGTGGTGTAGACGTTATCTTGTTCACCGGCGGTGTAGGCGAAAACCAATCACAATGCCGCGAAGCTGTGTGTGACGGCTTACAATTCATCGGTGTGGAATTGGATAAGGAAATGAACAACAAAATTCATGGTGACGAAGCCATCATCTCTACTCCCGAATCAAAAGTCAAGGTAGTAGTTATCCCGACAGACGAGGAATTAATGATTGCCAGTGACACACAAACAATCTTGGATAAGTAATTTTATTGTTTGGTTAAATAAATATCGAAGGCCGCTTGCGCGAGATGCGTAACGGCCTTCCTTTTTTTTAACTGTTCTTTATTGAGCGATAAGCTCAACTACACGACTTTGTGTCTGTCCGCCGGTAAATACATTCAGTCCGACCTTCATCAGATAATCTCCTGAGAAAGTTCTACCATTGGCATCCAGTCTTGATTTCTTTCCGGGCATCAGATTAATCTCTTCCACCTTATACATCTTCGCCGGATCCAATCCCTGCAATTTCACAGGCAACAGTTTCTCGCCAAAACGGGGATGGATATCATAAGCATACAGCACTGCTTGCTTCCGTCCTTCGCCCACATACATCACAGACATGTGATTGCCTTCATACGGAGAAATCAAGCGATAAAGTTCTCCATCCAGAATAACGGGCTTCAAACGGTTAAAGTTGGCAACCGCATTCTGGCAGTAGGCCAATTCGTCTTCACTCAATTCTTTCAAGCCCATATCGAAACCGAGTTTACACATAGAGGCTACATCAGTACGGAATTTCACACTGGTCTTGCTATTCCAGCTAGTGACATGAGCACACATAGCCTTAGCCGGGAAGAATTGTGAGAATCCCCATTGGATATACAAACGTTCGATAGGATCGGTATTATCACTACACCAAAATTCAGTAAAATATTTCAGTGCCTCATAATCACAACGTGCACCACCGCCCGAACACAGCATCATCGGCACATTGGGATACTTGGCTTTCACTCTTTCCAAAACATTATAAACGCCACGCACATGGTTAATATAGAGTTGGCCTTGCTTCTCTTTCAGATAGGGAGAATAAACATTGGTAATAGGGCTGTTGCAGTCCCACTTAAAGAAAGCCACACCCGGATTCTCAGTCATGATATTATCTACTACACCAAATACAAAATCCTGCACTTTCGGATTGCTCAAATCGAGTACCAGCTGATTACGGTAATAGTATGTTTCACGATTAGGCAGATGGATAGCCCATTCGGGATGCTTCTCAAAGAGCTCACTCTTCGGGTTTACCATTTCCGGCTCAATCCAGATACCAAACTTCACACCGGCTTCTTTGGCAGCAGCCACCAACGCAGGCACTCCATTAGGTAGTTTACTTTTTGTAGCCTCCCAGTCTCCCAAACCGGTATGGTCATTGTTACGAGGATACTTATTGGCAAACCAACCGTCGTCCAGCAAGAACATATCCACGCCCAGATGCTTGGCTTCCTTCATCAGTTCCACCAAGACTTTCTCATCAAACTTAAAACCGGTATTTTCCCAGTTATTGAGCAATGTCATACGATCACCCTTACCATCTTTCAACTGATAGTTACGCGCCCATGCATGAATGTTCCGGCTCGCCTTACCCGTTCCCTCCTTACTCAACGTAAAGATAAACTCGGGAGTCTTGAACACATCCTTCGGAGCCAGTTCATAATAAGAAGCATAAGGATTAATGGCAGGAATCACTCTCAAATTGCCTTCGTTATCAACTTCAAACGTAAAGCGGAAATTTCCGGTCCAACCGATTGTTCCCAACAGCACATCCCCCTGATGCTCATTGGCAGGCCGATCAAAGCCCAACTCAAAGAAAGGCTGGACAAACATAGCCGCACGGCTGCCCAACTTAGTATCCAGAATCTTTTTTCCGAATTGCAACTCTTGCGTACTCATCTGTACCTCTTTGGCCCAATCACTGCTGAACTCAGTCAGGAAATACTTCCCTGCAGAGAAATACAGCATAGTGGACGAATAACGTGAAAGCATCACCGGCTTTTTTTCCTGATGACTGATTTCACTCCAAGTCTTTATGACATCCTCTTTGGGATAAGCTACATAATGTAAGGTTACATCTACAGGATACTGATCATCGCGCAAGCGGATAATTGTTTCCGTCCCTCCCTCTACTGCCTTGCTTTCAGAAGACACATAACGCAATATGGTACACGGATTTCCATCGTTGTGAGTAATGGCAACGGCAGGTTCAAAATAATCTTCGGCACCCGAACCGGCATATACCTCCCAGCCATTGACCGAAGCATCCTTGCCCGAAGCAGACGGAAGACTGACAATATCCTCTTCATTCAGCAGTTTACTGCCCAAATAAGATTGATACAAACGTCCGTTAGGAGCCACTTTCAAGATTAAATCCGTATTGTTGGTCGACACACGAATTGTTTTTCGGTTTTCTGCATTCACTTGAAGATAAGCAAAGAATACAATTAGTAATAGAAAGATTTTCTTCATGGTATAAATTAAAAGGGGGTTATATAATATTCAATCAAGAATACTGACTTTCTCCTTCTATAAACTGCTCTAGGAACATATTTTCACCGTCAAAAACGGCATAAGAAAAGTCTTGTATCCAGTCTCCCAAAATAAGCATGCGCGACGTGCGGCTCAGCATCAGGTCAAGCATTATGTGGCGATGGCCGTAAATAAAATAATTAATATCAGGATGGTTCTTAAGGTACTTCTTGGTAAAAAGCACTAAAGGTTCTTTGTCCTCTCCCATATATTCAGGTTCTTTGCCTCCTTCGCGCTTCATGCGACTGTGTTTCGCCCACTCCAATCCCAAGTCCACACTCCAGCGAGGATGTAAAGTAGAAAAAAGACGCTGCAAAGTGGTACTATGAAACATGGAGCGCAACAACTTGAACTTACGGTCGCCATCTCCCAACCCATCACCATGGGCAAGAAAGAACTCTTTACCATAAATTTCACAGGTAAGCGGCTGGCGATGAATAGTCACGCCACATTCCTTTTCCAGATAATCTCCACACCAGATATCATGATTTCCGATAAAGAAGTGGACTTCCACTCCCATATCGGTCAGTTCGGAGATTTTTCCCAAGAAGCGGGTATAGCCTTTCGGCACTACCAACTTGAACTCATACCAAAAGTCGAACATATCTCCCAATAGATACACTGCTGCGGCATTATGCTTGATTCTGTCCAAAAAGTTCACCAACCGGCGTTCCTGTGTCCGTCCGTGCGCTATTGCACGCGACCCCAAATGTGCATCCGAAAGGAAATATATATTCTTCATAATCTTAAAGGAATCCTAATTCAAGTTTTGCTTCTTCACTCATCATGTCCTTATCCCATTCGGGTTCGAACACCAAATTAATAACGGAAGAGTTTACTCCTTCCACCGAATCCACCTTCTGACGCACATCCTCCATAATGAAGTCGGCAGCGGGACAGTTGGGAGCAGTAAGTGTCATATCAATACTTACATCTCCATCGTCTTGCAAATCAATCTTATAGATTAATCCTAAATCGTATATATTTACCGGAATCTCGGGGTCATATACGGTTTTCAACATCGCTATTATTCTCTCTTCTATTTTCAAACGGGTCTCTGCATCCATAATTCTCGTTATTTTAATTGCAAATTTAATGATTTTGCGACAGTATACCAAACGTTTCCACATATATCTATAGCAGGCGTGCAGACGATGTTTTACCTTGGCCCAACCTCAAAAGAACAGAATAGCCTAATACTTTTTGCCTTTTAAATTTAAACCGGTATATTTGTCACAAAAATCTAATAATCTATCTCTATTATGAACAAATTATCGTATGGTGTATTGTGGGCCGTTACAGTCTTATTGGCCGCCTGTGATGCACAACCCAAACAGGAACCTATCGAAGAGGTTATCGACCGCGGCCTGAAGGCTTCGACCGAACAGGCCCTATTAATGGCAAAAGAACTGGAAACACAGGAAGGTCGTCTGCCAAAAACAATCAATAAAGAAGGTAAGCTTGAAACCAGCGATTACAGTTGGTGGTGCAGCGGTTTCTTCCCGGGTGAATTGTGGTATTTATATGAATACAATCCGACCCCTGAAATGAAAAAATATGCAGAAATGTACACCGACCGTGTAGAAGAGGTAAAACATATCACTTACAGCCATGACGTCGGTTTCATGCTATATTGCAGCTATGGCAACGGTTACCGCCTGACCGGAAAACCGGAGTATAAAGACGTGATGCTGACCGGAGCCAATTCACTGGCTACCCGTTATGACGAACGGGTGGGAGCAATCCGTTCCTGGGACTTCAATAAAAAAATCTGGCAGTTCCCGGTCATCATTGACAATATGATGAATCTGGAATTCTTCAGTTGGGCTTCGAAGGCATCCGGTGACGACCGTTTCCGCAAAATGGCCATTTCTCATGCAGACAAGACCATGCTTCACCATTTTCGTGATGACTATAGCTGTTATCATGTAGTTTCCTATGATACGATAACCGGCATGCCGCATAAAAAGCAGACCCATCAGGGAGCGGCTGACGAATCAGCCTGGGCCCGCGGACAGGCTTGGGCTTTGTATGGCTTCACTATGATGTATCGTGAGACAGGCAAAGCAGAGTATTTGACGCATGCCAAACATATTGCCTCATTTATTATGAACCATCCGAATATGCCGGCCGATAAAGTTCCTTATTGGGATTTTGACGCTCCGGGCATTCCCGATGTACCCCGTGACGCCTCCGCCGCTGCAATCATGGCCTCTGCCCTAATAGAACTGAGCCAACTGGACAAGAGTACGGAGGCAAAGAGTTACCTGGACTTTGCAGAACAACAGATTCGTTCGTTAACAAGTCCCGACTATCTGGCTGCAAAAGGTACGAACTGCAATTTTGCCCTGATGCATTCCACCGGCCATTTTCCCGGAAACAGTGAAGTTGATGTTCCCTTGAGCTATGCCGATTATTATTATGTAGAAGCTCTGATGCGTTTAAGAAACCAGCTGAAGAACTAAATTCTTATCACCAACCCGCCTCCATCCGGCCTATGCGCTTGCTGAACCTTCACAAGGCACAGGCCGAGGCGGTTCTATATTCTTCCCTCATCGGCATAACTATAATATTTGCCGTCTGTTAAAATAACATGGTCAATCAACCTTATATTCATTATTTTGGCAGCTTTATCCAACTGTTCGGTCAGGCAATCATCTTCCCTGCTGGGACGCAGACTTCCCGAAGGATGATTATGGCAAAGCGCCATCGACACAGCACGCTTCATCAATGCCTCTCGCAAGATACAACGAATATCCACAGCAGTGGCAGCCAGTCCACCGGCACTTATTTTCACCCTGTCTATTACTTTTGAGGCTTGATTGAGCAACAACACCCAACATTCTTCCGTAGGCAAATCGCACATCAAAGGATAAAAATATTGATAAACATCACAAGAACTGAGTATCCTTTTCCGCTCCTTCACCTCTTCTTCCTTACGTCGCTTCCCCAGTTCGGAAGCAGCAAGAATACTGATGGCTTTAGCCGGACCTATTCCCTTATAATGGCACAAATCATCAATACTGCATTTGCCCAACTCGTTCAAATTATTATGATAGTCACCCAATATCTTCCGCATCAGTTCCACGGCCGAGTCTTCCGTATTTCCCGAACCTATCAGAATAGCCAATAATTCGGCATTGGAAAGCGCAGCCACCCCATGATGAGCCATCTTTTCACGCGGCCGGTCCTCCTCCGCCCAACGGTTTATAGCCAGTTTCTCCCCCATTATTTATAAAAGTTCTTTTCAAACGCCGCAAACTCGTCTTTCTTCAGCACACAACGCTTCCACCATGCCCGTAAAAAACCCGTTCCGTATCCAGTCAACTGAATGAACGAAGCCACAATAGAAAGCAATCCTATTTTCAAGCTCCTATTTTGCAATGTCGAGTCAATACATATAATGACAGCAAAGAGCAAAAGTAACGACAAACTCCATGCACAGACCAACGAACCCAATAATAAAAACAGTACCCCCAATGTAAAGACTGCCGGTAACAAATGTACTATTTTCAATGATTCCGGATATTTTTTATACAGATTGATGCGTGCAATACCCGAGTTATGCACCTGTTTGAAGAATTTCTTCAAGTCCGTACGGCGTTTGTGCCACACCCATGCCTCGGGAAACAACCGGCAGGCATAACCTCCCTTGAATATCCGGATGCTGAAATCAATATCCTCTCCAAAACGCATTTTGGAGAAGCCGCCCAACGCTTTATATACTTCCGCCCGCACTCCCATATTGAAACTGCGCGGATAGAACTTGTCCATTTTCTTTTTGCCACCGCGAATACCTCCGGTCGTAAAGAATGAAGTCATGGCATAGTTGATAGCCTTCTGCACATCGGAAAACGACTCATGTGCACGGTCGGGTCCCCCGAAAGCATCCGCCCTTTCCCTTTGCAACTCTGCTCCGACCGCCGCCAGATAACCTTCGGGCAATATACAATCGGAATCCAGAATAATAAGATATTCCCCATTACTGCGCTCGGAGCCATAATTACGAGTTTGTCCCGGCCCGGAATTAGGTTTATTATAATAATGTATATCCAAACAATCGACATAACGCTCCACCACCTCTTTACAAGGAACAGACGAGCCGTCCTCCACCACTATCACTTCAAAGTCCTTCTCCGTCTGCCGCGTGAGACTTTCCAGCAACTCATCCACTTCATCCGGACGATTATAAACCGGTATAATAAAAGAATATCTCATAAACTGCTATCATTTTGTCGTACAAAGGAACACAAAAAAGGCGGAGCTTGCAACAAGTTCCGCCTTTTTATATACTGGTTTACAGAGATTATGCTTTCACACGACCCACGTATGAACCGTCACGAGTATCGATTTCGATTGTTTCACCTTCATTGATGAACAAAGGAACGCGAACCGTTGCACCCGATTCCACTGTAGCAGGTTTCAATGTATTTGTAGCTGTATCACCCTTCAATCCCGGTTCTGTATAAGTAATCTTCATCTGTACTTTAACAGGAACATCAGCAAAAAGAACCGTTTCGGTAGAAGCGTCAGAAACTACATCTACCACCATTCCTTCCAGCAGGAAGTCCACACCGTTAATCAAATCGTGAGCGATAGGAATTTGGTCGAATGTTTCCTGATTCATAAACTGATAGTTGTCGCCATCATGATAAAGAAACTGATGCGGACGACGTTCCACACGTACATCTTCCAGTTTTTCACCGATATTGAAACGACGTTCCAGGACGTAACCATTAACTACATCTTTCAATTTAGTACGCATGAACGTATTACCTTTTCCCGGTTTTACATGCAGGAAGTCAATACAGAAATACAACTTGCCGTCCATACGGATAGCAGTTCCGATTTTAATGTCTTGAGCATTAATCATACTTTTCTTTGCTTATATTTGATTATTATTTCAGATTATATTCACTTACGGTCGTGATTTCGGGTGCAAAAGTAATGTAAATCAAGAAAAAACGCAAAAAGAAATCACTAAAAATGAGTTATCTCTTTGTTTATTTCAAAAAAGTCACTAATTTTGCAGCCCGTTACAGCGTGAATAATAACATAAAAATAAGTATATACAATGAAAAGAACATTCCAACCCTCTAACAGAAAGAGAAAAAACAAACACGGATTCCGTGAAAGAATGGCAACTGCTAATGGCCGTCGCGTATTGGCGAGCCGTCGTGCAAAAGGTCGTAAGAAATTAACTGTATCTGATGAATACAACGGAAAATAATTCATCTGACCGGAGAAAATAAAAGGAGTAAAGTGAATCACTTTACTCCTTTTATTTTTTATTCATTCTCGCGTATCCAGTCCATCACGTTTGCCGGGGCACGCTCTGCCAACAGTTCTTTTTTCATGAAATCCATATAGGGAGCTACATGATCAAAGAATTTATAATATCCTTTGCACAGATAGTTCAGTCCCGGTTCTCCGTCCTCCGTCACAGCAAAGCGGTTCTTGGGACATTCGCCGTGGCAGGCAAACTCATATTGGCAATTCAGACATTGCTGCGGCAGGCTGTTGTGCTTCATGGCCCCAAATGCTTCCTGTTCTTTGCTATACATCATCTCTACCAACGTCTTTTGATAGATATTTCCCAATTTATATTCAGGAAATACAAAATGGTCGCACGAATAAACATCCCCATTAAATTCCATCACGGCAGCATGGCCGCAATATTTTGCCATCGAACAGACCCCCGGCTGCTGTCCTACCCAGTTGGCCAGTGTGGAATCAAATATCTGAATAAAGTAATTTCCTACATCCTTCTTCACCCATTCATCAAAAATGGTACAGAGAAATGTCCCCCATTGCTCGGGCGAGACAGTGAAAGGCGCCAATTCTCCGTCTTTTTGTTTCAAAGAAGAGAGTTTCAGTCCGTCCGTACGTTTGGAGAGACGCTCCACGATAGGAGTAAACTGAATATAATGACAATCAAGCTCATCGCGGAAAAAGCGATAGAACTCCAAAGGGTAATCGGCGTTGTAGTCATTCACTACCGCCATGGCATTCCATTCCACCCCATGTTTTTTCAACAAGTTAATGCCACGCATCACCTTCACAAAAGAAGGCTGTCCCATCTTATTCTTCCGATATTCGTCATGAAACTCTTGCGGACCATCAATAGAGATGCCTACCAGAAAATTGTTCTCGCGAAAGAACTCACACCATTCATCGGTCAGCAGTGTACCGTTAGTCTGGATGCAATTATCAATCGTACGGCCTCCGGCATATTTCTTTTGAAGCTCCATCGCCTTTTTATAAAAGGACAAAGGACGCATCAGGGTTTCCCCTCCATGCCAAGTAAACAGCACTTGAGGCATGGTTTGCGATTCAATATATTCCTTTATGAACTTCTCAAGCAGCTCGTCACTCATCACATGGCGAGGTTGTTCTTCATATAACTTTGCTTTTTCCAGGTAATAACAATAGTCGCAAGCCAGATTGCAGACTGCGCCCACAGGCTTGGTCATCACATAAAGCGGCTTTGCAAAAGGGGTTATGGTTGCTTCTTTCATCAGTCTTTCATTTATATCTTAGCGTTCATGTTACAAAGATAAATCTATTTTTCAATCAACAGAGGAGAAAATGCAATTTTCGACATGAAATTCATAACGACCTTCCATCTACTCATATTACATAAAAGTCTTTGAGATAGTGCTAAAGTCTGCCTATAGCATATACAACTCTATATTTTTTTCACCCTACAAGCAGAAATATGTTTCTTCCTTCCTCCTTTCATTAGTCGTTGAAACGCCCTGTTGATGAGGCTTCCGGTAGTGAAGGGACATCCCGTCACCGTCCTTTCAGCCTCCTTTCACTTGTGAAACTTCTTCCAGCTTTTTAACTTTTTCGATAACGCTTTCATTTTCTGTAGGGGCGGACCCATGTGTCCGCCCGATAGCTTAAAGTGAACTGTTATCAGGCAGACACATGGGTCTGCCCCTACAGAAAACGGCAGACTGAAAAGATGTATAGAAAATACACAGGGAATCGCTGAAGGCAGATTGTAAAGGGACTTGGAAAGCACGGCTGAAGGGAGGATGAAGGGATGTGCTGTCATCTTTAACCGTCTGATAGCCAGCGCGCTTTGATTAAAATGTAAGGATGAACGGAGAAGAGGGAATGACCGGTCTAATGAGGGAATACTCCCATCTGCCCCTACATGAAAAACACACCGAGCTTTTTGAAAAAGATGGTGAAGTTTTAAAAAAACACACCGAGCTTTTCTGAAAACTTCAAGGTCTTTTTGTATCCTTCAGCATGTACGTATGCATCGGGCTACACATACGGTGGCATAGGCCTGCACGTATATACGCATAAGCTCACACGTATATACGTATCGGGCTACACGGACGTACGCATCAGCCTACACATATATCGCTGCTGCCGACGACAAAAAAGGAGAAGGATGGGACGTTTGTTTTCCAATATGCCGGCTAGATTATGAGGGGCCATCGCCAGATACTCGATGCGTAAACCAAAACAAAATGAGAGCATAAGAATATATGATACACCAACCCTATATTCTCCACAAAATTCGGAATAAAACTTCTCTCCCTCTTAGTGGAAGGTTAGAATAATACCTGTTGATGCCTGTATTTTGTGTTACTGTATACGACTGGGTATTCAGCAAGTTAGTGACCGAACTCTCATAATTAAATACTTATTCTTGTTCCAACACCAAGCGGACAGGACGCATAAATTCCTTTCCCTGATGCGAAATGCCGTGCAATGAAATGGTATGTTGACCGGCTTTTAACGAAACGGTCCCTAACCGGAGCCTAGCCACTTTATTTGCGGAGCAACCCTCATACTCAAAAGGATAATTCTTTCCCGCAATTCTCAATTCCATCTTTCCTGCATCTCCGCTTCCTGTACCCGTGTACTCCAACGTAAGATTATAATTGGCGGAACGAAGGCTCTTTATCTCCCATGACAGTGTTTCATCCGATTTTGTCCAGTTGGAGATATAGTTACGCAACACTTTACCATCGCCATGCTGAAAGTTGCCACTATTCATATCGGCCTCAAAAGCAGGCAGTTCATTCACCATTCCCGGATGAAGCAATCGCTGTGACGAAGGACGTATATCACCCGACTTGCGAAGCACTACTACCGTATCCATACAGGCCACCTCCGCTTCCGGCAGTTTTATTTTCCACTCGGATGCACTCATGCGGTGCACCTTGACCGGATGTCCCGAAGCCAGGAAACGAGCCTCATTCAAACGGACACCTTCCAGACCGTTTACCAACAGGATGCCATCTTTAGGATAGTGAAAGATATGCAAAAAGAGCGAGTCACCTTTCAGGGTAGTTTCTCCCCATGACTGGGAAGGCAAGCCCGAAGCAACCGTACCATATAAGCTTGAACCACTATGCTGCATCCATCGACCAATACCCTTCAATATCTGTATATCCACATCGTCAATCGCTCCATCACCTTTCGGCCCGACATTCATTAATAAGTTTCCTCCTCGTGCAGCAGCAGATGCCAACAGGCGGATGAAATGACTCACCGGTTTGTGCGAACGGTCGTTGGCATTGTATCCATACGAATCGTTGGTAGTCGGAATCGATTCCCATGCACCGGGAGTAGGGAAAAAGTAAGCAGCCCGGTCACCGGTATTGGTATAATCCCCATACTGACGGTCGCCATTGCGTGCCAACCGCCCGTTAATGACTACATCGGGGGCTATTTTGCGCAGATACTGCAATATGCGTAAGTTCTCAGCCAACGGCAACTTATGAGGAGTATCAAACCAAAGGATATCAGGATGATAGCGGTGTACCAATTCTGCCAATTGGGGCAAACACTTTTCATTGACATATCTGCGGGCCACCGGTAAGAACTGGGGATAATTAATCCACCATTCCGCGCCGTGGAGCAGCTTGTCTCCACCCGGATTATCATACATCCAATCGTTTCCCGGAGCATCCTGATGTTCCCAATCAAACGCATGCGAGTAATAAAATCCGAATTTAATGCCATAACGCCGCGCCGCATCCGCCAACTCCTTCATCGGGTCACCTTTCATTTTTGTCATTCGGATATCATAAGGATACACATCGCTCGGAAACATGGCAAATCCATCATGGTGCTTGGCGGTAATTATGAAATAACGCATTCCGGCTTCATAAGCTAACCGCATCCATTCGTCCGCATCAAAAGAAACCGGGTCAAACGGACGGACCAGTGAATCGGTATACTCTTCAAGTGTTATTTTTTCACGGCGCATTAAATGTTCCGAATATCCCAGCAGTTTCTTTCCTTTCCATGTGCCTCCGGCCTTTGCATATACCCCCCAATGCACAAAACAACCAAACTTGGCTTCATTGAACCATTTCATACGTTCGGCACGTGTGGAATCGCCAAGGCGCCACCAACCGTTCAGTGCCTCTTCCTCCGCACGCTCGTTCAGACCGACCGCCGAATAGACACTCTCCAAACCTTGTTCATCACCCGAATTATTTTGCGCACTGACTGTTTGCAATCCTACCCCGAAACACATAGTCACTATCCATGTAAAGACACAGGCTGCCTGTTTCACGTATTGTTTATTCCGATTCATAAATTCCATTATCAGATATAAGGTTATTATAAGTAACTCACATTAACGAGAGCAAAGTTATGCCCTTTTCTGATAATATATAGTATAAAATCATCCGAAATAAAAAGAATATTTTCCACATTTAGTGTGTAAGGAATTACCGACGGAGGGGATAAGCAGCTAATAATAAAGCATTTTGGGGGATAATGAGGCCAACGTAGTCGCCAGATCGTCTGCCGTGGGAGTGTGTCAAAACTAAACCAGCCTATCCAATCGTCAGCTGTAGGGGCAGGGTTTGCCTGCCCGAAGACACAAAACAAACTGTTTTCGGGCGAGCGAACCTCGCCCCTACAAACTAAACGACAGCATTATCCACGTTTTGACAACCACCACTGCAAAACGATAATGAGAATCACTTTCGGCCACTGCCAAAAGAATATAAAGAAGTTATGTTTCCGTTTATTTCAACAAGACTCCAACCTCGCCAACGGTTGTTGCCGGCTTGTTGTTTATCTCGGCAGTCGGCTCCAGTTTAAAGTAGCGTGCCGGATATTTCTTACCGAACCGGACAAAATAAGGAACAGGATTGTGCATGATGTTGCTGAATTCTCCACTGGCATCACACTTCGTCCAGTTCTTTCCATCGGTACTGACATAGAAGTTATACTTATAAATCGTTCCCGTAAGGTCTTCTTTTTGTGCAGGTGCATAGCTGAAACCGATTATCTCCGATTCTTTACCCATATCCACTACCAAAGGAGTTAGAGCATTGGCAGTCCATGCTGTCTGGGAATCTCCGTCGATAGCATTAGCCGCTTCCGCCGGCATTCCCACCGTTTTCCAATCTTTCACCGAGACATCACTTAATTTCACTTTCGCATTCTTTTCTGTCAAAGGCTGTGCATAATAAAGACCGATGTTGGAAATATTGGCTGTCCCGCGAGCAGCATTTACGGTCACTCTCAACTTTTCCGCTTTGCTGTCGGAGAAGCGTACAAGACGTTTATAGCCAACCGTCGTTCCTTCTGCCACATGACGCCACGCACCATTGGTAAACACCTCAATCGTAAAATCTTCTATACGCTGTCCCTTGGAGATATCTTCCTGAATGAGGAATGTATTGACCAAAGCATCTTTTTTCAGTTTATACACTTTCGACTCACCGGCTTTGGCTGTCCATGCGGCATTACCCTTTTCTACCTGATTGTCGGCAAATGTTTTTTTGACATAAGCAGCCAGTTCCTTGATGCGGTTGGCATCATTCTCGTGAATCAAGCCGCGTCTGTCGGGAGGGATATTCAGCAACAGTACAGAGTTATAGCCCACCGACTTGAAATAAATATCAGTCAGATGCGCCAATGATTTTACCTGATTATCCTGCTCGGCATGGTAGAACCATCCCGGACGGATAGACACATCCACTTCCGACGGATACCAATACAAAGTCGGAGCCTTCTCTAATAAAGCACGGCTTCCCAAGTCTTTTCCGGTTCCTTTAATGCCCAACTTGGCATAACTTTCGTCGGCACCCGCATAAGAATGTGGCATAAGAGCCGTAGCGCTCCACTCGGTTTCACGCCCGATACCGCGTTCGTTGCCCACCCAACGGACATCATCACCCATAATGGCTGTCACAGCTTTCGGTTGCAGACGGCGGATGGTTTTCAAGATGGCATCCCAATCATAAATCTGCTTCTTGCCGTTAGGACCTTCTCCGTTCGCACCGTCAAACCAAACCTCGTGCACTTCTCCGTAATTGGTCAGAAGCTCGGTGAGCTGTTCGATAAAGAATTTATTGTATGCGGGAGAATCGCCATAACATTCGGCATTACGATCCCACGGAGAGAGGTAAACACCAAACTTAATGCCGTACTTGTCGCAGGCGTTGCGCAACTCACGGACGACATCTCCTTTTCCATTCTTCCACGGAGAATTGGCTACGGAATGTTTAGTTGTCTTGGTAGGCCAAAGACAGAAACCATCATGATGCTTGGCCGTAATAATCGCCATTTTGAAGCCGCCTTCTTTCAGTGAGCGCACCCATTGCTCACAGTCCAGTTCGGTGGGATTGAAGATAGCCGGGTCTTCTTTTCCGCTTCCCCATTCATTGCCGGTAAACGTATTGATACCAAAATGGAGGAAAGCGGTAAACTCCATTTGTTGCCACGCCAACTGTTGCGGAGTGGGCACCAGGCGAGAAGCCATATCCACTTTCTGTTCCAAGGTCGCCCCGGCAGGGAAGGTCACTTGCTTCTCATAATACTCCTGAGCTGGTGCACCTAAAAAGGCACAAACCAAAGCTGCGGTCAGAATTGTTTTTCTCATGTGTCTTGTTTTTATTTTGTTAAAGGGCGAATCATAAATTCAAATGTATGTTTTTGCACCGGGACAAGGTATTGAGGCAGCACACCCGGCCCGCAAGTAGCGGTACCCACTCCCGACTGTTCTGCATCGAGATGAACGGTTACGACACCTGTCCGTTGCAGTTCATTGATGTGGGTTGCTTTGTCCACATTCATGTCCGTGAAAGGAATGACGCTGAACTGAAAATGCTTGTCCGAACGGAAAGCCAATCCGTTACCCGCTTCATCCGTCAGGTTCATCCAACGTACATCCGTGCGATTTCCTGTTGCCTGCGGTTTTACATAATAATGGAACATACGCTCTGCATCTGTATGATAAATACCAATACGTCCCGACTGGTTACGGTCTGCATAAGTTTCGTGCTCACCGCGTCCCAAATATGAAACCTGGTTATAAGTATCCGGCATTTCAAAAGCCAGACCGACTCTCGCCAACGAGGTAACAACGGCTGTATCAGGAACAAACGTTGTCTTCACTTCCAGCGTACCGTCCTTTTTCAGCGCATACAGGAAGTCGGCAGTACCCACTTTACGGCCCTCGGCATTCAACAGCTCCACTTTGGCTTTGCCGCCTTTTGCAGACGATTCGACAAAGGTTGCCTTTTGAACCAGATTGTCCAAGCCCGCTTTTTTCCAGGCCCGTGCGCCACCTGTTCTCTCACGGTTGTCATTATCTGTGACAGGACGATAAAGACTCAGCACAACGGGAGATGCCAGCATTTCCTTACCATTATAAATATAAGAGCGCAATGCGCCTGTTTGCCGGTCAATATCCCACTTCACTTCTCCTTCCGGTTTGGGAGCTTGCGCATGGAAACTCTTGTTGGCAGGCAAGACAAACTGGTCATAAGCCACTTCAAAATCTGTACCGATAAATGGTTGGGGCGTATCAGGCGTCCAACTCAGATTAAGATAAGCTTCACGGATATCCGACGGCAGCTCTATACGTCCCAAAGCAAAATCAGCGGTTGCGTGGGGAGCACAGTCTATTTTGTGAATACCTTCTTTGATGACGGTTCCATTATCACCTACCACCTGCCAATGCAGCGTATATGCATTCAGATTGGTGAAGTCATACCAATTCTTCACCTTCAATGCAAGGTTGCGCCGGTCTGTCAGTGCCGACTTGATATACTGATAGTCTTTCTTCACCTCAATCAGATGAGGATGCGGTTCGCGAACGGCATTCACCAGTCCGTTACAACAGAAATTGCCGAAACTGGGTACCCCTTCGGGACCATAATCGCCTCCATAGCTCCAATACCATTTACCGTTTTCATCTATCTCGCGGAACGACTGGTCTACCCAATCCCAAATACAGCCGCCCTGTACAATAGGTTCAGACTCAAATACATCCATATATTCTTTCAATCCGCCACCGCTGTTACCCATTGCATGCAGATACTCGGTCATTATAAAGGGACGGTAAACTTTCGGTTCGGTCTGGCGTGCATACGCTCTGAGTACGTCCACACCGCGATACATACGGCAGTAAATGTCCGTATTGTAATTCTGCTCCGCGCGTTCATACTGTATCGGACGAGATTGCTCTATAGACTTCATCCAATCATAAGTACGTTCAAAGTTGATACCGTTTCCGGCTTCATTACCCAATGACCAAATCACAATGGCAGGATGGTTCTTTGAGCGTTCATACATACGCTGTATACGATCCATGTGAGCCGGCAGCCAGGTAGAGTCTTTTGCCAAAGATGCCGCACCGTACCCCATACCGTGAGATTCGATATTCGCCTCATCAATCATATACAGTCCGTAACGGTCGCACAACTGATACCAATAGGGATGAGTGGGATAGTGAGAATTACGGACAGTATTGATATTATGCTGTTTCATCAGTTTGATATCTTCTTCCATCAGTTCTTTGCTCACAGTACGCCCCAATTGGGAATGCTCATGGCGATTGGTTCCCTTTACCAGCACAGGCACACCGTTGATGCAGAACCGTCCGTCCTTTATCTCGGACGTACGGAAACCGACCGCACATCCGGTCAGCTCGGAAATTTTTCCATCGGTGTCCTTCAGCTCCAAAACCAACGTATAAAGATGGGGATGCTCTGCACTCCAAGGTTTTACATCAGGTATCCGTTGTTCTTCAAAAGCTATGAAGTTGCTAAGGCCTCTCGACTTAATCGGTTGCTCACCCTTCAGTACGGTTTTTCCCGCAGCATCCTCCAAGCGGTAAGACAAGGAAGAGACTGAAGCAGACGGCCCCTCAACAGTCGCTTCCACCCCGAATATACCTTCTTTATAATCTTTCTTATCCAAAGAAGAAATCACTTTATAGTCCGAAATATATTGTTTGGGAGTGCTGTAAAGATATACATCCCGCTCAATGCCGCTCAGCCGCCACATATCCTGACACTCCAGATAAGAACCTGCACTCCAACGGTATACTTCCAACGCAACCGTATTCTCGCCCTCCTGCAACTTGTCCGTAATATCCCATTCTGCAGGAGTCTTCGAACCCTGGTTATAGCCAAGCAGATGGCCGTTCACCCAAATATAATAAAAAGAGATTACCCCTTCGCAGCAAATTACCACCCGGCGGTCTTTCCAGTCTGCCGGTATGCTGAATGTGCGACGGTAAGAGCCGACTTCATTTTCCTCATAAGGCACCAATGGAGGATTCTTTTTGAAATGGAACATTTTGTCATCGAACTCATAAGTCTCGTTGACATAAATGGCTGTTCCATAGCCTTGCCGTTCCCAGTTGCCCGGCACACTGATTTCCGCCCAGCCTCCGTCATAGAAAGAAGGCTTATAAAAATCTTTCGGACGGTTGTCGGGGTTCTTCACCCAATGAAATTTCCATTTTCCATTCAGACTCATATAATAAGGAGAATCCTCATAATTTCCGTTCCGCACATCGGCTGCATTTTTATAAGGCCATACATACGAATGTGGAGCCAGTTTATTCAGCCCGACAGCATACTGACTTTGCCATTCAGGTTGTTGCTGTGCCATCATGGGAAGACACCATACGAAAGCCCAAAGGCCCAGTAGGGTTTCTGTTATTCGCTTCTTCATCGTTCTAAGTATTTTTGTTTATTCTATTATCAACTCGTCCACACATACCCGCGCTTCCTGCCCCGGACGCACGTGGGTAAGCGGACAGCCACCTGCACCAAAGAGGATGACACGCACATAGCGACCGGCATCATCCAAGTTGAACGGCAAGTTTTCTATAAATGTACCTTCGCGGAATATCTCCTCCGGCTCAAACTCTTTGGAAGCCACTTTCCAATATTCAATATCTTCATTGGAAAGCCACACCTCAACACGTTTGGGCTTATGCACTCCCATACCATAATTATTGATGCAGCCCAATACCAATTTATTCAGATGCTCTCTTTTTCTCAAATCCAGCGTAAAGGCAATGGAATCATTCCGTGTCCACGACGCCCATTCCGAATCGGTATATTTCAGGCTGCCGCGAACACCATTCACCATCACACGCTCCACCGGGTTACTGCGCAACATCCGTTTAGCCGTCGCCTTGTTCCATTGAATGGGTAAAGTCAAGGTCTGTCCCATCTGTTTACCGTTTTTAAAGGTAGCGCTTTTGATGGTTTGAGGAGTGGTAACTTGCCATTTGCGTTCATAAAGAGAAGACTTGGCTGTGGGCTGACTTCCGTTTGTGGTATAACGTATCTCCACATCGGGGCGGATACATTCCAACTCTACTTGCAGGCTGCCGTCCATCGGAGTCACTTTATGCTGTATATTGTACATGGAACGGGCATAAGTAATTCCTTTTACATCAAGATGTCCGGTAAAGTTATCCAGAGCCACCAAGAATCTGTCCCAGTCCTTGTGCACCGGGAAAGTCCACGCGCCTTCGGCTACTGCTGCCAGACGAGGGAAAATCAGGTATTCCACTTCTTCAGGCTTGTTGCAGAATTCAG
Source organism: uncultured Phocaeicola sp. (assembly GCF_948499155.1). NCBI lineage: Bacteria > Pseudomonadati > Bacteroidota > Bacteroidia > Bacteroidales > Bacteroidaceae > Phocaeicola > uncultured Phocaeicola sp. The sequence continues at coordinate 139,067 of NZ_CAOOSE010000005.1, read as the reverse complement.
TCCACATAGACCCCTGTATACCCATCAGCAATGAGCGCATCCCGGCTGTCCAACTTCGTTCCACCGGTTCATAATCATATACATCCTTCAATGTATTATTGCCGAAATAAGTGACCGGCTCAAACCATTGCGGACCTTGATAACGAATGAGGTACAACACGCGTGCCGGAGTCATCACGAAACGATGTCCCTGTTTGGCTGCCTTCAATGCAGACTGTCCGTATCCTTGCCAGCCAAAGATAACAGCACCATCGGGAATCTTGGTATTTGTCAGTTCATCCCACCCCATGACTTCGCGCCCTTTGCTCTTCACATAACTGCTCATACGTGCCATGAAGTAACCTTGCAAGTCTTCTTCATCCTTCAGTCCTTCTTTTTTCATCCGCGCCTGACACAGCGGACACACCTTCCAATGGGTTTTACGGGCTTCGTCACCACCCAAATGAATGTATTTGGAAGGAAACAATGCAACCACCTCGTCAATTATATTTTGCAGGAAAGTAAAGACACTGTCGTTGCCGGCACAATAAATGATATCCGCATGATTTCCGCCCAACCCGGGAAGCACACCGATAAATTTATCCACCACCGGACAAGCCAACAAAGGATAAGCAGCCAACGCCGCATTGCTGTGTGCCGGCATCTCTATTTCGGGAATCACCTCTATCCGGCGTGCAGCCGCATAAGCAACAATCTCACGAATATCATCTTGAGTATAGAAGCCTTTTTCCACTGTCGGTTCACCTTGACGCTGATTCCGCCGTTCGGGGAAAAGTTTGCCCGGACGCTCCACCCGGCTAGTCCCAATTTCCGTCAGCAACGGATATTTCTTTATCTCGATACGCCAGCCGTTATCATCCACCAGATGCAAATGCAACGTATTCAGTTTCAACATTCCCATACAGTCAATGATACGAAGCAAATTCTCCTTCGGAGTGAAAAAGCGGGCGACATCCACCATCAGTCCGCGATAGCCGAACCGAGGCTCGTCGGTGATAGTCATTGCCGGCACCACCCATTCCACATCATTCACTTTAACCGCACTTTCTATTGCCGCTGGCAATAGCTGGCGGATGCTCTGCAAAGCATAAAAGAAGCCTTTGGCATCAGCCGCCTTGACGGTTATTTTCTTGGGAGTAATCTCCAGACAATAAGCTTCGCTTTTTATGTTCTTGTCTGTCTGGAACACTAAATCTCCCTTTTTACTGTCAACTTTCAGTTTCGGGGTAAAGCCGGCGGCACAGGCAAACTGCTCGGAAAGCAAACGGATAACGGCAGCCTGTTCCTCCGTTTCGACCGCAAAAACTGTTTTGGGAGTAAATTGAAAGTTTCCCGTTCCAGGCACAACACTGGTCGGACGAGGCACTAAGGGTATGGAAGCGGAATTATCCGCCTCCATATCGACTATGGAAAAAAATAAGCCTAAAATTATCAGATAAATGTATCTCATCATCGTATTTTACTCTTTATCCCTGTCGGGAGAAAAACGGACAGGGTCATTATACTGTTCCTGCAACTTCAGTAATTCTTCTTTCAGTTCCTTCACCACAGGCTCATATTCAGCCTGTCCGTAGAGGTTATGCATTTCTGTCGGATCTGCCTGCAAGTCATACAGTTCCCACACATCGATGTCATTATAGAAATGAATCAATTTATAACGGTCGGTACGCACACCATAATGGCGTTTCACCATGTGCTCTGCTGGATACTCATAAAAATGATAATACAATGCATTACGCCAGTTCTGCGGATGCTCGCCTTTCAGTAACGGAAGCAGTGATACCCCATGTATGTCCTCGGGAACAGGAGCACCTGCCAGTTCAAGGAATGTAGGCGCATAGTCTATGTTCTGAACCATTTCGGTGATATCTCCTTTTCTGTCGAATCCTTTCGGCAGACGCATAATCAATGGTGTGCGCATGGACTCTTCATACATAAAACGTTTGTCAAACCAACCGTGCTCACCCATATAAAATCCTTGGTCGGAAGTATAGACCACCAATGTATTATCCAACAGATTCTTTTCTTTCAGATAATCAAGCACGCGGCCTACATTGTCATCCAATGTCTTCACCACCTTGGCATAATCACGCATATAACGTTGGAATTTCCAATCGGCGAGCTCTTTTCCTTGTGGATTCTTCTGATAGAACTCCTTGATGATAGGCGCATAGAAATCATCATATTGTTTGCGCTCTTCCGGTGTCAGACGCCCGATAAAGTTCAAATAAGCCGATTTCAAGCGTGAATCCTTATTCATATCCAGCATCTTGGTATCATACATGATATCCATATCTTTAAAGATACTCATCTCCTGCGCAGCGGCAGCCGGACGTCCCTCATAATCATCATAAAAATTATCAGGCATGGTGAAGGTTTTGTCTTCGTATTCGTTCAGATATTTCAACTCGGGCAACCAGTTGCGGTGAATGGCCTTGTGATGAATCAAAAGACAAAACGGCTTATCTTTATCGCGTTGGTTCTCCATCCAGTCTATACTCATATCGGTAATGAGGTTCGTCAGATATCCCTGCTTCTCTATCGTATCGTTTTGCATCGTAATGAAACGGGGATTGTAGTAATCTCCCTGTCCGGGCACAATCTCCCAATAGTTAAAGCCGGTCGGCAAGCTTTCCAAATGCCATTTGCCCACCAAAGCAGTTTGGTAACCTGCTTTTTGCAACAACTTAGGAAAAGTCTGCTGTGAAGAGTCAAATACACACGTCGTATTATCATAAAACTTATTGGCACAACTGTGCTTGCCGGTTATCATACAGGCACGACTGGGGCCACTCAAAGAGTTTGCCACAAAACTGTTGGTAAAGCGTACCCCATCATTAGCAATTCTGTCAAGGTTAGGTGTTTCCATATAACGTTTGTCATAGCAGCTCATCATCTGGGCAGTATGGTCATCCGTCATGATATAGACAATATTAAAAGGTTTCTGCTCCTCCGTTTTCTTCTGAGAAGCACATGAAGACATAGATGCCAAAGCCGTGACACCCGTCAAAGAATAAAGTAGGCCGGAATGTAGGTTATTCATAATATAATATTTTAATAATGCATAGATTTAATGCAAATATACAGATTATGAATCACTATCGGGAACAATAATTACTTTTTTAGCATCAAAAAACTCCGCATGGAGCAAGTTTTTCTAACTTACCGGCCATGCGGAGTTCCTTATAGATTAATCAACAGACTACCACTCAATAAATTTACCTCGTGCTTTGCGTTCTTCCAATTCTTTCTGAAGAAACTCCCGACGGTCTTTGGCAATATAACGGCGCGCAAAGATGTTGGGCACAGCAACACCCAATGATATACACAAAATAATAAGTGCAGAATTAATGCCGTTTGAGAAGGCGTTTGTCACCTCACCTATCACACCGTGCATATTAATAAATGCCAACAAGGAACGATACATCAATACACCCGGAACCATCGGAATGACCGAAGGAATTGTCAATACGTGATTCGGCACGTGAAACCAGTGTACGGCCTTCACCGCCAACAGGCTGACAACGAAACTTCCCATAAACGAACCGATGACCGGACCGTATCCCAGTTCAAAGTTCACAAAGTTACGGGTACACACGGCAATTATTCCACCTATAGCCACCACCCACAAAAGGCGGCGTTGAATATTAAAGATAGTGGCAAAGCCCATCGCTGCAATAGCCGCTGCAATAGCATACACCCAATATCCGTCATGCGGAACCATACTCAGTTCACTGAATTTCTGGTCAATCGTCACATCATTCATCACTAAAAGCCTCATCGCAAAGGCAATACCGAATGCCATGCCCCCTACCATCATGACCGTATTGGCGGCACGAGTGATACCCACCAGCAAATGATTATCAATCATGTCATCCACAAAGTTAATTAGCGGGACTCCCGGAACGATATACAGCGTACATGCCAATAAGGGATGATAAGGTGTTACAGACCATCCTGTAAACGAAAAGGCATACGCCAGACACGTGCAGACAAATGCCGAAATAGCAATACTCATGTACACATTTATCCCGAACTCTATGCAACGGGCACGGGTACGGAATCCGACAAAAGTACAGAGTGCGGTTATCAAGAAAGCAATCCAGTCACCACCAAACAATTTACAGAATCCGCCACAGGCAAATCCGGTACAGATGGCAACAACGTAAGGAGTATAATTACGTTTCTGATGGGCAATCTTCTCCAGTTCCTCCTCATACTTATCCAACGAATAATCCTGTTCGATGGCACGCCATGACAATTTACTGATTTTTGAAATGGCTTCCATGTTAATGCCATGTTTCTCACATTTTTGGAACTTGGAAAAAGAATGTTTCTCGTCACTTACATTAACCATCAACATAGTCCACCGGATATCGATGTGCAACTTATCTTCGGGGATGCCGAGATAGGCAGCGACACGCTTCATATTCCGCTCAATTCGATTAGTATCCGCAGCGCTCTCCATGAGCATTTTTCCTGTACGCAGCAACAGGTCCAGTTTGCGGCGTAATAATAGGACCTCGTGCTCGTTTGTTGTCTCGTTTGTCATCTTTTTAGCTTAAAATGTTAATCCTGAATTTAGAATAGGTTCGTTTTCGGGCCGCAAAGGTACAAAAATATCCATTATAATTATACGAAACAGGAGAAACGCTTTAATATAAATACGCTCTTCAGAAGAAAGAAGAAAAGATATTCGGCTATTTACAGATGATATTCGACTATAAATATAGGAACAATTCTGAATTTGTCGTATCTTTGACGCGGAATAATCTAACTAGTTATGGTAACATTCAAAGAATTCTTTTCGTTCAAGAACAACCGCTTCTTTTGGCTCAACCTGGTGGCCATGATTATTGTTGTGATAGCAATAGCTTTAGGAACGCTGCAATGGCTGGACAATTACACCCGCCATGGTGAAGCAGTGGTCGTTCCCAATGTAAAAGGATTGCCTATACGTCAGGCCGAAAACGAAATCTATAAACAAAATCTCAAGGCGGTCGCCATCGACTCCAGTTATGTCAAAGGGATGCCTCCCGGTGCCATACTGGAACAGAATCCTGCCGGAGGTTCAAAAGTAAAAGAAGGAAGAACGGTTTACCTCACCGTCAACATGGACAGTGCGCCCAAAGTGAGTGTTCCCGATATCATGGACAACAGTTCACTGCGCCAAGCCGAAGCCAAGCTGCGCGCTTTAGGCTTCAAGGTGGCCGAACCGGTATACATCAGCGGTGAGAAAGACTGGGTATACAGCGTCACTTACAAAGGCCGCACCCTGAATGCCGGCGACAAAGTTCCTCACGAGGCTTTATTAACCTTGCATGTGGGTAACGGCAATGACGAGTTGACCAATGACTCGACCTTGATAGACTCCACAACCACCGGTGACGATGATACTCCCGTGATAGACAAATCTTGGTTCTAACTATTCCAAATAAAGTGATGATGACAGAAGACTATGCGGATGAAATAGACGATACGCTGGATGATATAGAACGAGTGGTGGAAGACCCTTCGGAGCTATATGAACACTTCCGGGTAGTGGTGGACAAAGGCCAGTCGCAAGTGCGGATAGATAAATACTTGTTCGAACGGTTGGTCAACTCTTCGCGCAACCGAATCCAGAAAGCCGCCGATGCCGGTTTTGTCATGGCAAACGGCAAACCGGTGAAAAGCAGCTATAAAGTGAAGCCCTGTGACGTGCTGACAGTCATGATGGACCGTCCGCGTTACGACAATGATATTATCCCCGAAGACATACCACTGGACATTGTATATGAAGACAATGACCTGATGGTGATTAACAAACCTGCCGGACTGGTCGTACATCCGGGATGCGGCAATTATCACGGCACATTGGTCAACGCCATCGCCTGGCATTTAAAAGACAATCCCAAATATGATCCGAATGATCCGCAGGTGGGACTTGTCCATCGTATTGACAAAGACACTTCCGGCCTGCTGGTAGTGGCCAAGACTCCCGATGCCAAAACACACCTCGGGCTTCAATTCTACAACAAGACCACCAAACGTAAATATAATGCGTTGGTTTGGGGAATAGTAGAAAATGACGAAGGCACTGTAGAGGGCAATATCGGCAGGAATCCGAAAGACCGTATGCAAATGGCGGTATTAAGCGACCCCACACAAGGAAAGCATGCCGTCACCCATTACCGGGTTCTGGACCGGTTAGGCTATGTCACGCTGGTGGAATGTGTACTCGAAACCGGACGCACCCACCAGATACGTGTACACATGAAACATATCGGACACACCTTGTTCAACGATGAACGCTACGGTGGAAACGAAATTCTAAAAGGAACACATTTCAGTAAATACAAACAATTCGTAAACAACTGTTTCGAGACCTGCCCCCGTCAGGCACTTCACGCCATGACGCTGGGCTTTGTCCATCCCCGCACCGGCGAAGAGATGTTTTTCACCTCTCCGTTGCCCGAGGATATGACAAACCTGATAGACAAGTGGAGAAACTATATCAGCAACAGAGAAGAACTATGAAACGTACCATTGCGATAGTAGCCGGAGGAGATTCCAGTGAACTCCCCGTTTCCCTGCGCAGCGCACAGGGAATTTACTCTTTCATTGACAAAGAGCGTTATAACTTATATATAGTAGAAATGGAAGGCCACCGTTGGGAAGTCATCTTGCCCGATGGCACTAAAACTCCTATTGACCGTAACGACTTCGGATTCATAGAGAATGGCGAAAAGAAACTTTTCGATTTCGCTTATATCACCATCCACGGCACCCCGGGTGAGAACGGTATCCTGCAAGGCTACTTTGACTTGCTGGGTATTCCTTATTCCAGTTGCAACGTATTGGTTTCGGCAATAACATTCAATAAGTTCACCTGCAACCAATACCTGAAAGGATTTGGAATACGGGTATCCGAGTCCCTGATTCTCCGCAAAGGTTTTGAAATCACCAACCAAGAAGTAATCAGCAAAATCGGTCTGCCTTGTTTCATCAAACCGAATGCCGGCGGTTCCAGCTTCGGCGTGACGAAAGTCAAAACAGAAGAAGAGATTCAGCCAGCCATCGAAAAAGCCTTCCATGAAAGCGATGAAGTGATGATTGAAGCCTACATGAAAGGCACGGAAGTGACTTGCGGATGTTACAAGACAAAAGATAAAGAAGTGGTGTTCCCCATTACCGAGGTAGTAACCGACAATGAGTTCTTTGATTACGATGCCAAATACAACGGACAGGTACAGGAAATCACTCCCGCACGTCTTCCCGAAGACACGGCAGAACGCGTACGTCTGCTCACTTCCGCCATCTATGATATATTAGGTTGTTCGGGCATTATCCGCATCGATTATATCATTACCGAAGGCGACAAAGTCAACCTGTTGGAAATCAACACCACTCCGGGCATGACCGCTACCAGCTTTATCCCACAGCAAGTGCGTGCCGCCGGACTGGACATCAAAGATGTAATGACCGATATTATCGAAAATAAGTTTTAACTTAAATTAGAAGAGCCATGAACATACCAGCTGAATTTGATAAGATTCGCCCCTACACTCCCGAAGAGTTGCCGAAAATCTATGAAGAGCTAATCGCCGACCCAAGCTTCCGGGCAGTGGTAGAGTCTGTTATGCCGGGCATACCTTTTGAGGCCCTTGCCGAGAAGATGCGCCTATGCCGGACAAACCTGGAGTTCCAAAAAGCATTTTTTTACGGATTATTATGGGATTTGGTAAAGAAATGCGCCAATGGGCTGACATTCGACTGTTCTGCCCTGACGGACAAAACAATGAATTACACCTTCATTTCCAATCACCGTGATATTATCCTCGACTCCGCTTTTCTATGCATTCTGTTGATAGACCAAAAGATGAATACCGTGGAAATCGCCATCGGCGACAATCTGCTGATTTATCCCTGGATAAAGAAACTGGTACGTATCAATAAATCATTCATCGTGCAACGCGGTCTCAGCATGCGTCAGAAACTGGAAGCATCTGCACTGATGTCGCGCTATATGCACTTTGCCATCACCCATAAGCATGAGAACCTGTGGATTGCCCAACGTCAGGGACGCGCAAAAGACTCCAACGACCGCACTCAGGACAGTGTACTCAAAATGATGGCCATGGCGGGAGAAGGAGATGCCATCGCACGATTGAAAGAACTGAATATCGTTCCTCTCTCCATCTCTTACGAATACGACCCATGCGACTTTCTGAAAGCAAAAGAGCTACAACAGAAACGTGACGATGCCAACTTCCAGAAATCTCCGGAAGATGACCTTATCAATATGCAAACCGGACTTTATGGGTATAAAGGCCGTATCCATTTCCAGACTTCAGCCTGCCTGAACAAAGAACTGGATGAGATAAAGGAACGCAACTTATCCAAAACGGAAGTGTTTACCGCCATCTCCACACTGATAGACAAGCATATTCATCAAAACTATCATCTGTATGCCGGCAATTATGTGGCGTGCGATCTCTTAATGGGAGATAACCGCTTCGCCGAAGAATATACCGAAGAAGAAAAGAACAAGTTTGAAAAGTATCTGGAAGGACAGATAGCCAAGATTGATTTGCCCGACAAGGATATTCCTTTCTTGCGCAACAAGATTTTGACGATGTATGCCAATCCGTTAATCAACTATCTGGAGGCAGCCAAAAGCTAATCTCTCCGAATGACGACCCAACAAAGGTAACAGTACAGTTAATGATAAACAGATGATTTACCAATGAAGAAATTTATTCTTTTATGCCTTCTTGCCCCTTCATTGCTCACTGCTTGTAGCGATGACGATTATGTCTATCCCAATGTCTTGACCGAAATGACAGACTTGGTGACAGACCATACGGGAACGGCGGCTTATCTGAAAAACGACGAGGGGATAATGTGGAGCATACAGCCCCGCGCCGGTCTGGACGGCTTGACACCCGACAGCGTTTACCGTACTGTTACCATGTACGCCCCTGTCAATGATTCTGAATCATCGTCACTGAAAGCTATCCTGTATAACACACAGTCGGCCATCTCTCCCATTCCCAAAGCAAAAGATACATTCAAGGAAATACATACAGATCCGGTTGCCATCCAAAGCATCTGGAGAAGTGGCAGTTACCTGAACCTGATAGCACTGGCAATGGTGAAAGACCGCACACACGAGTATCATTTCATCGACAACGGAATTACCCACAACGAGGACGGCACAAAGACACTGCATCTCACTCTCTACCACGACCGCCACAACGATGTGGAAGGTTTCAGCCGCAAAGTCTACCTTTCTGTTCCTCTTTGGGCTTACGCCGACGTATTGCAAGAGGGAGACGAGATTGTCTTTACACTGAATACCTACAAAGAAGGGATGACCAGCCGTTCATTTACTTATTAATAAAAAAGCGATATGATTAAAACCATTTATTTTGTGTTCTTTATCTGCGCCTTTGCACTCGGATTATGGGCATGCACAGGAAAAGAACAAGAGAAGTTCAAAAGCTTATCAACACCCCAATTCGAAGAGTTGATAAAAGACAATAAAATCCAGTTGGTGGATGTGCGCACCGTCGCCGAATACTCGGAAGGGCATATCCCCGGCAGCCTGAACATCAATGTAATGGACGAGAACTTTGCCGCCGCCGTTGATGAACTGTTGCAGAAAGACCAACCGGTAGCTGTATACTGTAAAAGCGGAAGAAGAAGCCGCAATGCAGCAAAACTCTTGGTAAAGAAGGGATTTAAAGTCTACAATCTGGATAAAGGTATCCTAAACTGGATAGACGAAGGCATGGACATCGAGAAGTGATAACCGACTTCAATAATGAGGGAATCATGGGGTGGTGTCAAAACGTGGATAATGCTGTCGTTTCGTTCGTAGGGGCGAGGTTCGCTCGCCCGAAAACAGTTTACTTTGTGTATTTGGGCAGGCAAACCCTGCCCCTACAGTTGACAAAGTGACAGGTCACTTTAGTTTTGACACCCCCAACCATATTCCACTTGACTTGACAACTATGACTCCAACCCTTGCAACAAACGTTTCAGCACCACTGTTGCAGAAATCTCACGATTGGCAGCTTCGGGAATCACCAACGAAGTAGGCGCTTCAATCACATCATCCGTCACAATCATATTTCTACGGACAGGCAGACAGTGCATAAAGAAAGCATTGTCGGTAACTGCCATATGAGCTGTGTCTACCGTCCAACCCATATCTTTACTCAGCACCTTACCATAATCCTCCGGACGAGTCACACCCGGACAAGCCCAGTTCTTGGCATAAATAAAATCAGCTCCCTCAAACGCCTTCATCTGATTATACTCCACTTTGGCATTGCGGACAAACTTAGAATCAAGTTCATAACCTTCGGGATGAGTAATAACAAAATCCACATCAGCCTCATTCATCCAGTCAGCAAAAGAATTGGGAACAGCCTGCGGAAGCGCACGCGGATGCGGTGCCCAAGTCAACACCACCTTAGGACGTTCTTTCTTCTTATATTCCTCAATAGTAATCAGGTCGGCAAAAGCCTGCAACGGATGGCCCGTAGCAGCTTCCATCGAAAACACCGGTTTACCCGAATACTTAATAAACTGATTCAGAATCTTTTCCGTATAATCATCTTCACGGTTCTCAAAATGAGCAAAAGAGCGCACACCGATGATATCGCAATAAGAAGCCATCACCGGAATGGCTTCCAGCAAGTGTTCACTCTTATCACCATCCATAATCACACCGCGTTCTGTCTCCAACTTCCATGCACCTTGGTTCACATCGAGCACAATAACGTCCATGCCCAGGTTGCGTGCAGCCTTCTGAGTACTCAAGCGGGTGCGCAGGCTGTTGTTGAAGAATATCAACAGGCAAGTCTTATGCTTTCCCAGGTTTTCATACTTGTAGCGGTCTTTCTTGATTTCAAACGCCTCAGCCAAAGCTGTCTTCAAATCACCCAAATCGTGTACATTTGTAAAGTATCTCATAATTCGTTCTATATATATAATGTGTAATTTCTATTTCACCGGTCAGTCTCTTACCTGTCCTTCTCCACGGATTATCCATTTATACGTATTAAGCTCCTCCAATCCCATCGGCCCGCGGGCATGAAGTTTCTGCGTACTGATACCTATCTCCGCGCCAAGCCCGAACTCGCCGCCGTCTGTAAAAGAAGTCGGAACATTGACATAAACACACGCCGCATCCACCGCTTTCATAAAATAGTCGGCAGAACGGCTGTCCTCCGTCACAATACATTCACTATGGCCGGAACCGTATCGGGTAATATGGGCCACCGCTTCTTCAGGGCCGGAAAGCACCTTGACAGCCATTTTATAGTCCAGGAATTCGGTACCATAACTCTCACTTGTGGAAGGGCGGAGCAGTTCCGCAGGATAACTTTCCCGCAAAGCCGCAAAAGCTTCCCCATCGGCATATATAGTCACATTGGAATATTGCAGACCACTGCACAACGCCGGAAGGTCAGTCACACGCTCCCTATGCACCAACACGCAGTCCAAGGCATTGCATACACTGACCCGGCGAGTTTTTGCATTCTTGATAATAGTGGCCCCCTTCGTCACATCACCGCTCCTGTCAAAATAAGCGTGACACACGCCGGCTCCCGTCTCTATCACCGGAACAGTGGCATTCTGACGGACAAAATCAATCAGTCCTTTCCCGCCGCGGGGAATCAGCAAATCTACATAACCTCTCGCATTCAACAGTTCGGCAGCAGATTCATGATCAGGCGGAAGCAGAGCAACAAGTTCAGGACTCAATCCCTGCTGTATCAAGACCGAATGAATGACCGATACGATAGCCCGGTTGGAACAATCGGCATCACCTCCCCCTTTCAGCAGGCAAGCGTTTCCCGACTTAAAGCAAAGTGAAAAGACATCCAGCGTAACATTGGGACGCGCTTCGTACACAATACCGATAACGCCGAAAGGCACACTAACCTTCGTCAACGTCATGCCGTTGGGACGAACCGTTTCGCTCAATACCCTCCCTGCGGGAGACGGAAGCCGCGTCACACTGCGAATGCCTTCGGCAATGCCGTGAATACGTTCGGCCGTCAGCTTCAGCCTGTCATACTTCGGATTAGACTCATCCATCCTTGCCAAGTCTTTGGCATTCTCCGACAAAATCTGTCCGGCTTGCGCTTCCGTGGCATCCGCCACGGAACACAAGACCTCATTTATCTTTGCCTCCTCGCAAAAAGCCAGACTCTTGCCGGCTTCCCGCACCTTCTGAAAAGTATCTGTCAGTCTTCCCATTACTGTCAAGTTTGATTAATCCAAATACAGATAATCATAATGTACCACCGGCTTTTGGCCATGTCTGCCCATCAGCTGACGCGCTTCTTCCGAATCGTAACCGGCACGCCCCACTCCTATTTGCTTTCCCTTGTGGTCTATGATTTTCACAATATCATCTTTCTCGAAATCCCCTTCTATGGCAACGATGCCGACCGGCAGCAAACTCACTGCCTTCTTTCCTTTCAACACTTTCACCGCCGGTTCGTTCAAATGTAATTCCCCTTTTGCAAAGCCTTCGCTGTGAGCAATCCATTTCTTTACGCTCGACACCCCATCCGTAGCCGGAATAAAACGAGTACACACCGTTTCTTCGGGATGCAGCAACACATCGACCAATATATTCTCCCTCTTCCCGTTTGCAATAATGACGGTAATGCCTTCATCCGCCACTTTGCGGGCAATGGTCGTCTTTGTCAGCATCCCTCCCCTCCCGAAGCCGGACTTCTCTGTCCTGATATAGTCTGAAAGGTCTTTTCCCTGCTCCACCTCTCTGATTACCCGAACGCCGGGAGCAGAAGGCGAACCGTTATAGATACCGTCGATATTGCTCAGGATGACCAGTGCCTGCATATCCATCATCGAGGCAACCATGCCCGAAAGCTCGTCATTGTCGGTAAACATCAGTTCCGTCACCGATATGGTATCGTTTTCATTTACAATCGGAATCACTCCGTTCTCCAGCATCACCATCATGCAGTTGCGCTGATTGAGATAATGGCGACGCGTGGCAAAACTTTCTTTTGTAGTGAGCACCTGCCCTACGGCAATGCCATGCTCGCGAAACAATTCATAATAGCGGTTTATCAGTTTGGCTTGCCCCACAGCGGAGAAAAGTTGTCGCTGGTCAACACTGTCCAACTTTTTAGAGGGCTTGATTTCACTTCTTCCCGAAGCAACGGCTCCCGATGAAATCAAAATCACCTCCACTCCCGCCTTGTGCAGTTCCGCTATCTGGTCTACGAGTGCCGACATCCGTGTCACATCCAGCGTGCCATCTTTGCGCGCCAGCACATTGCTTCCAATCTTTACTGCTATCCTTGTAAACTGATATGCCATTTCTTTCATTAATTTAGAAACACAAATATAGGTATTTAAATCAATCTGTAAGGTGAAATAAGCTAAAAATTAACCCATAGTTCATTTGTACGCCTTTATTTCCATTCCCGTCATTTGCAGCCACAGTCTCTTTCTTCAGCCTGACTAAGCATTTTCGTCCTTTAGGTTAAGCCCTTTCATACGGTAGACTACTACGGTCTATTGCCGCAGACCGTACAGTCCACTACAACGGACCGTACAGTCCACTGCCTGAGTTCGTACAGTCCACTGCCGCAGTCTGTAGTAATCTGCCGCTTACAGAGGCTTGGATGTCCATAAGAAAAAGCTTAAGCATACGAATAAAGACTCTAATCTATAAAATTATTGCTCAAGACACGCTCTAAGATGCAATCTTTTACGGATTTATGATTAACTTTGCCTATTATACAATCATTCCAATTACCAACTATTATCACTTAATATGAGAAGAACCGGAATAAAAACTGTATGGTTACTGATGCTCTGCCTGCTGACCGTTTCGGCAGCCTCTGCACAAAACCTTCAAAGGAAAGTAAAGAATGCCAAAGGGATTGAAGTCATTTACCAATCCAGCTACAAAGGTAAAATCCGCCCCGGAGAGCTAATGATGACCGTATCGGGCAACCAGGTTGCACTGGAAAGTGTATGGTCCGAAAAGGAAAAAGAAACGACGGCCGGAAACGCCCTTGAGGACAAACAACCCGTCATTAAAAGCTATATCGATTACGATAGCCGCGAAGCCTATAAGTGGGCAGAGTTGCCTGACGGAAAAATTATCTCCGCAGCAACCCCTTTTGAGTTCGGCAAAGGATTTACTCCTGCCGGCGAAGGCAAGCATCTGGGACTGAACTGCAAGATAGTGCGTACTTCCATCAATTCAAACACCATAGAAGTATGGTACACCAATGATATTCCTTTCCGCGGAACACCGCAAGCCAATGTCGGTGTGCCCGACGGACTGGTGCTGAAGGTGGTGCGCAACGGCGACATGATACAAGAAGCTTCCACCGTCACCCCTCTCAAGAAGACACAAGAACTATTGCCGGCTTCGTGGGGAGAAAAGATGGATGCGGCCGATTATCAATATACCATCAACCAAAGTGGTGTCATCACCGTTCCTGTATTCGACCAGGAAACCATTTGTTTCAACAATGCCAAATTGCCGGATACGCTGGAAGACGGAATGACTTACAGCGCAGGAGGCGGAACCATTATCCTGAAAAAAGTGAAACTGCCGGAGTCAGCAAAGAACCGCAGCATCTTTGTAGAAGTTGCCCAATACTCGGACGGCGACGCATACGACCGTACCGGCTCTGTCTTTGTAATCCCGACCGACAAGAAACAATCTTTTCTGGATGCCATACGGAACCTGAAAGACGTACCGGCTTTCCAAGCCAAAGACGGCAACTATCCGGCCCTCATTTCGACAGAAGATTATGAGGCTCCTGTAGAACTGATGCGTTTCTTTACCGGTTTCGGTGTACGTAAGTTCAACCACAACAAAGTGAAAGGGCAACATTGGGTAGACTCGGTCATCTACAAATCAGAGGTGACTCCTCTCGCCTCACAACTGCAAGGCGAAGTATGGATAGGAGCCTACATCGGCAACTGGGATGCCAAAGGCCATCGCCTCTCCCTGAAACTGAAGTATTATCCCGACGACGAACGCCGCGTAAACAAAGCCATGCCTTTGTTCAACACCGTGAATTATCTGGAACAGGCCGGACAAGCCTACCCCATCTTCTTCCTGAATGACTCTCTGCGTGTGAGCTTCACCCTAGAAGAACCGGTCAAAAACGCACGCCTGTTCTATCTCACCACCGGACATGGCGGTTGGGGAAACGGAGATGAATTCAATCAAAAGCCCAATACCGTTTATCTGGATGGCAAGAAAGTGATTTCGTTCATCCCCTGGCGCGATGACTGCGGAACGTATCGTAACTCCAATCCTTGTTCGGGCAACTTCTCAAACGGTCTGAGTTCTTCGGATTTGAGCCGCTCCAATTGGTGTCCCGGTACGGTAACTACGCCCGAATATATCTACTTGGGCGATTTGGAAGCAGGAGAACACACCCTCTCCGTCCGGATACCGCAAGGAGCTCCCGAAGGAGGAAGCAACAGTTACTGGTGCATCTCAGGCACACTACTTTATTAATCCGTTCATTATTAAATTAAATACCAATGAAGAAAAGTTTCTATTTTCTATGTACATTAGCCCTGACCGGGACATTGTTCAGCTGCAACCCCACTGAGAACGAACCGGCGGAAACAGACTACACAAAGTACGTGAACACCTTTATCGGGGCTGCCGACAACGGGCATACTTTTCCCGGTGCCTGCCGTCCTTTCGGCATGATTCAAACCAGTCCGGTCACCGGTGCGGTGGGCTGGAGGTATTGTTCCGAATATGTCAATAATGACTCCATCATCTGGGGATTCACTCAAACACATCTCAACGGAACCGGATGTATGGATTTGGGCGATGTGCTCGTCATGCCTGTCACCGGAACACGCACCCGCGCCTGGGATGCCTACCGCAGCCGTTTTTCCAAAGAACAGGAAGCCGCCACACCGGGATATTATACGGTAGAGCTGGCCGAACCGAATGTAAAGGCAGAACTGACTGCCACCCCTCATGTAGCCTTGCACCGCTACACCTATCATAATGCCGACTCCGCTTCCGTCCTCATCGACCTGCAACATGGGCCGGTGTGGAATGAAAACCAATATCACTCTCAGGTAAAAGAGTGTGAAGTGAACTGGGAAGATGCCCAAACCCTGACCGGGCATGTACGCAACAGCGTTTGGGTCAATCAGGATTATTTCTTCGTGATGAAATTCAACCGCCCCGTCACCGATACCATCTACCTGCCTATGAGCGAGACAGAAAAAGGGAAACGCATCGTTGCCTCTTTTGATATGCAGCCCGATGAAGAACTGCTGATGAAAGTCGCTCTTTCCACTACCGGCATAGAGGGTGCCAAGAAGAATATGGAAGCCGAAGTGCCCGCATGGGACTTTGAAGGAGTGAAAAAGACGGCACATGACGATTGGAACAGCTATCTGAGCCGTATTGACGTGACCGGAACAGAAGATGAAAAGACCAACTTCTACACTTGTTTTTATCATGCACTGATTCAGCCTAACCAAATTTCGGATGTAGACGGCCTTTACCGCAACGCTGCCGATTCCATTGTAAAAGCAGGGACAGGAACATTCTATTCCACTTTCTCATTATGGGATACTTATCGTGCCGCGCACCCGTTCTATACACTGATGGTTCCCGAAAAAGTGGACGACTTTGTCAACTCACTGATAGAACAGAGCGAGGTGCAAGGCTTCCTGCCCATCTGGGGATTGTGGGGCAAGGAAACTTATACCATGGTAGGCAACCACGGCGTATCTGTCGTTGCCGAAGCCTACCGCAAAGGATTCCGCGGATTTGATGCCGAACGCGCTTTCAACGCTATCAAGCAAACCCAGACCGTATCGCACAAACAAAAATCCGATTGGGAAACGTACATGAAATACGGTTACTTCCCCACTGATTTGATTAAGACCGAATCTGTCTCTTCTTCCCTCGAATCGGTATACGACGATTATGCAGCCGCAGACATGGCTAAACGTATGGGTAAGACAGAAGATGCAGCTTACTTCTCCAAACGTGCGGATTTCTACAAGAACCTGTTCGATACGGAAACCCAGTTTATGCGTCCGCGTAATTCGGACGGAACTTGGAAGAGTCCGTTCAACCCCAGTCAGGTGGCGCACGCCGAAAGCACCGGTGGCGACTACACCGAAGGAAATGCGTGGCAATACACTTGGCATGTGCAACATGATGTTCCGGGGCTAATCAGTCTCTTTGGCGGTGAAGAATCTTTCTTGAACAAGCTTGATTCGCTGTTCACACTCAAATTGGAAACGACGCAGGCAGATGTCACCGGCCTCATCGGACAATACGCTCACGGCAATGAGCCTAGCCATCACATTACTTATCTATATGCTTTGGCAGGACGTCCCGAACGTACGCAGGAATTGATTCGCGAGATTTTTGATACCCAGTATCGTCCCGAACCCGACGGCCTTTGCGGTAATGACGATTGCGGACAAATGTCTGCATGGTACATGTTCTCTGCCATGGGATTCTATCCGGTCGATCCGGTAAGCGGAAACTATGTGTTCGGTGCTCCGCAAATGCCGAAGATTGTGCTTCATCTGGCAGACGGAAAGACATTCACCGTTATTGCAGAGGGTATTTCCAAAGAAAATAAATACATCGACAGCATTACACTGAACGGCGAACCCTATACCAAAAACTATATCTCACACGAAGATATATTGAAGGGAGGAACATTGGTGTATAAGATGAAATAATTGTATTCTGAAATATAAAAAGGCGTACCGAAAATGGCACGCCTTTTTATATTATAATAAATTCCGAGTTATTTTACCTCACCGGCACCCTGACCAGCCACTTTTGGCCAACCCGGATTCTGATAAATTACAGAACTGCTCAAATCTGTTTGATCTCCACCTGCTGTTTGACGGAATGCGCTTTGTGGCAATGGTGACAAATAATGTGCAGGAGTGAACTTATAGCCATTGAATACAGAGTTATTAATGCGGCTAATTTGATAAGGGCGGATATAAACACCACTTACAGCTTCACTTGAGATATTACCCGTACCACCATCTACGTCAACAATAACAAGATCCTTACCTGCATCATCTGTCCACGTACCTTCATATACAGAGCCCCAATAACGCATGCCTTCCACTTGATAACCATTGACTTGATCACAAGCTCTCCAACGTTTCAGGTCTGTCCAACGCATACCTTCACCAATAAATTCATTACGACGCTCACGACGGATATTGTATAATGTAGGATCCACTAACTGACCGTGAGAATATGCTCCAAAGTCGCCTTCCGCTTCCTTAGTCATATCAGTAGCAGCAATCGTTTTAGTATAATCAGGATCTACTTTCGCACGCGTACGCAGTGCTCTCCAATAATTATCAGCAGTACCGTCAATGCTTCCATTCTTTTCATAACAAGCTTCCATATAGTTTAACAAAGCCTCTGTACCGCGGAATATAATGCTACCGGTTGTTCCTTTATGATGCAAAGTCTGCATATAATCATTATAATGTTTACCTTTCTTTATAGCATAGCCAGTAACCATACGAGTTTCATTATTCCCTTTTACTACCCATTCCAAATCTACATAGTTGATAGTACCTGCAGAAGTGTAATTTTCGATATCACCATCTTTCTTTGTAAAAATCTGAATACGAGAATCACGATCTTTCAATGTAGCTGTAATACCTTCCTTTTCCCATTCAGGATCATAACCGGAACCAGCAGCATAAATAGGCAAACCATTACGCATCAAGTATGAATTAACCAAACCGCGTGTCCAACCTGAACCACCACCGTTGTTCTGTAACTGCATCTGAATATTATGAGTTACATTTTGTGATTCAAGATATTTGCGCCACATTAATACTTCACTATAATTCTCCATATCCTCATCACAGAACATTGTATAATAAGGATTCAGGCTAGCAAAGCTAGCGTTCATTCCTTCTGCAGCATCTGTATTATTCACTAGATTTCCAGCCAATTGGTCACCTACAACCTTAGCAGACTTCATCGCTTCATCCAGGAAATAATTGATTTCAGTATCAATGTTAAAACCATTCAAAGTAGAAGCATCGCCCGGCCAACCTTGTCCACCCGGAACAAATGCAGTACCTTTATGGTGTTTCAACCATGTTCCTTCATAAAGTGCCACGCGCGAGCGAAGTAAATAAGCCACGTTCTTACTGATACGATTTTTACCACCCGGAGCTTCATTCAACAAAAATTCCACTGCTTTATCCAAATCAGATAAAATAAAACGAGCCACTTCATGACGAGGACGACGTTTAGATGCCTCTATCAATGATTCCTGCTCATCAGTCAATACAGTCTCAATAATAGGGCAATCACCAATATTCTGCAATTTATCAAAATAAGCATATGCGCGAAGAACATACATTTCTCCTATATAGTGACGAATATTCGCTTCTGAACCGGAAATCTGTCCGGCTTCATATTTGGGCAACACCTCTTGAAAGAAATAATTGCAATCACGAATCTGGAAGAAGTTCCATGCGGCTCCTCTTTCATCATCACTGGTAGTCGAACCTACCTTCCATTCACCCGGCACCCAACGAGTGGAATAACCGGTTGCAGCCTGATTGTCTGTTGCATTATCATTTCCGAACACACTAATACCATAACTTCCCGGAGCTATGCAAGTAAAGAAGTTATATAAATTAATAGAATATGCTGCCAAATCCGCTTCAGCTGTAAAATAAGCAGCAGGAGTGACTGAGCTTTCGGGCTCTTTGTCCAAGAAATCGTTACAAGATGTAAAACCAGCAAGCGATACACCCAATAAGAATATATTTAAATATTTCAGTTTCATAGTCGTTTTTTTTAGAATGTTACACTTAAGCCAAGAGAGACTGTTTTTGACAATGGATAAGTTTTACCAAGATTCTCACCATATCCAGCACCAATCAATTCTGGGTCTGCTATACCGGTAAAACTGGTTATAGTCAACAAATTTTCAGCAGAAGCAAAAACACGCAAGTTTTCCACAAAGAATTTTTCAGTCAGATTCTTTGGTAAGGTATAACCCAAAGTCACGTTTTTCAAACGGCAATAAGCTGCATTTTGCAAGTAACGTGTTTGAGTATTGGTATTTCTAGAAGCTCCCCAGTCGGGACGTGGATAGTAAGCATTCGTGTGTTCAGGTGTCCAATAATCTTCATGTTCCTTGAAACCTAAAGCCTGCCATTTACCTGTACCAGTAGCCCCCCAGAATGTAGCACTTCCTGCCATATAATCACGCTTTAATGTTCCTTGGAAGAATACTTTCAGGTCAAAACCTTTCCATGCTGCATCTAAGTTCAAACCAAAGTTATAACGCGGAGTAGAGTTACCAATTACCTTAAGGTCTCCGTGATTGTCCAAAGTATATTCACCTCTATCAACTTTTCCGTCATTATTTAAATCAGCATACATAATATCACCTGCAGTCCAGTTGCTACCCAGGAAACTTTGGTCAGCATCAGCTAAATGAGCATCCATTTCCGCTTGTGAATTAGCGATTCCAACTGTAGTATATCCCCAAATATCCCCAAATACAGCTCCATCATAAACCGCAGAACCATTAGAGGTTATACCCAAGCTTTTTGATGGGTTAGGATATTTATCAATTATGACTTTATTGTCACTTAACGTCAAAGAAATACCATAATTAAAGTCGTTGATTCTATCACGCCAACTAACCTGCAAATCCCAACCTTTTGATGTCATATCCAAGTTGTTTACTTTCGGCTCTTTTGCTCCCAATACATCAGGAAGTTCCTGTGCCGGTCCTACCATATCATAAGTTTTACGTTGGAAATAACCGAATGAACCTGTCAAACGATTGTTAAATGCACCCCAATCCAAACCGATTTCCCAAGTACGACTTTTTTCCCAAGTAAGCAATGCGGAAACCAAAGAAGGTTGTCCTGCTGTATTCGGCTTTGTACCATTTACCAACCAATTTCCATTATTAGGCTTATAATTAATTGTAGGATAGAATGGGTACCAGTTATCTGTATTTTGGTTACCTAACTCACCCCATGAAGCACGAAGTTTCAAAGTATTAACCACATTGGTATAATCTTCCCAAAAGGCTTCCTGAGCAATATTCCAACCAGCCGAGAATGAAGGGAATACATTCCAACGATTGTCGCGAAGGAAGCGAGAAGAACCATCATAACGGATATTAGCTTCCAACAGGTAACGTCCTTTATAATCGTAATTCAAACGACCAAAGAAACCGGCAGTTGTCCAAGTATTATAATTACCACCTACAGTTGGAGTAGCACTTGTAGTATCTAACGTAGGTAAACCTGACAAGATACCATATTGTTGGGCAGTCATTGTACGCTTGCGGAACCATTCACTTTGAAAACCGGCCATTATCTTGAAATTATGCTCATTGAATGAACGGCTATATTCTGTAAAGATGTTCGGATTGAAGTAATTGCTCTTCAAATTGTATTCCTTCACAGCCGAGTTTGCGTTAAAATCGACAAACGGTTCATTATTTACATTGTAGCCATAAGTTGTTTGCCAATCCGTATGGTTATTATCATTATTGATACGATAGTTCAACTCTGCATTGATTACCCAACCTTCCAACGGAGTAATACGAAAAGCCAATTGCTGTGCCAATACATCACCCTGAGTTTTATATAGACCACCATTACTCAAACGTTCGATATATGACTCAGCTACATAATGTCCATTCGGGTCTGTTGTAGGAATAATCGGCCAATAACGACACATATTGTGATAGAATTCATCTGTTCCATTTACCATAACAGTCGGTGCCTGATAATCTGTACGGGTGAAGCGTGCACTATAAGTCATCTTTAACCATTTGGTCAGATTTGCATTAATTTTTGCAGTGATACCATAACGCTGCTTGTTATCATCACCATGACGCAAAATACCGTCCTGATCCAAAAAGTTCGCAGAGAAATAATACTGCATTTTATCTGAACCACCATTAATACTTAATGTATGTTCCTGAGAGAAACTATTGCCGAAATGTTCTTTCAACCAATCTGTATTGGCAATAGGCAAAAGGTCGTTTGCATCCCAAACTTCCCAACGATTATTACTGTTGGCAAACATTGTTTGCATGCTTGGATCACTTTGAGCAGCCTTAATCTGAGCTAATTTCGTTTCAGAAAACCAAGTACCGCCTCCCGAATTAATACTTGCAGCATTCATATAATTAGCCCAAGTATAAGAATCCATCATTTCGGGCATATTCAACGGTGAGTTAAAGCGGAAGCTGTTATTATAATTAATAACTGTTTTACCTTCCTTACCGCCTTTAGTGGTAACCAAGATAACACCACCTGCTGCACGCGAACCATAAATAGAAGAAGCAGAAGCATCTTTCAAGATAGAGATATTCTCAATATCTTGTGGATTCAATGAATTCAAATCGCCTTCCATACCGTCAATCAAAACCAACGGAGTTACAGAAGAACCAGCACCGATAGTACCGATACCACGAATATTCATTGTCTTGTTTGAATTCAGTGTACCACCACTACTAGCTGTAGAAAAGTTCATACCGGCTACAGTACCTTGTAAAGCATCTACTACCGAATTCACCGGACGAGAAGCAATTTCTTTAGCACCTACAGTAGAAACAGCACCTGTAAGGTTTACCTTTTTCTGTGTACCGAAACCTACCACTACTACTTCTTCCAAAGTTTGGGTATCATCTTCCAAAATAATGTTCAAAGGAGTACCGTTCCATTTCACTTCCTGAGTAACATAACCCACGAAAGAAATCTGGAGAATGTCTCCTTTATTAACATTAGGTATTGAGAAGTCACCGTCGATTCCGGTGATTGTTCCGTTAGTAGTACCTTTTACTACTACTGAAGCTCCAATGACGGTCTCGCCGGTTCCGTCTTTTACAATACCGGTACAAGCTCCGTTCTGCTGTGTGATTTTCACATCGGTTACGCTGGGATTGCTAACCGCATACGCTGCTCCGGTAGAGGCTCCCATCAGGAACAGCATCATACTGACTGATTTTAGTCGTTTTAACATAGCTGTGATTTTTAAGTGTTTATTGAAACTTATTAATAACCAACTGTACCAAGTTCTTTCAGAACTATGTTTTTCAATATAATTTAGATTAACGATGCAAATATATAATAATTTTAAAGAATGTAGCTTTCGAATAAAAAATATTTTGGTCTTCGGGTCGTTTTTTAACAAAGGTGAATTCCAAAGCTTGTGCTACAGAAATGAAATTAATGTTTATTTATGAATTAAAAGCTCTCTAAATCTTAAAAATACGATTCTATGAGAAAAACTTATAATTCTATAAGTAGAAACGTAGTAGAGCATTCTTGATATCAACAATGATTTTCTAATATAAGATGCTGTCAATAAATTTTATTGGCCTGTTGTACAGTGGGGTTAAACGTATTGTTAAGGTAGAAAAGAAGTAGAATTATATACATAAATCCATAGCCCAAATTCTCTAGAATGACTATTTGCACATTTTTATGCGTTTTCTTATCGTGCTTATATACAATGGCTTACAGTTTAACATAGTTCTGAAAGAACTTTATGATGAAAGCATTTAATTGAGTTTCAATAAACACTTAAAAATCACAGCTATGTTAAAACGACTAAAATCAGTCAGTATGATGCTGTTCCTGATGGGAGCCTCTACCGGAGCAGCGTATGCGGTTAGCAATCCCAGCGTAACCGATGTGAAAATCACACAGCAGAACGGAGCTTGTACCGGTATCGTAAAAGACGGAACCGGCGAGACCGTCATTGGAGCCTCAGTAGTAGTAAAAGGTACTACTAATGGAACAATCACCGGA
Source organism: uncultured Phocaeicola sp. (assembly GCF_948499155.1). NCBI lineage: Bacteria > Pseudomonadati > Bacteroidota > Bacteroidia > Bacteroidales > Bacteroidaceae > Phocaeicola > uncultured Phocaeicola sp. The sequence goes on along the minus strand of NZ_CAOOSE010000005.1, from coordinate 115,214 downwards.
ATCGACGGTGACTTCTCTTTATCTAATGTCAATAAGGGAGACATTCTTCAAATCTCTTTCGTGGGTTACATTACTCAGGAAGTAAAATGGAACGGTACTCCTTTGAACATCATCTTGAAAGATGATACTCAGACTTTGGAGGAAGTAGTGGTGGTAGGCTATGGTACACAGAAAAAGGTAAACCTGACTGGTGCAGTAGCAATGGCGGAAAGCGATGTTTTGGAAGACCGTCCTATCGCTAACTTGGCTCAAGGTTTGCAAGGTGCCATTCCTAACTTGAACATTTCGTTTGCCAATGGTAATCCTAACTCAAGCACAAGTATCAATGTCCGTGGTCTTACATCATTGAATGGCGGTTCTGCATTAATCTTGGTAGATGGTGTGGAAACCAACGATATTTCTTTGCTTAACCCGCAGGATATTGAAAGTATCTCAGTGTTGAAAGATGCTTCTTCTGCAGCCGTATATGGTGCACGTGCAGCATTCGGCGTTGTATTGATTACAACTAAAAAAGGTAAGAAAGGAGAAAAAGTAACTTTCAACTATAACAATAATTTCTCATGGTCAGCTCCTTCACGCATGGCTAAAGGATTACCGGCAGACCAATGGTTACGCGCCATGAATGTGGAATCCAACAATACCAGCGGTACTCAATATTGGAGTGATGAATTGATTGAAGCTGTAGAAGCACGCATGAAAGACCCCAGTCTTCCTACTGCTTGGGAAAACACACAAGGAAACAAATTCACCGCCAACGGAGAATGGGCTTATGCCGGTAATACTGACTGGCTGGATGTACTGTTTAATGATGCAGCCTTCATGCAACAGCACAATGCCAGCGTTCGTGGTGGTTCTGAAAAGACCTCTTACTACGGTTCGGTAGGTTACAAAGGACAAGATGGTTTGCTGGCTTATGGAACAGACCATTTCAAACGTATTAATATGTCATTCAATTTCAACACTCAATTAACTAATTGGTTGGAAATCGGATTGAACGTAAAATACAATCGTAGCGAAGCTAACGAACCTAACTCTAATTTCTATACTTCAGAAGACCCTTATTATGAAGTATATCGCGCCATGCCGTTTGTTCCCGTTTATTTACCGGATGGAGACTTTGCAGGTGTAGCAGGTTCTAACTTCAACTTCAACATTGCGGGTATGTTGGCACAGGCCGGACGTACAAAGAATGTTTATGATGATATCTGGTATACAGGTTCTTTCAAATTAACTCCGTTCAAAGGACTCACTGTAAGAGGTGACTATACCGGAAACCGTTACTTCAGAACCACTCGTTCACACGAAAAGACTATCTATCAGAAGCAACCCGATGGCACTTCAATGTCAAAAGGTGACCCGAACGGTGTTTCACTGAGGAAGTATGACGATACTTATGAAGCATTGAACTTATGGGCAGAATATAAGAAATCTTTCGGCGACCACTCTCTTACCGCAATGGTAGGTTATAACCAGGAATCTAAAGAAACCAGTAATATGTATGGCAAGACAACAGGCTTGTTTGTAAATGATATCCCTGTTATCGACTTAGCCGGAACCAAGCAAAATCTGGAAGAAGAAGCAACTATCTGGGCTGTACAAGGTGCTTTCTTCCGTTTGAACTATGATTATAAAGGTAAATACTTATTGGAAGTGAACGGTCGTTATGACGGTTCTTCAAAATACGGTGAAAATGACCGTTGGGGATTCTTCCCATCAGCTTCTATCGGTTGGAGATTATCTGAAGAAAAATTCTTTGACTCTGCACGCAATATATTCGAAAACGTTAAACTCCGTGCATCTGTCGGTTCATTAGGTAACCAGGTTACTACAGGTAACTTCGACTACTTAAGCTCTATGGGCTTTGCTCAGCTTAACTACTTATTGAACGGTAAATTGGCAACCGGTATCACTCCTGCTTCATTGGCTTATAACAATGTAAGTTGGGAAAAGGTAACTACCGCCAACTTCGGTCTTGATCTGGGTCTGTTGAACAACCGCTTGACTGCTTCATTCGACTACTTTATCCGTTATACCAATGATATGGTCGTATCAAAGACTTATCCTGCAACAATGGGGTCTACCGGCGGTAAGGAAAATCTAGCCAACATGAGAACAAACGGTTGGGAACTTTCTTTGAGCTGGAAAGACCAAATCGCCAACGTAGGCGGCAGCCCATTGGATTACAACATCGGTATCGGCCTTTCGGACAGCTATTCAAAAATTACCAAATATGACAACCCGACCGGTTATCTGGGAGACTACTACGAAGGAATGGAACTGGGTGAAATATGGGGTTATGTCACTGACGGCTTCATTCAGGACAAAGCAGAAGCAGAACAACAGGCTGTTCGCCAAAAAGTAATTGCAACCACTTGGTTGCCAGGTGATATCCGTTACGCTGACTTAGACGGAAACGGTGCAGTTGACTACGGAAAGAATACATTAAGCGACCACGGTGACAAGAAGATTATCGGTAACAATACTCCGCGCTATCGTTTCAACATCAATCTGGGTGCATCATGGAAAGGCTTTGATATCCGCGCTTTGTTTGAAGGTACAATGAAACGCGACTTGTGGCTCGGTACAGGCAGTACCGGTATTTTCTGGGGATACTACGGACAATGGTGGAGTACATTGAATGAAACTCATCTAGACTATTGGACACCCGAAAATCCGAATGCCTACTATCCAACTCCGACCAACACAACTCGCAGCCGTCAAACTCAGACTAAATATTTGCAAGATGCTTCTTACATCCGTCTGAAAGATGTAACTATCGGTTATAACCTGCCACAAGCTTGGATTTCCAAATTCGGCATCGCTCAGTTGAGAGTTTTTGCAAGCGGACAAAACTTATGGGAAGCTACAGGTTTGTATAAATACCTAGACCCGGATGCAACAGGTAACAGAAAGAAAGATGGTGAAATGGAAGATCGTATGACCAAATACCCATTCTGCCGTACTTATTCATTTGGTATCAACGTAACATTCTAAATTCAGGAACGATTATGAAAAAAAATATATTATATATAGGTTTAGTAGCTTTAGCATTGCAAAGCTGCGATTATTTGGATCGCGAACCGCTGGATTCCATCTCTAAAGACAAATTCTTTTCAACAGCCGGTGCTGATGGATTACAGCAATATTGTAACAATCTCTATCCTAAATTGATTAAAGGGCATGGAGACCCACAATCTTACAACTTCGGTATGATGGAAGAAGATTTCAAATCGGACAACATTTACCCATGGGAATACAATACTACCAGCTTCGGTCTGCACGTAGCTCCTACCGGTGCTAAAGATACAGAATGGAACTGGGAATATATCCGTGCTTGTAATGACTTCTTAGCCAATTACGAACAGTCACAGGCTTCAGAAGCAGAAAAACATCGTTTTGCAGGAGAAATCTTATTCCTCAAAACCCTTGACTATTTCAACAAAGTGAAAACTTATGGCGATGTGCCTTGGTATGACAAAGTCGTAAATCCGGGAGACGAAGACTTATATAAAGCACGTGATTCCCGCACTGTGGTAGCAGACAATATGCTGAAAGAAATCGATCAAGCTATTGAGTGGTTGCCCATGAAATCGAAAGTGGATGTTACTCGCATTTCAAAAGATGCAGCATTGGCATTGAAAGCACGTTTCTGCTTGTTTGAAGGTACATGGCGTCGTTATCACAAGATGGAAGGAGATACAAAATTCCTGCAGGAAGCATACAATGCGGCCGGAGAATTAATGAAATCGGAATATGGCTACTCATTATTCCAGGGCAGTTCTCCTTCACAGGCTTATCATGAATTATTCATTCAGTCTGATTACGCAAACAATCCTGAAATCATCTTGTCTAAGGCCTATGACCCCAGCTTGGGTAAAGGTAATAACCTGAGCCGTCAGATTGGTGTAGGCGAAACCCCTCTGGGTGTCAGCAAAGACTGTATTGATGACTATCTGTGCGCAGAAACAGGATTGCCTATCACTCTTTGCAATTGCCCCGGACATAGCACACACACCGGATTATTGGCAGAGTTGAACAACCGCGACCCGCGTTTGCTACAGACAGTATGCTCGCCCGAAGCCGGTGAACACACCTATTATCTGAACGGACATCCAGCCAATATTGCCAACATTGTAAATACCGGTGCAGGCGGTTCATCTTCTACCGGTTATAGCATTGCCAAATTCTATAATGCAGCCGAACATTTGGCTGCTCACCATCAGGGAACATTGGATGCTCCGGTATTCCGTTTCGGTGAAATTCTGTTAATTCGTGCAGAAGCTGCTGCAGAACTGGGCACCATTTCTCAGACTGATTTGGATGCAACAGTCAATAAGCTGCGTGAACGCGTAGGATTCAACCACAAATTGACTATGACTCCGGCCGTTGATCCCAAACTGGAAACTGAATATCCGAATGTAAGTGCCAATAACGCAACACTGATTCGTGAAATCCGTCGCGAACGCCGTGTAGAATTATTCGGTGAAGGTTACCGCTTTGACGACTTGCGCCGTTGGGCATGCGGTAAACGCCTAGATGCTTCTGTTGCACCCCGCATGGGTATGATTCCTGATGCAACTCTTTATTCTGCTGAAAATATCGCCACTATGCAGAATGTATTGGGTACAAACAACCAAGGTGAACTTGACATTTACAGTAAACGCGTAGACACACAGGCAAGATTTGAAGATCCGAAGAACTACCTGTTTGCTATTCCGACTAATGAAATCTCTATCAACCCGAATCTGACACAGAACCCGGGATGGTAATTGATACATTATAATCTATTGAGAAATGCCCGGGAAGCGAATAATGCTTTCCGGGCATTCTTTTTTTGTTTTCCACCCAATTATTAAATTTCTATCCTCTTTTCTTGCTCGCCAAATAAGAAAACCTTACCTTTATCAACCCTTAAACGGAAATTAAACGCAAACAAAACAATAAACACTAACTCATAACAGTTATGTATAACCTCAAAAAACTAATAGTATGCATGGCTGGAGCAGCGTTCGCCCTGAACCTCCACGCCCAACAAGTACAAGGCTTTGTCCACAAGCAGTCAGAAGCAACCGATTATGTATGGCCTACCGACCAACAAGTGTTGGCCAAACTGGACAAATGGCAAGACCAGAAGTTCGGAGTCCTGTTCCATTGGGGTCTTTACTCCGTTCCGGGCATTGTAGAATCATGGTCGATATGCTCGGAAGACGTCGACTGGATTTCACGCAAGAAGCCTTTACCCTACAATGAATACAAAGAATGGTACTGGGGCTTGAAAGATTCGCTCAATCCGGTCAACTTCAATCCCGAACAATGGGCGGATGTAATGCAGGATGCAGGTATCAAGTATATGATATTCACCACCAAGCATCACGACGGTTTTTGTACTTTCGATTCCAAATACACAGATTTCTCTATTGCACACGGAGCCTTCAAGGATAATCCGCGCAAGAACGTGGCTTACCATGTATTCGATGCTTTCCGTAAGAAGGGCTTCATGATGGGATGCTATTTCTCTAAACCCGACTGGCATTGCGAATGGTTTTGGAATCCTTATTTCGCTACCCCCAACCGTAATATCAATTACAAGAAAGACCGCCATCCTGACTGGTGGAAGAATTATCAGACCTTTACCCGCAATCAGCTGAACGAACTGATGTCTGACTACGGAAGTTTCGATATCCTTTGGCTGGACGGCGGCTGGGTGAAAGGCGACGACATCGGCCTGGACGATATTCTGGCACAGGCACGCCGGAAGCATCCGGGATTGATTTCGGTAGACCGCAGCATCAGGGGAAAGAACGAAAACTACCAGACGCCCGAACGCGGTATCCCCGAAACACAGCTCGACTATCCGTGGGAAAGTTGCATCACACTGAGCAATGATTGGGGATGGGTGCCAAATGCTCCGTTCAAATCGCCGCAGAAGGTAATCAACATATTGAGTGAAATCACTGCCAAAGGCGGCTGCCTGCTATTGGGTGTAGGGCCTACCCCTGACGGTATCATCGAAGAGGAAGTGACCAAGCGTCTGCATGAGGTGGGAGAATGGCTGCGGGCAAATGGCAAGGCTATCTACAACACCCGAATCACTCCCATTTATCAGGACGGACACACATGGTTCACTGCCGACAAAGACGGACAGACACTCTATGCCATCTATGCATTGCCCGAGGGAGAAACACTGCCGGAAACGATAGAATGGACAGGAAATCTTCCAAAAGGCAAGATGAAAATGCTAAAAGGAAACAGGAGCGTGAAATATACTTGCAAGGACGGCAAAGTGAAGGTGTCACTCCCCAAAGGTATCAAGAATGAACCTATTGCATTGCAATTTAAAGTAAAGACTAAATAAGAACTATAGAGGGGGGGCAATTTATCAGCAATGAGAAAAGCCATATCATCACTCGAGAATCGAGTTGGATATGGCTCTCTTTTATACTTGTCAGTTATAAGAAGCAACTTTTAGAGTGGACATCTTGGTTTTGGCATACCTCCTAAAGCAAAAAAACTTTTGGTTATTCTTCCATCACAAAACTTTTCAGGATAGCCTCAGCCTCCGCTTTATGCCCGGCCGAATAAATGATGGAAATATAAAATGCACTTCCCGCCGCCTTGGTCATCAGGCAGGCATAGCAACAATGGTCATTCTCACATTTGCCATCCATTGAAACGCCATAGAATTGCTCCAAGTCAAAGGCTTTGACAGCAGTCTGATTCTCCACGCCATCATCATTGGCATAATCCCGAAGCACCCCTTTCAGGTCGTCCTTCGTGATGCCGTCAGAGTCCAAAGCCTGGACAGTGATATAAAACTTACTATCATTCAACAGGAAAGTTTCCTCCGTATCCTCCTCCACGGCAATATCCTTCGGCACCTTGAAAGTCAGTCCGTAGGCAGTCCATGTTATGGGAGACAATGCCTGTGCGCCTGCCGACAGGCAGGCAGTCAGACACAAAAATGCAAAAAACAAAATTCTTTTCATCTTTTACTTCGTTACGAATAAAACTCCGCCCGACGCACAAGTCGGTTATTTATCTTTATCACGTATCTCCACGCGACGAATCTTACCACTGATAGTCTTCGGAAGCTCTTCTACAAACTCTATCACACGCGGATACTTATAAGGGGCAGTCACACGCTTCACATGGTCTTGCAATTCCTTAATCAGTTCGGGGCTTTCCTGTCCTTTGTAGTTCTTGGAAAGAACGATGGTCGCCTTTACCACTTGTCCGCGCACCTCGTCGGGAACACCCGTAATGGCACATTCCACCACTGCAGGATGAGTCATCAGTGCACTTTCCACTTCAAACGGGCCTATACGGTAACCGGAACTCTTGATAACATCATCCGCACGTCCCACAAACCAGAAATATCCGTCTTCGTCACGCCAAGCCACATCACCGGTATAATAAATGCCGTCGTGCCAAGCATCTTCTGTCAGCTCGGCCGCCCGATAATACTCTTTGAACAACCCCAGCGGCTTGCCTTTTGACGTATGGATGACAATTTGTCCCTGTTCACCGTCTTCTGCCGAACGACCGTCAGGAGTCAGCAAGTCAATGTCATACTGCGGGTTGGGCACGCCCATGCTGCCCGGTTTCGGGTCCATCCAAGGGAAGGTGCCCAATGTCAACGTCGTTTCCGTCTGTCCGAAGCCTTCCATCAGCCGGATACCGGTTATCTTCTTAAACGTCTCATATACAGAATAGTTCAACGCTTCTCCGGCAGTGGTGCAATATTCCAAAGAAGACAGGTCATACTTACTGATATCTTCCTTTATCAAGAAACGATAGATGGTGGGAGGAGCACACAGTGAAGTGATATGATAGTCCTGAATCTTTCCGAGGATATCGGCAGGAGTAAACTTCTCATGGTCGTAAACAAAGATATTTGCACCCACAATCATCTGTCCGTAGAGTTTTCCCCACACGGCCTTTCCCCAGCCGGTATCAGCAATCGTCAGATGCAGGCTGTCGCGGTGCAGGTTATGCCAGAAACCGGCAGTTACGATATGTCCCAACGGATAAGTAAAGTCATGCGCCACCATCTTCGGCTCGCCGGTAGTTCCCGATGTAAAATACATCAGTGAAGTATCCTCATTGGTATTCGGATGTTCGGGTCTTACGAACGGAGCCGCGTTTTCTATCCCCTGATGAAAATCTTCGAAACCTTCGGGAATTCCGGGACCGACGCTGACCAGCTTCTTTACAGAAGGAGAATCAGGCATCGCTTCTATGATATGTTTGGTGATTACATCCTCGCCTGCCGCAACAATCATCTTAATATCGGCAGCGTTACAACGATACACAATATCTTTCTTGGTCAACAAGTGAGTGGCAGGAATCACCACCGCGCCCAATTTGTGCAGGGCGATAATGGAATACCAGAACTCATAACGGCGTTTCAGTATCAACATCACCATATCACCGCGACCGATGCCCAGACTTTGGAAATAAGATGCCGTCATATCGGTATATTTTTTCAGGTCGCCATAGGTGTATTGTCGGGATTCACCTTTATCGTTGGTCCACAACAAGGCTTTCTTGTCGGGTTCCTCAGCAGCCCAAGCATCAACAATATCATAACCGAAATTAAAATTTTCGGGAACCTTGATTTTCAGGTTCTTTATAAAATCCTCTTGTGAGGTAAAAGCGGTTTGTTCTAAGAATCTTTCTACCATACTCTTACAATTTACATAATTACTGCCAGGAACTTCACAGTCTTGCCATCCAGTGCCATCATGCCGTGAGGCTGAGCAGAATCAAAGTAAAGGCTGTCACCCGGGTTCAAAATAAGTTCTTTTCCGTTAATGTTAAGCAACATACGTCCTTCTATCACCAGGTTGAACTCTTGTCCTTCGTGTGAATTGAAATAAATAGGCGTATCTTCGGGCTTCGGTTCTACGGTAACGATGAACGGATCTACTTTGCGTCCGCGGAATCCCGATGCCAATGATTCATATTTGTATGCTTTGGTACGCTCCACTGACACCCCTGTGCCCCAACGGGTCAAGAAGTAAGCACTCATTTTAGGTTCTTCACCAAACATCAGCACATCCAGTGCGATGTCATATTTGCGGGCAATCTTCTGCAAAGCACTGACTGATATATCTTTCTCACCGCTTTCCATACCCAAGTATTCTTCCACCGTGAGCTGGCAACTTTCGGCCACCTCTTGGGGAGTCAGTTCCAAAACGTCTCTCAATCCCTGAAGACGTTCGGCTATTTGCTTTATTTGGTCACTCATAATCTTTAGATTTAGGGTTCAAAGATAATGAAGATTTAATTAATCCTAGCAAAATTTCAAGAAGTTTCTAAGAAAACTATCTATTAGACAGTAAAACTGCACAATATCATTCTACATGAGCAAGAATAGGCATTTAAGAAGGTAGCTGCCTTTCGGATAGTTTCAAATGAAAGTATTCGCATCGGATAGCAGGAAATAATGACATGTAACCTACAAAAAATACATTATTGGGCAAAAATGAGAGCAATGCTCTCACCTTTCCAAGCGTCTCTCCCCGCATCTCTCATACCTGAAAGGCTTTATACATCGGATTTTCAACAACACGAGTGAGAGAATGAGAGATAAAATACATTCTAACTGTTTTGCGCAGAGGATTACTGAAGAAGAAATAGTAAGAGTCAATGGAGAAGACTATATTAAACAGACAGATATGTTACATGCCGCAAGGAGAGTGTCCAGTAAAACTTAACCCAATAGTAGCCATCCGCCCAATGATTATTAGGTTATCTCCCTTATTTTCATTTTTTTTGTATCCGAACGAAAGGAAAAATAATAATAAATTATACCAATGAACAGTACTCACCCGACGACAAAACTGTCGGCGCTAAATATGCCGAGAAATCTTTTCACCGGACAGAAATTATCTGTCTGGATATAGAAACGATAAGCGGAAAGGGAAAAACAGTACGTTCTTGATAAAAAAGAAATCCTCTCCTATGCTACATTTCCATTGAAGCAGATGGAGGGGTGCCAAAAGTCCGACAGTCCCCCTCCACTAGTCTCGGATGACAGAATGATAGGCTGTTTCAGTTCAGTGAGGGCTCTTCATCAGATTACCATTTAGCAAAGAAGAGTTTCGGATTGATATTCAAAGAAACCCATCCCCAGTCCTGCCAACTGCTATGATTACCGCCTTTCACTGCATCCATGGTCTTGGTTCCCAACATGAATGAATAACCGGCTGACAGTTTCACGTCTTTCATAATGCTCCAATCCACCTGAGTATCTATTTCGGAGCCTAATCCTTTGCTCAGCTTCTCCCCGCCGAGCAACGGCTTCTGTGCCGCACTGAAATAATGATAATTCACCTGCAATGCAACTTTCGGCGATGCCTTGAACGCTAGTCCGATGCGATTGTCCCACAAGCCGGGAGCCGATACACCCTGCACCCATGAAGAAGCATAGAAATAATCCATGGCTCCATAGAACTTATGATGGGTGCCGTAAAGCGGGTCGAAGGCCTTGTTCTTGTCACCTTCTTCCTTGTTGCCACTCAGGTAATCACTACCGACGGTAACCGACCACGCTTTGTCTATCTTATAAGAAGCGACCACACTCCACATATAGGCGGAGACATTCTTTGAATTCATATTCTTATCGGGCTTGCTCTTTCCCGACTGATAATAGAAAGCGCCGTTCAAATTCCAATTGCCCGGATGAAAAGTCAGATAGGTGCCCATGGTCTGCATATAGCGGCTCTTCGCCTTTTGCTCGTCACCGGCTTCCCAACCCAGATTCATAAACAGCAGGGAGGCTTCAAACGGAGTGGCCTTTGCTTTATAGTGATACCATGCTGTCTGCATGCTCTTATAAGGCTGCCCGATGGCATTGTAGTAAGTTCCTGCATATTTCTCATCATTCTGATTGAAGGCCAGAATCAAATGAAGTTGGTTGTGCTCATCCCGATAGCCTAGTTTCAGGGCATCGTGATAACGTCCTGCTACATTCCAATCCAATCCGCCCAAAATGCGTTCGTCATCATAAGAAAGCGTCTGACGTCCCAAGCGAGCAAAGAAACCGTTCTTTGAAGTTAACTCAGCCCAAGCCTCATTCATGATGAAACGGCCGTTCTTGTCAATCTGAGGATCTTGTCCCCACACTCCCACGTGCTGGGCAGATATTTTCATGCTCAAACCCGTGCGTCTGTATTCCATAGAAAGGCGGGCGCGATTGTTGATGAAGGAGGCAGAAGGCTCCCCTTCCTCACGAGGAAGTAATGCACCGTTACGGTATTCAGCACGCGGACGAATCTGTGCGGACATACTAAACTCATTTTCCTTATTGTCATCCTGCGCATACGTCAGGCCGGGAAGCAAGAGTAAACTTGCCGCCAATAGTCTAAAATGTTTCATCGCTTTATTCTTTTAAATTAGTTCAGATTATATGTGTGTACACTCACTCCTTGCGCCGAGGGCAGGTAATTGATGCCATACCAGCACATTTGGAGCAGCACGAATGCCACAAGTGAGATAATCAATGCTTTCTTATAGTCGGCGGGGCATCTCAAGCGGAAATGGATATAGGCCAGATAGCCAAACCAAGTAGCTGCCGCCCAAGTCTCCTTCGGATCCCATGCCCAGTAATGTCCCCATGCTTCTTTGGCCCATACTGCCCCGAAGAGCATTCCCAAAGTCATAAAGGCAAGTCCCACACAGATTAGATTATCACATAAATCGAGTTCTTGCCTTCCAGGTGTTTTCTTCTTGAACCATAGCAGGTAGACCGCCATCACTGCAGCAGCCCCCAGCATGGCGTATGCAAACATATATACAATGACGTGAGGAGCAAACCATGGGCTTTGAAGCGCGGGCATCAACGTCTTATTATGAATTTCAGGTTTAAACAGATTGATGCAGATAAAGACTAATGACAGAATGAAGCTGAAACTCAGAATCCATTTGTACTTCCAACGGAAGTAGGTTATCAGTCCTGCCAAGGGCAGGAAAAAAGAATACCACAAGCGTGTCTCTCCCATTGTGCGCATGGGCGGTCGCTCCAACGATATCCACATCAAGAGGATAAAGGTGAAGAATATCGCCTGCCCTGCCAATGTAAAGCCGTAAACCAATGCCTTGCGTTTTCCTTTCCAAGCGGCAAAAGCGCCGATTGCCCAACAAATCAGAGCAACAATGGCAAAGAAAATGAAATAATCCCAACTCATGAGTGTGCCTCCTTTCTTTCTTCAGCCTGTCCGGACTTTCTTCTCCCCAGCTGGGCGGTGGTAAACAAACAGACGGCACCGAGAATCATCATGCCGATACCGATATAGACATAAGGTAGCCAAGGGTCGCGCACTAATTCAAAGACGCTGATGTTACTCCATCGTCCTTTTGTTTCATCGTAACTCAACTGATAGATTTTCCAACCGTCTATTTCGTATGGTTTGTTGACTTCTATCGTGCCCGATTCCTGCTTACCGCTTTCTGTGTACAGGGTCACATCCGAAGCAAAACGTTGCGGTTCGCGTTCGGGCATCACCATACTTATCCGGTCATTCAGTTTCAGGGCTTTGTAGGGAAACATAAAACTACCGCAGCTCACCCACCCCTCTTTGGTTTCATGGGTTTTGCGGTTCTTTGCTTTCAGATAGATAGCATACGTTGCCCCCATCGAACGAAACTCGGTGAAACGAAGGGTATCTTCCGTTGCCACCGAAGCCGCTTCGGGGATGGACTGCGTGATATTCAACTCCCAGTCCAGCAGGTCGCCATGCGACACTCCTTCTTCCAACAGCACATGGGCAGGAGCGTCTTCGGGTAATACCTTACCGGTGGCATTGTCAATCAACATAAGCTTAGGAGGATATTCATCGATGGTAAAGTCGTTGAGTTCGATAGCCAAAGGAAGTTCCACCAAATTTTGATTTTCTTCATCTTGAGCACGCCATTCAGTATTGCCCAAAGAGGTGGTCATACGAAGGCGCTGCATATCAGCATTGCCCAAAGTGGCGGCAACCAATGCTATAAAAAGTCCGACATGGTTAAGCAGAAAGGGAATTTTTTTCCAATGAAAGGGAAAGGTAGAACGAAGAATGGCCATCCCCAATGACAGACTCATCCATATATATAGGAGTACGAAAGGCCAAGAAGAGAGCATTTGGGTAAAAAGCCCCTCCACCGCATCAATGGCATGATGCGAAGGAACCTGCTTCACCAATCCCATCAGGACAGTGGCTACCACTACCCAAAGCAAAGAAAAAACGGCAGCCGTATAATGACTCAGCCAACCAAATACATAGACCTTCTTCCGCAGGGCATTCATTACTCCCAACAGAATCAGGAAAGCTGCCAATACGATTACATTCACCGGAAAGGCAATCCAGTCCCATTCTATTTTACCGACAGTTGCCTGTAACAGAATTCCTGTTACAAGCAGACCGGCACCAATCATGATACCTTCTCTCAACTTCCAAGGTTTATTCCACATAGTTCATTCCTTATCATTCCGGCCCTTCCTCTTCTTTAAGAAACAGAACCGAACCGCAAAGCTACCATTTCCGAACGTCTTTCCAAAGTATTCGGCATATCATTTCCATCACCGTTGTTTTCCACTCTTCGGGATGTACCGGACCATGCTTGGCACCCTCTGAATACCTCATCCTAAAGAAAAAGTACTTTTATAGTATTAATTATAAAAGAATTGCTACTTTTGTAAAACACACACGTAGGATATGAAGAAGGTTATTGAACGTACAATCAGAATTTTATTGGCTGAAATATTTCTTTTCTGCCCGATAATGATGAGTCAAAACAATCCTTATAAAATAAACGACCAACTCTTTTCTTATTATCAGAAATGTACTCGCTCCATCAAACAGCCCAAAGTATTGCTCATGGCCGACACACTTTTCCACCTAGCCGAACAAAAGGGAGACGTGAAAGCGCAATGCCTTGCCAAAAACCTGAAATCCGACCATTACTATTTCACCGACAACATCACTGCACTCCTGAAAGAGAAGGAAAAAGTGGCAGACTTTGCACGCAAGACCCCTTATAAACAATACATATTCGGCGCATGGAACCGGATTATTACTTACTACCTACGCAACTGGGAATATGATGCCGCCCTCAGCGAACTGAAAAAATACCAAAACGAAGCCTTACGCCTCAACAATTCTTACGGTATCGGGCAAAGCTATATACAAATGGGAGATGTTTACTTTCAGCAGAAAATGCCGCAAATCGCCGTTCAGCAATACCAACAGGCAGTGGATTATTACAAATCGGTGGGGAAAGACAATGAATTATATTATCCCTATTATACCTTGGCAGCCAGCTATATCAATCTAAACGATTATAAAAAAGCAGAGGAATACACATTAAAATCTATCGAATTATCTCCTAATGACAAAGCCAAAGCCAGCGCACATATCAATTTATTACGCATCTATACTAGAACCAAAGAGTTCGAAAAGGCAAAAGAAATTATACCTATTTTAAAATCTTATAAAAAGAATGATGTCTTGCAGACAGGTACTCTACAAAACTATTACATCATCATGGCTACATATCTTATGCACACCGAAAAATATGAAGATGCCATGACCTATAGCGATTCTATCAGAAACCTACAAATTCAATGGGAACTGAAAAGCCGGATTTATGAAAAGATGAAAGACTTTGAAACCGCCTATACTTACCAACTGAACAGTGCATTGATGCGCGATTCATTGTCGCAAGCACGCAATAATGAACTTTTAGCTGACTACAACGCCCGTTTCAACAATCAAAAACTGGAATTGGAAAAGAACCGGCTGACGCTTCAAAATACGGAAATGCGCCTCAGCCAACTACAAGACCGGGAAAAGATGATGATGCTGGAAAAGGAACAGACACGCATCGAGCTGGAGAACCGCAACTTGCAGTTGAAGCAACAACAAACAGCCATCGAACTGCAAAAAGCCGAAACACAAAAACAACGTCTGGAAGTCATACATAAACAAGAACAGTTGCAACGCATCAAGATGGAGCAAGAAGCCAATGAGCACAAAGCCTGGGTTATATTCTCCATTTTGATATTGATTTCCGGCTTCTCCTTCATATATGCACTCACACGCAGACAGCATGCCAAGCATTTAAAGGTAGAGAAAGAAGCTGCAGAAAAAGCACGGCGGCAGGCAGAAAAAGCAGACAAGCTGAAATCGGCTTTCCTGCAGAATCTCAGTCATGAAATCCGTACGCCTCTCAATGCCATCATCGGTTTTAATGATTTGCTGAACGATGCCGATGCGGAATTCAGCGAAGAAGAACGGAGCGAACTACTCGGCCATCTGCACACCAATACCAATTTATTGCTTACATTGGTAAATGACGTGCTCGACCTAAGCAAACTGGAAAGCGGTAACTATAACATCTCTTTAACTAATGTCGTTTTGCCCGAACTGTGCCAATCTACTTTGGCAGGTGTGGCACACAGAGTGGCCGAAGGCGTCAGACTGGAACTGAAGCAACCCGATACGGAAATCATCCTGAATACAGACGCGCAACGCCTGCAACAGATTTTGACCAACCTATTGGTCAATGCCTGTAAATACACTTCCCAAGGCAGCATCACTCTAGCTTATGAGATAGCAGGGCACTCTATCATTTTCTCTGTTACCGATACCGGCAGCGGCATTGATAAAGAAAAAGGTGAATTGATTTTCCAACGTTTCGAAAAGCTGGACAGCATGAATCCGGGCTTCGGACTCGGTCTGAGTATTTGCCGGAGCCTCGCTACCCTGTTGGGAGGTAAAATCTATCTGGATACACAATACACCGGAGGTGCAAGATTTGTTGTGGAACTCCCCTTACAGCCTCCGGCATAACGACTCCCTATTCTTTTCTATAAATTTTAGTTTTGATTAAATGACCCGATGCGCTTCGTGCCCTTCCACATAAATGGCACTGAAAGGACGTGCCGGACAAAGATTTTCACACGCACCACAACCGATACAACGTTCTGTGTTTACTACAGGTATTTGTAAAGAAGAGGCATCTTCGGCATCTTGAGGAACCATCTGAATAGCTCCTGTCGGACAATGCCGTGCACAGTTGCCACAACTCACTCCGTCGGTTTTGACCACACAGTTCTGCGCAATCCACACTGCATGTCCAATCTGAATACTTGACTTATCCACTGTAGTAATGGGACGAATGGCTCCTGCCGGACAGACCTCGGCACACTTCACGCACTCGGGGCGGCAGTAGCCGCGCTCATAAGACATTTCGGGCTGCATCAGATGTTTTAAATCGGACGAAGGACGAAGCACTTGATTAGGACAAGCCGACACACACAATTGGCACGCCGTACAGTGTTGTGCGAAATGCCCGATGCCCGACGCTCCTGCAGGAACAAGCCGTGTGGCACGGTCGGGCACCTTCTTGTCTATTATTGCAGCCAGCCCGCCATCTACCTTCTTCTCTTGTGCCTTCAGTAAAGCACCGGCAGTAAGCAAAGCCGAAACAGTGAGAAAACCGCGACGAGACTGATCCACTTTTTCCGCTTCCGAAGCGGTAGCATGCGCCACCGCCGGCTGTTTCTTTTGAAGCATTCGTCCGGGCAAATAACGGATGGCTCCCTGACGGCATTTGTCTATACAATCCATACACGCCACACAGCGGCTATAGTCTATTTCATGAGCCTTGGGATTGATACAGGAAGACTTGCAATTACGTGCGCACAGCCCGCAACCATTACATTTGGAAGTATCGATAACCAACTTAAAATATGAATATCGGGAAAGAAAACCGAGCACCGTACCTACCGGACAAACCGTGTTGCAATAAGTGCGGCCGCCTCGCCATGCCAGCACAAAAAGAACCGCAAAGGTAACGGCAGCCACCGCAAAGGTAGAGATTCCTTTCATCCATATATCCACCGAATAAAAAGCATAACTGTCCATCCGTTCGGCAAAGTATGCCAACAAGTTGTTCCCCCACTGATAAAAAGGAGCAAAAAGATGGGCGACGATTCTACCGTATGAGCTGTAAGGAGCCAGCAAAGCAGCCAACGGCACCACACCTGCCACCAATACAGCTACAAACAACACCAACAGAGAATAACGCAGCCACGACACTGCGGGAGAGTAACGGAAACGGTTCTTTTTCACCTTTCCCGAAAAACAGGAAATGATATCCTGAAAGACACCCAACGGGCAAATGACTGAACAATAAATGCGCCCGAACACCAAAGTGAAAATCACCAGCCCCACCACAATCCCTACATTCAAGGCCAGCACCGCAGGCAAAAACTGAATCTTTGCCATCCAGCCGAACCAACCGTGTAAAGTGCCTGTAAAATCAAGAAACAGCAAGGTAATCAGGGAGAAAAACAGCACAGCAGCCGTCAGTCTTATTTTACGTAACATAAGCATTCGTTTTTTTATTATAAGGTTTCTTGTTTCAACTGCTCCACAAAGTCGTCTATGCGGCGGAGCTGTTTCGGAATATCTATACTCTGAGGGCAATGCGGGTTGCACTGATTACAGCCGATGCAATGATTGGCCTGCCTAAGTTTAGGTACAGCGCGGTCATAGCCCACCAAAAACGCACGACGCGCTTTTCGGTAGTTCTCGTCCTGACGGCTCTTGGGTACATTTCCTTCATTCACACAACGGTTGTAGTGCAACAGTATGGCGGGAATATCCAGTCCATAAGGACAAGGCATACAATATTTACAGTCATTGCAGGGAATGGTAGGATACTTCAGCATCATCTGTGCCGTGTCCTCCAAAAAATCTTTTTCTTCATCGGTCAGCAACTCCAACGGCGAATAAGTACGAAGATTATCCTGCAAATGTTCCAGATAAGTCATTCCGCTCAATACACACAGTACATCGGGATAAGTCCCGGCAAAACGGAACGCCCACGATGCCACACTATTCTCGGGACGACGCTGCTTGAGGCGTGCTATCAGATGATCATTCAGTTTGGCAAGACGACCGCCCAACAAAGGTTCCATGATAATAGCCGGAATGCCCCGTTTCTCCAATTCGCCATAAAGATATTCGGCATTCACATTATTGCCCGTGGCATGGCGCCAGTCGGCATAATTCATCTGTATCTGTACAAAGTCCCATTTCACATCCAACGACAACAAGTAATCAAATACCTCCACCGAACCGTGAAACGACCAACCCAAATTGCGGATACGTCCTGCATCACGCTCTTTCAACAAGAAATCAAGAACTCCGTTATCAATGTAACGGTCATGGAAAGTCTGTATTCCGGCTCCTCCTCCCACAGAATGAAGCAGATAGTAATCCAAATAATCCGTCTGCAACTCTTTGAATGACTGCCGATACATCTCAATGGAATTTTCACGCGTATAGTTCTGAAAATTCGACAGTTTGGTAGCTATGAAAAGTTTCTCGCGGGGATGGCGTTTCAATGCAATACCGGTAGCCTTCTCAGACAATCCCTGGCAATAGACAGGCGACGTATCAAAATAATTCACTCCATGCTCTATGGCATAATCCACCAACCTGTTCACCGCTTCCTGATCCACAATTTCCCCTTTGCCATCAGGATTTTGTTTCATTGGCCACCTCATACACCCATACCCCAGCAGTGATATACGCTCTCCTTTGGGTGAAGTGCGGTAAGTCATTTTATCTGTAGGAATTTCTCCACGTGCCGCCGCTTCCGATGCCTGCGGCTTTTTATCGGACGAGCAACCATATAATGCGGTAGCCGATGCCACGGCGCCAGCTCCCATTATCTTCAGGAATTTTCTTCTGTCAATCCCTTTTTCATTTTTCTCTTTCATACCTGGTTATTCTACTTTGACCTTCAACAACTACAAAGTTATCAGAAAAAAATAGAAAGACTCAACATTAGATCGTTTTTTCATAACAAACTTCTTACATATATAATATATATTACCTATATTTGCAAAGTTCTGACCATATTAATAAATAAAATGGGAAAACACATTTGCTATATTATACTTTTAACCATATTATTTATCCTTCCCCTTCAGGCTGCGAACAGAGAGAGCCAACATCTGTCCACATTGGAATATCTAATGGATAATTATCTTGCCTTTGATACCAACACCCCCATTGACAGCGTTATCTACTGGGGAGAACAAATCACACCGACATTGGAAAAAGAAGGAAAAACAGATTTATTCTTTCGTATCAAACAGCAGCTGGTCCAACTCTATTCGTATCGTGGAGATATTGGTCAGGCCATAGATGAAGCACGACTAATGTATGAAAAAGCCAAAACCATGAATTATCAGCAAGGAATGGCACTCGCAAGCAGAGCCATCGGAGACGCCTACCATTGCTCCAACATGGCACAGGAAGCCATTGACTCTTATAAGGAAGCCATCCAATATCATATTACTTCTCCCGACCATAATTTGTTTAAAGAAGCAACCACCCTGAAACTTATCTCACTACTGATGATGACAGACCAGACAGACGAAGCTGGACAATATATCCATCAATTGGAAGCCTCAGAATACAAATATGCCGGCACCACTTTACATTTTTTTGATTACATCCTCCATTCAGCCTTCTATATCAAAAAAGAAAATATTCAAAAAGCAGCGGAATACCTCCAAAAAGCAGAACACTTTTTCACATCAAACCCGCAGCCTTATTTCTATCCTTTTCTCAACTTTGCATGCGGGCAATACAACGAAACCATCGGTGCATACGAACAAGCATTGCAAAATTATGATGAGTTTCTAGAAAATATCCATCAGAAAAACAAGTCGGTCAACTATTTGCATGTGTCATACACCAAGGCCAACCTTTTAATAAAAATGGGAAAGAAACTGGAAGCTGCCCGACTGTATGAGCGAATCAGCGAAGTAAGTGACTCAGTCGTATCTCCCAGTTACTCACACCGAATCAATAACCTTCGCGCCCGATTTGAAGAAAACCGTATGCAAATTGAAAATAAGGAAGAGCTCAACCATCTACTATTGGTGGGACTCGTATCGGGAGTTATCATATTGGGAATTATCACCTATCTGGCCATCAGTATTCTGAAACAGAATAAAAAATTGGAGCAGTCCAAAATCAAGTTGGAACAATCACGACTGAATGCAGAAAACGCCATGCATACCAAAAGTCTTTTCTTATCCAACATGAGCCACGAAATCCGCACTCCTCTCAGTGCCATATCCGGTTTCTCGGAACTGCTGACAGACAAACAATTGGATGAAGAGACACGTCGCCAATGCAGTGAGGTCATACAAAGAAACTCAGACCTGCTGATAAAGTTAATCAATGACGTTATTGACTTGTCCAATCTCGGAACAGGGAATATTCATTTTCACTTTAACTACCATGATGCTATCAGTATTTGTCGGGATGTAATCAATACTGTCAACAACGTAAAAAAGACCGAAGCCGAAGTTCTATTCAAATCCGGACTGGAGTCGTTGCAACTATACACAGATGATTCCCGTCTGCAGCAGTTACTTATCAACCTGCTCATCAATGCCACCAAGTTTACTCCCAAAGGCAGCATTACATTGGAAGTGGAACAATATTCGAAAGACAGTGTCCTGTTCACCATAACCGACACAGGCTGTGGTATTCCGCCAGAAAAGCAGAGTAAAATATTCAACCGATTCGAAAAACTAAACGAAACGGCACAGGGAAGTGGACTTGGACTTTCCATTTGCCAGCTCATTATAGAACATATAGGTGGAAATATCTGGCTGGATTCGAGTTATACCGGCGGATGCAGATTTTGTTTTACCCATCCTATTAACCCAATAGATAAGAAAAAAGAAACAGAAGGGGAAAAACCATGAAACGAATACTGATACTGCTCATCATACTGATTTATAGCGGAGGAGCAAAATTACTTTCTAACAGTAGCACTTCCGCCAAAGACAGTTTACTAAAAGTATTAGAAACATTGCCGGCCGATACCACCCGACTAGATATGTTCATCACACTGGTGCATCTAGACCCTATGTCGCCTTCCTCCCTCACATTTTTAGATCAAATGTTAGAGGAAGCTATCCAACAGGATAATAAGTATTACGAATGTTATGCCGTTTATTCCCACTTAGTCTACTACTTCAACCATCAAGATGAAGAAAATGTAAACCTATGGATGGAAAAACTGGAGAAATTGGCCTTGGAGAATAAATTTCATGACTTTTATTTTCTAGGGAAAAGAGTCCATATCACCATGCGGATTATTGCACACAAAATAGAATATAGCATAACGGAAGCCGAAGAGATGTATGAACTAGCCCAAAAATTAAACCATCCCTTGGGTATGTCTAGAGCCAAGCTATGTATGATGACCGCTTATTTAATGACCATGCGCAACAAAGAGGGTATCGAAGCTGGCAAAGAGGCTTATCGGCTATTACCGCCTGATGCACCTTTCAGTACACGCAAAGACGTTCTGCAGGAATTAGTTTTGGGCTGCTCGTCCACGAAAGACAAAGACCTTATGAAGGTTTTAGACGAATATAGAAGTTTTCTCGATAAAATGTACTCAAACCATTATCCGGTCTTATCCAAAAAAAATGCCTACCTATTATTGGAATCCTTGTATGCCGATTATTATATCTACCACGGTCGTACAGAAGAAGCAGTCCCCTATCTGAAAGAGATGGATAAAAACTTTTTCAGCGAATGTTATATCCCATGCCGCGGATTATATTATGATGTTTATTCGCGTTACTATAAAGCGATTCATGAATATGACAAGGCTCTAGTCTGTGCCGACAGTACCATCAGCCTGCTCTCCAACATCGCGGACAATGACGGACTGAACATTGGAATAAACCGGGCAAGCATTTTAGTCGATGCCGGAAGACTGGACGAGGCTATCCCCCTCTTTCAAAAATTACTGGCCCAGAAAGATACTTTCCACAGGAACTTATCAACATCTCAAATAAATGAAATCTATGAGATGTATAACATCAACAATCTTATTCTTGAGAAAGAACAGCATAAAACCATGAAGCGCTATATCATCATTGCAGTGATTGCCATTGCTTTGCTTATTTTAATTCCTTCTACCATACGCATCTACTCGGTGCGAAAAAGACTGAAGAAAGAAGAAGAAGAATGTCGTGCCATGAGTATGATAGCGGAAGAGGCCAATGAAGTGAAAAGCCGTTTCCTTGCCAATATGAGTTACAATATCCGCATTCCTCTGAATAACGTATTAGGATTCTCCCAATTAATGACTACCGATGTAGAGAATATCGATGCCACTCAGTGGAAAGCTTACACTGAAATTATTCAGGCTAATTCAGCCGAACTTATCCAACTGGTAAACGACGTACTCGATTTATCAAGGCTAGAAGCCGGAAAAACGAAATGGCAATTGGATGAGTGTGAAATTATTCAATTGTGCTCGGATATCACCAGCATGGTACACATGAAGTGCGGAGATAAAATATATATTAATTTTTATTCTGATATTGACGTCCAAATGATAACAGCCGACAATAATCGCCTCACACAGGTAATATTAAGCACATTGATTTATGCCGACCCATGCGAGAAAAGCAGAAATGTATCTTTCTATCTGAACCGCGATAATGAAAGAAAAATGTTAGTGTTCCGCATTGTCAACAGTCCATTGGCAGATGCCCAACTGCAAACGCAAAAAACAGAAATACGCCATAATATTAACCGAATGACCATTGAATACTTCGGTGGCACTTATACTATTGAGCCGAATGCAGCAACAGGAGCAACGATAAGTTTTACTTATCCTTATGGAAACCAAACATGACTATCCTAGAAACGAATTTCAGAAGCAACAGAAGACAGGAAGTTATTGTAATACACTTGTTATCACTGATATATGTGTATATGAAACATGTTTCCCTTTCACTTGGTATCTAAATCCTATTTTACATTACTTACTTTCATTGCCTTGATAACGGCCGAAGTAAATCCGGCATGGTCCAATTCATTGATACCCTTAATAGTTATTCCACCGGGAGTCGTTACCTTATCAATCTCCACAGAAGGATGTGTATCATTATTCAGAATGAGTTCGGCAGCACCCTTTACCGATTGCGCCACCATTTTCTGTGCATCTTTCGGATAAATGCCCATCTCAATGCCGGCCTGCATAGCCGCCTGTATATACTTCAATACATAGGCTATACCGCAAGAAGTCAATGCAGTGGTAGCTCCCATCTGGCTTTCGGGTATCAGCATAGCCAGTCCAAGCTCATTGAAAATATCCAGCATCAGTTGTTCCTGTTCCTTACTGGCATTGCGACTGGCTATTAAAGTCATACTTTGGCGTTCGGAAATGGCTGTGTTCGGAATCACACGGAAAATAGTCATCTGCGGGCTTACCCATTCGGAAAAACGATCGAACGACAGGCCTCCCGCAACAGAGACAAGTACTTGGCGTTCAATATCCAATTTAGTAAAACTCAGCACTTGTTCTACCATCCACGGCTTCACTGCCAGAATGACGATATCGGCCTCTTTCACCACTTCATCATTGTCATTTGTCACATTGATTTCAGGAAACTCCGCCTTCAACGCATCCAGTTTCCCATTGCTGGGGTTGGCTACGAATATTTCACTTGCTTTTACTATAGTTCCTTGGGCTAAGCCGCGTGCAATGGCACCTCCCATGTTTCCTGCACCGATAATTGCTACTTTCATTTTATTATTCTTTTAAATCGACCGGCCCAAAGATAAACGGAAAAAGTGAAAATACCGGCCCATAGGACATGTATTTTCACTTTCTTATATTATTGCAAACTTCTTTCAATCAAAAGAGTTTCTTAAAGCGGGCCAAGAATTCGTCAGCCTCAGCTATAGTCAAGCAGAGAGGCGGTAACAAACGGATAACATTTGTGCCGCTGACACCGGTGAATACTTTTTGTTCAAATAACAAGCGTTGACGTAATTCCTTAATCGGCTCATCAAACTCTATACCAATCATCAGACCTTCGCCACGCACTTCCTTTATTTGCGGGAATTTCTTTAATTCAGTCAATAAGTAAGCGCCGACTGTCGCAGCATTTTCCACCAAATTTTCCTGTTCCATCACATCTAATACGGCAATAGCTGCCGAACAAGCCAAATGGTTTCCGCCGAAAGTGGTACCAAGTTGTCCATACACCGGCTTGAATTTCGGACTAATCAGAACACCTGCCATAGGGAAGCCGTTACCGATTCCCTTTGCCACGGTAATCATATCCGGACGGATACCTGCATGCTGATGAGCAAAGAATTTACCGCTTCGTCCGTATCCTGATTGAATTTCATCCAGTACAAGCACTGCATCTGCCGCTTCACACTCCTTGCTCAACTCTTGCAAGAATTTAGCATCAGGGACTTGAATGCCACCCACACCCTGAATACCTTCAATAATCACAGCACATACATCGCCTTTTGCCAACTCAGCTTTAGCTGCCTCAATGTCATTCAAGGGCAGATACGTCACATGACCGTTATCATTAATCGGAGCAATAATCTTTGGATTATTGGTTACTTCCACCGCCAATGAAGTACGTCCGTGAAATGCCTTGCTAAAAGAAAGCACCCGCTTACGTCCATTATAAAAAGAAGCAAGCTTCAACGCATTTTCGTTTGCTTCGGCACCACTGTTAATCAGAAACAATTGGTAATCGTCGTAACCCGAAATCTTACCCAATCGGTCTGCCACTTCCTGCTGCAGTTTGTTAATCACCGAGTTGGAATAAAAGCCCAACTGTGCCACCTGATTGCTTACCATCGCTACATAATGCGGATGTGCATGACCGATGGAGATGACCGCGTGACCACCATACAGATCAAGGTACTGCGTATCTTTATCATCCCATACATGGCAGCCTTTTCCCTTTACGATATTAATATCGAACAGAGGATATACATCAAATAATTTCATAACTCTTCTTTTTTTAGAAAGCAGCCGGTTTCAACTTCAAGCCTACCGTCTCTTCCAGATTGAACATAAGGTTCATGTTATGGACAGCCTGGCCGCTGGCACCTTTCAACAAGTTGTCGATGCAAGAGATAACCAGCAGTTTGTCGCCATGTTTTTCCAAATGAATCAAGCACTTGTTGGTGTTCACCACCTGCTTCAAGTCAATGTTTTTATCTACAATATGAACAAAGGAATCTTCGGCATAGTAGTCTGTGTACATCTTCACCAGTTCTTCCAGTTCTACCTTGCATTTCACAACCAATGTGGCAAAGATACCACGCGGGAAGTCGCCACGGTAAGGGATGAAATCTATTTCAGAATCAAAACTGTTCTGCAACTGCTTCAATGACTGTTTAATTTCGGGCACATGCTGGTGAGAAAACGGTTTATAGATGCTCATATTATTATTACGCCAGCTAAAATGGCTTGTCGCACCCGGTTTGACACCGGCACCGGTACTTCCTGTAATGGCATTCACCATCACATCTTCGTTCAGCAATAAATGTTTTGCCAGAGGCAATAATCCCAACTGGATACAAGTAGCAAAACACCCTGGGTTTGCTACGTGCTTGCTGTGGCAAATGCCACGACGGTTCAGTTCGGGCAAACCATAGATAAAGTCATGGTCGTCACTCTTAATACGATAGTCCATACTGAGGTCAATGATTTTCAGATCTTCAGGTACATTATGACTATCCATAAACTTCTTCGTATCACCATGGGCGGTACAGAAGAACAATACATCTATTTCATCCAAAGGAAGCTGGTCAGTAAATACCAAATCGGTCTCACCATAGAGTCCTTCATGTACGTCAGTTATCTTATTGCCAGCGTTACTGCTACTATTTACAAACTTTATTTCCACTTCGGGATGATTAATCAGCAGACGAATCAATTCGCCTGCCGTATAACCGGCCCCACCGATAATTCCTACTTTAATCATAATTAAATCTCTTCGTCCTTGTGGTTATTATAATAAACACGCAATGGTGTAGAAGTTACTTTGATAAAGCCTTTCGCATCTTCCGCCGTCCAGCCTTTCTGCATTTCACCATATTCACCGAACTTGGTTTTCACCAAATCGTCTTTCGATTCAACGCCTACTGTAGAGAACGAAAGCGGACGGAGTTCAAGGATAGCCGTACCGTTGACGTTGCGCTGCGATTCCTGAAGCATAGCTTCGATATCACGCATCACCGGTTCCAAATACTGACTTTCATGCAAGAACATTCCATACCAATTGGCAACCTGATCTTTCCAATATTGCTGCCATTTGCTCAAGGTGTATTTTTCAAGGAAACGATGTGCACCGATAATCAGCATGGGAGCAGCAGCCTCGAAACCTACACGGCCTTTGATACCGATAATGGTATCTCCCACATGCATATCACGACCGATGCCGTAAGCGGCACCGATTTCTTCCACCTTCTGGATAGCCTTGATAGGATTATCAAACTTTTCATCATTCACAGCTTTCAGCTCCCCTTTCTCGAAAGTAAGGCGAAGTTGTTCGCTACCCTCCTTTGTCACCTGTTTCAAGTATGCACTTTCGGGCAATCCCTGTGCAGAATCCAGAATCTCACCACCACAAATTGAAGTTCCCCAAAGGCCTACGTTATATGAATATTTCAACTTTGTGAAATCTGCTGCAAAACCATGCTCATTCAAGTAGTCGATTTCCTGTTGACGGCTCAACGCCATATCACGGGTAAGGGTAATAATTTCCACCCCCGGAGCCAATACCAGGAAAGTCATATCAAAACGGATTTGATCGTTACCCGCACCAGTTGAACCATGAGCGATAGCGTCAGCACCGATTTCGTTGGCATAGCGGGCAATGGCCAATCCCTGGAAGATACGTTCCGAACTTACAGAAATAGGATAAGTTCCGTTACGAAGGACATTACCGAATACCATGTATTTCAAACTCTTCTCATAATATTCCTGAGTGACGTCCAAAGTCACGTATTTCACAGCCCCCAACTTATAAGCATTTTCTTCGTTCTGCTTCAGTTGTTCTTCGCTGAAACCACCGGTGTTTGCGCAAGCTGCATACACTTCATATCCTTTTTCCTTAGCCAGATACATTACAGTAAACGAGGTATCAAGACCACCACTGAATGCAACTACTACTTTTTTCTTCTTTTCTTCCATAATGGTATATGTTTTTTATTATTCCTTCTTTAAATCGTATCCTCCTCATGCAAAGCCGGATCATAAAGCATCGCAGTACAGATACAGAACTTACGGTTCTTTGCCACCAATATATCGTGATTGGTACATCCTTCACAGCCTTTCCAAAACGCTTCATCATCCGTCAATTCATTGAATGTAACGGGAACATAGCCCAGTTCAGTATTCATTTTCATTACAGCTGCACCGCTGGTCAGACTGAAAATCTTAGCCTTCGGCCATCGTAAACGCGCCAAGCGGAAAGACGCCGCTTTAATGCGTTTTGCCAAGCCCAAGCCACGATAATCAGGATGAACAATCAATCCCGACGTGGCTACATACTGCTTGTTTCCCCACGACTCAATATAGGTAAAACCTGCAAACTCCTCACCACATAAAGCGATAATCGCTTTTCCTTCTCTCATTTTAGTCGCCACATATTCATGTGTGCGTTCTGCGATGCCCGTTCCGCGTACCTTAGCTGCTTCCCTGATGGTATCTAAAATCTTATCAACGTAAACTTCATGTGAGGCATCAGCCACCATCACATCAACTTGTTTAGCATCCATTTCTTATTCTATATTATTTTTTATTGTATATTCGGTATAATGAGTGAGAGCGCATTCTTCACTCCTGTCTTTGTGCAGCCTTCGCGTATCACAAGTATAATAGTATCATCTCCGGCAATAGTACCCAAAATCTCATCAAACTCTTTATTGTCAATGTCATAAGCCAAACTGCTGGCATAACCGGGACGAGTTTTGATTACAGCCAGATTTGCCGAAAATTCAATGGAAATAAACCCATTATGCATCAATAATTCGCTGGCCGAATGTTGTTCGGTCATACGCTTGTACATTGTATTGTTAGGTAATACATATACATAATTTCCATTCATACTGGCAGCCTTAGCAACTTTCAATTGTTTCAAGTCACGTGACAACGTAGCCTGTGTCAAGCGGAAACCCTCTTTTGCCAATTCTTGCAACAACTCTTCCTGACTTCCTATTTCCTTGCTGGAAACTATAATTTTGATGGCATCAAGTCTACTATTCTTGCTCTTCATACTGCATAATTATTCTAATTCGGCTGCAAAATTACGCATTATCTGGGAATATAGATACAAAAACCGGAATATTTTTGCGCAAATATGCAAAAAAAGTAGTGCTGAAGTTGCATTTTAACCGGAAAGAGTCACACCTGACAAGGAAGTACGATAGAAAAACAGCTACCTTTGCCTACTTCCGACCATAACTCAATCTTTCCGTGAAGCTTCTCAATGATGGCTTTACAGATAGAAAGCCCTAATCCTGTACCCTGTGCAAACTCATCTTGTTTATAAAAACGACTAAAAATTATGTTCCGTTCTTCGGCAGGAATACCTTTTCCGGTATCTTCTACATAAATATACACTTCTGAAGTTGCTTTTGCATATTCCCATCCCAACTTGATATATCCTTGCTGTGTAAACTTGCAAGCGTTATTCAAGAAATTGGTGAGCACCTGCATCACTCGTCCTCTGTCCACATAAATCCGGGGAGAAACTCCCGAAGGAATCTCTTTCAAGAATTGCAAGCAAGAAGGGATTAACACGCTATGTGTCTGATAAACATCATTCACCAACTCACTGACATCACACATAGTATAATCGAAAGACATTTGTCCCGAATCAAGACGGGAGATTTCAAGAATATCATTTATCAGTTTCAGCAACTGCTCCGTATTCACATTAATGATATTAACATATTCCTGCTTTTCCTCTTTTGATAAATCCTCCTCAGCGTTAATCACATTGGCAAACCCGACAATGGCATTCAAGGGAGTGCGTATCTCATGACTCATGTTAGTAAGAAAAGACTCTTTCAATTCTGCTTTTTCTGCCAATCTTCGTGCTTCCTCCAGTTCATGTTCCTTATCCTTTATATTCTGCACATTGAGCAACAATCCGGCAGTCCGGTACTCTCCGGTAGCCAACCGAGTAGTAGTATAACGGAATTCCCACCATTGATACCCTTTATCATTGAAATCACAACGCACCTGCACTATTTTCTTTTTGGCATACAAATGTTCTTTCCAATCATTATAAATAATTTCCTTGTCATTCGGATGAGTCACTTCAACCAAATCTTCTATCGTCAATTTCCCATCCGGCATATTCTGTGATTTCCAAAATGCAGTTTCAAACACAAGAGATTCATTCTGTAGTTTCCATGCAAACGTATTACTTCCCTCAATAGCCAGTTCCAATGTCTCATTCTTATCTGCAAGGTCCAGAAGTACACGTTTTTTCCTTCTCTGCTCACGAAGATAGAGAAACAATAGCCACGAAATGATTAAGCCAACCCAGATTGTTATCGAAATAACCAAGAATAACCACAACACCGGATATTCGTCCTTAAAGGGAATATTTATAATTTTACAATAACCGGGGATTCTGTCTTTCCCCCAACCCAGCTGAGCCATAACATTCCAATCCACCACATAATCCTTGCGGCTTTCCCTAATGGGCAACTTAGAAATATTTTCACCATTCAGCAGCCTGACAGCCGTCTCTACCTCCTCTTCCACTTGCGTATCAAGCATAGTCAAATAACCTCCCAATAACTTTTCTTTTTGTCCAAACCCATCATTTATCATCGTCAAAGTAAGTCCCTGAGCCAGATTACTGACATTGACAGTCGTAAAGTCACGCTTACACTGCAAATAGCAACTGTTATGTTGATATTTACTCATATTCCAAGCTAAATAACCATTCGTAGAATTGCGCATGGGAATATAATGAAAAGTCAGTTTATGAGTCCGTTCCAATTTCAACTCCGCCGTTTTCCGGTCCATAATCCACAAGATATTTTCATCTTTCAACTGCCTATGCATATCTGCCTCTATTTTTTTATCAAAGAAAGTAGAATCCATAACAGCAAAGAAGTGCACTTCATCTCCCAATAGCGCTTTGGCAAAATCTATATTTTCCTTGATTTCCATCTTGTCATGAAAGCCTGTAACATTCGGATATTGCCTTATCAATGGCCAGTTGGGATAATTCACTCCTCCAAACACAATAGGAATCTTCTTCAAATAAGGATGCCCGCACTTCAATAAAGAATATGTGGCCTGGTCTTCATTTACTAAAATCAGTTCAGGATGCCAAGACCGGACTGAATCTATCATATAATACATTCTTTCCAACTCCGCCTGTGCTAAATAAGACTCACAATCCAAATAGAATACACGTAAGTCCACCTCCATATTCCTTTTAGCAAAAGCATCTGCTATTTTCCGGTTAAAATCCGGATATGCGGCATAACTCTCTTCGTATGAATGTATCACCAGCACACGTCTGGCTACTCCTCCCCATCCCGACAATGTACAGGCTAACAATGCCCATGTCAATAACATCAACTGTCTTCCAATCCTGCTCATAAATTTCCTGCGGCTATTTATCATCATACGGATAAGTAAAAGTTACTGAAGGGCCTTGTTTTGCCTGCTCGTCTACTTTATAATACCCTCCAAAATAATGAATGAAGTGAGCATTTATCTCATTACGAATCATAGCTGTTTTATTCTCAAAACGCTCCTTTGCCAATGGTGTATTGACAACCGTCACCAGTAAAAGGGATTTTTCATCTATACGCTTTACAGTTATATCCGAATGATAAAATTCCGTATCGACAGTAGAGACAGTCAAACTCTCTAATAAAGAAAGTAAACGGGCCCGGTCTGTTCTGACCGTCTGTGTCTCCAAATCAGTACGTAGCTCTGCATGCACACAGTTCTGCGCATTTTTATTAGCTTCCTCTATCACTGCACGAAACAGACTGACAAAGTCACAACGCTCTTCCACATACTTTATTTTCCCCGACTCAAGACGAGACAACTCAAGAATATTATTCACATAGTCCAACAACTGCGTGGCATTCTCCTGAACAATCTTATTATAAGTGGATTTAGTCTCTTCATCCAAACAATCCGCATCAGCCAGAATCTCGGCAAAACCGACCACTGCATTCAAAGGAGTCCGTATATCATGACTGATTTCAAGTTTTAACCGTTCCTTGGCCAAATTGTCGGCATGAGAAAGTTCGGCAGCCCTTATCGCCTCCTTCTCCGCCACAGCTATTTTCTTGGATAAATAGCCGGTATAAAGATAAAACAGGAGCATCAGAACCAGCAGTACACTCAGAATCGTTATCGCCCGAAGATAATTCATATTGGCAATCTTCTGCTTTTCCATCAGCAGTTCATTGATTTGATACTTCTCTTTTACCTGTTCCAACTGGCTGGTGGTAGTAGCTATATTCAATGAATCCTGTTTATGCAGCAAAAGTTTCAAGGTATTGATACCTCCGTTCCAATCCCCCTTGTCGCGCAGTATTAAAGACTTATAAAAAATAAGAGTTTCGAATACATCTATATGGTCTTTTTCCACAAACGGAGCAACCTGATCAATCAATGCAAGCCCTTGGTCATATTTTTGTGTCCGCGCATAATATTGCATTTCCATCAATTGGATATTCAGCCAATACACCGAATCCACTTCCGGAGTAAGCAACGCTTTAGACTTTTCAAGGGCTTCAATAGTTTTGGGATAATTCTTTTTATTCATGTAATAGTTGACGTACTTAATCTGGCAATCCACCATTACATCTCTCCAATTATTAAGCGTTTTCGGTTCCTTTTCCACAACTCCACCCAATAAATCATCCATTTTCTTCAAATAAAACAAAACCGAATCCCGCTTCCAGGTACTCGAATCCCGCTTCGCTCTATAAGCATATTGCCTTGACAAACGAGAAAGAATATCAATGTGCAAACCCAATTTAGTATATCTTCTGCATGCCCGATAGCCTTTTAAGAGAGCAGCAAGCGCCTCATCCGGGCGGTTGGAAGTGGCATAAGTACATCCCAAACTGTTATAAGCAGCCACTATTCCATTATTACAGTGACGCTCTTCCGATTCTTTCAATACTTCCCAAGCTACAAAAACCGCCTTTTCATTCATCTTTTTAGAAGCCAGTACGCGACTGACGGCAGCCTTTTGTTCTAGATAATAATCATACTTGCCTATCTTGGAAGCAAGTTCCTGCAGTTTGTCCACCCAAAACGTAATACTATCCAAATCATGTTTTTTATCATAGCAGACAGCCAGATAATAAGCGCCCAAATTCTCATAATATATATTCTGCTGTTTACGTGCTTCTTCATAAAGGTGTCTGGCAAAAAACACATTATAAGGAGGATTCTGATGCAAGTATGCCGCATCCAGCAAGACAAACAAACGAGAAGTGTCTGCTGGCAAATGTTCCACTTTCCTCATCAGACTGTCACGAAAAGCAATCGTATCATCTCCCTTCCAGCCCCGAGAGAAGAGGCATGAAAAAGAAATCAGACAAGATATCAGTGTTATAATTTTTTTCATGTTATGATACTCTGCTTATAATAACATCGATTTATACTTTAACGGATGAGTGAAACAAAAACGTGCCCCTCGGGTATAGTCTCCGTCAATCCATATCCTACCACCTACAAATTTCACAATCAACTGACAAATGGAAAGCCCCAAACCGCTACCCTGCACAAATTCATTCAACTTTTCAAAACGCTCGAAAATAAGTTTCTGCTTCTCCTTCGGGATGCCGCAACCGGTATCCGACACCGAAAAAAGAGCCGTCCCGTCATTTACCATTTCAAGTTTGAGCACGATAGAACCTTCTTTAGTAAACTTAACAGCATTCACCAGCAAATTTATCAACACCTGTCTCAGCCTCGAATCATCCGTTTCGAGCTCCAACGAAGCCAAATCAGTCTCAAACTCCAGCTTCACATTCAGTTTATAAGAGGCGCGTATAGTTTCTATTACTTCGTAACATATCTTCACCGCATCATACTCCTTTATATTGAACTGAATATTATCCTCTTCAAAATCCGACAAGTCAAGTATATCATTTATCAGTTTCAGCAGTTGGTGCGAGTTGACACGAATAATCTCACAAGCTTGCTTACGGGAGTCATCATCCATGCCCATATCCTCCTCCGACGCCAACAAAGTAGAGAAACCCACAATAGCATTTAACGGCGTACGCACTTCATGGCTCATATTAGAAAGGAACATATTCTTTTTGCGAATAGCATTCTCCGCCTTCTGCCTCATCTCCTCCTGCTTTCTTTTCGATTCTCGCAGTTTAAATATCTTCTTCCAACTCAGAAAGATAAGATAAAACAGTACCAAGACACAAACAGCAATTCCGGTCACATAATAACGGTTGGACAAAGTACGCCGATGTTCATTCATAAACTTCAACCGGTCCGCCTGAAACCGGGTACAAAGTTGGTCTATCTCTTTAGGATAAGTTTCCGTAAATACAGATTTTGTATAAGTATAAACAGACACAAACTGCTTAAAAGCCTCTTGCTCCTCGCCCATCATCACATACAGCTCTGCCTTATTGCGCATCGCATCAATATACAATCCGCGATTCCTTTGCGATGTCTTCCCATTAAAGAAACGGTCATAAGAACCCAGCGCCTTTTCATATTCCCCCTTACTCTCATAATAAGCAGCCTCAGTTATCAACAGATGCTGGATAACCCCCACCGGCAACATCGGTTCCAGTTTCCATGCTTCCTTCAAGTACTTGTCGGCTTCGTCCGGCACACCCGCTTGAATACAATAATAAGCATTATAATTATGAAAAAGTGCCTGTTCCACCGGAGATAAGTCTGCCGGCGGATACCCATTTATGCGTTCGATATACAGTTTAGCCTTCTCAACCTTTTTCAGGTGAAGAAGATTATCCACCAATTGCGTCAGTAGTATTTTCGTCAGAATCTGATTATCCGAAGGATCATTTAACTGCCTGAAAGCCTCTTCGAGTGATGTTTCCGCTTCCTCCAACCGGTTCATGTAACTATACACCTCACCAATTGCATTGAGCGACATCGCCATACCGAATTTGTGGTTCATAGCCTGAGCCTTGGAGTACATCATATCACTTTGGGCAATGGCAATACGGCTCTCCCCTCTAAGGATATGCGAACGGATTACAATCCTTCTCAATTCAAAATACTCATCATACTTGCCTATGGAATCCAACACGGTCGCCAGACTGTCACCCAAAAGAGCGATACTGTCATTCCTCTCTGTATGGATAAAACCGGCATTTTGTCTGAATGAATGGATATAACTTTTTTGCAATTCATCAGGTTGAGCCTGCTGTCGATCAGCATCCCATGCTCTTGCCAGACCAATATTTGTCAAGCATAATAAAGAGAGAACAATAAGATGTCCGACTATTCTTTTCATTCTTAATAAAACCTTCATATATTTTTCACTTAGCGAAGGTATTGATATTCTGCCATTTCACCAAAGAAGTTACAAGAAAAGTAAGAATAATATGTTTTAGGGCATTTACCACACAATCGAACTGTTATTCTATCAAAAAAAAGAAGAGCAGTTTAAAAGAATGAACTATTTTTGCAGTATCATTAATTCCTTAAATTATCAATTGCAGAAACATGGAACACACTTATTTCTTTGCGGTAGACCTGGGTGCCACCAGCGGACGAACCATTTTGGGCTGTCTGGGAGACGGCAAATTAGAGCTGAAAGAGGTTACCCGCTTTCCGAATCATATAATAGAGACCTGCGGGCATTGTTACTGGGACATCTATGCCCTTTACCGCGAAATCATCAACGGACTCAAAGTAATAGCCAAGGACAACATTCCCATCCGCTCCATCGGCATTGACACATGGGGAGTGGATTTCGTACTAATCGGTAAAGACGGTGAACTGCTCCGCAATCCCTATTGCTATCGCGATCCGCACACGGTAGGAGCTCCCGAAGAGTATTTCACGCATATTCCGCGCGAAAGAGTATATGATATTACCGGCATTCAGATAATGAACTTCAATTCATTGTTCCAGTTATCGACACTTCACCGCCATCACTGCACAGCATTGGAAGCAGCAGACAAGATTCTCTTTATGCCCGACGCATTGGGCTATATGCTCACCGGCAAAATGGTCACGGAATATACGATTGCCTCTACTTCACAAATACTGAATCCGCGTACCAAACGCTTTGAAAAAGATCTGTTGGACGTAGTGGGAGTTAAAGAAGAACAATTCGGCCGGTTTGTCTTCCCCGGAGAACAAATCGGAGTACTGACGGAAGAGGTACAGCAACTGACCGGCTTGGGGGCTGTTTCCGTCATTGCGATAGCCGGACACGATACAGCCTCGGCCGTGGCAGCAGTACCGGCTCAAAATGAGAAATTTGCTTATCTAAGCTCAGGCACATGGAGTTTGATGGGTATTGAAGTAAAAGATGCCATTATCAACAAGGAAAGCTACGAACAGAACTTCACCAACGAAGGGGGAGTGGAAGGCACTACCCGGTTTCTGAAAAATATCTGCGGCATGTGGTTGCTCGAACGATGCCGTAAGGAATGGGAAGCAGCCAATAACAATTATTCTTATGCTGAATTGATTGATGCAGCTTTGGCAGCACCCGCTTTCCGCAGTCTTATCAATCCGGATGCACCGTGTTTTCAAAACCCGGCATCCATGATTAAAGCTATCGCCGAATATTGCAGACAGACCAATCAGCCTGTCCCCGAAACGTATGGAGAAATAACCCGTTGCATCTTCGATAGTTTATCCATGCGCTACAAACAGATATTCAGTGTACTGCAAAAGATTGCGCCATTCCCTATCGAGAAATTACACATAATCGGCGGAGGCTCGCGAAACAATTTGCTCAACCAATTCACCTGCAATGCAGTAGGTGTTCCTGTCATGGCAGGACCGAGTGAAGGAACCGCTATCGGCAATATCATGCTGCAGGCAAAAGCAAATGGATTGGTAAACGACATTGCTGCCATGCGTCGCCTTATCAGCACCTCTGTCGAAACTGCTTCCTTTGAGCCGCAGAATGCAACACAGTGGGAAGAAGCTTATAATAAATATCTTGCCTGCTACAGAGAAGATATTTAATATTTGCTATATTTGTAAATTACAGAACAATCAAATTAAAACAAGAAATATGAAATCAATTTTAGACAATCGCCCCGAACTGGCACATGAAGTAAATAAAGTAGCGGAAGTTGCCGGTTATTTATGGCAAAAAGGATGGGCAGAGCGTAACGGAGGTAATATCACCGTTAACATCACAGAATACGTAGACGACGAAATCCGCAATATGCCCGCCATCAGTGAAGTAAAACAAATCGGCGTAACACTGCCCCATCTGAAAGGATGCTATTTCTACTGCAAAGGAACCAATATGCGTATGCGTGATTTGGCCCGCCGCCCCATGGACAACGGCTCTGTAATCCGCATTCTGGACGACTGCGCAAGCTACGTTATTATAGCTGACAAACCGGTCCAGCCCACTTCTGAAGTTCCTTCCCACCTGAGCGTGCATAATTTCCTCATAGGTAAAGGCTCTCCCTATAAGGCATCCGTACATACACACCCCATCGAACTGATTGCCTTGTCACACAACAAGAAATTCATGGAGAAAGATGTAGCCACCAATCTTCTGTGGAGTATGATTCCCGAAACAAAAGCATTCTGTCCGCGCGGCTTAGGCATGATTCCTTATGCCCTTCCCAGCTCAGTAGAACTGGCAGAAGCCACTATCAAAGAACTGGCAGACTATGATGTCGTCATGTGGGAAAAACATGGCATCTTTGCAGTGGACTGCGATGTAATGGCAGCTTTCGACCAAATTGATGTGTTGAATAAATCAGCATTGATTTATATCGCGGCAAAGAACATGGGCTTTGAGCCCGACGGCATGAGCCAAGAGCAAATGAAAGAAATGTCCGTAGCCTTCAATTTACCTAAATAATAAAATAAGTAAGAAGGTGTCGAAACTCTGATAACCTAAAAATCACCCTCGCCACAAGTAGTCGTAGCGAGGGTGATTTCGATAATAAGGGAGTTTTGGCATCCCCACTTTTATTATCTTTCCTAAATGTCCTTTCTCTTTAATGCCATCAAGCCTGAGGTTCCCTACTGTCCAGCTTCTCAAACATTCTGTCGAACTCCGCTTCATCGTAATTCAATTCACTGAAATCAAAATCACCATAAGGCACCTCTGCGGCATCCACTTCTCCGTCAGTCACCCCTTCTATACTATAAGTAAAATCAGTACCGATTGCCTCCATTATAATCGGTATATAGAGGTCGGCTTCCTCGTCTGTATCGGCACGCAAGTAATGCTTACCGTTTCTGCCGAATTCAGTAAACGGTATCTCCTCTTTCTTTTCATCCAGAATATATTTCGTGATATCGAAAGAATCTTCAGAATCTATTCCCACCGCTTCG
This sequence comes from uncultured Phocaeicola sp., assembly GCF_948499155.1. NCBI lineage: Bacteria > Pseudomonadati > Bacteroidota > Bacteroidia > Bacteroidales > Bacteroidaceae > Phocaeicola > uncultured Phocaeicola sp. The sequence goes on along the minus strand of NZ_CAOOSE010000005.1, from coordinate 77,798 downwards.
GCAAAATCAACAGCCCCATACACCAACTTGTGGGCATCAGCATACTCCGCTTTTTCCAAATCCTCATCCATATCAATACGTCTCACCATCATTTCATAATCGTCATAATCCAGATTAAAGAAATACTCAGAATGAAGCAGACCTTTACAATAGATATCCACCAAATAAACCCCCATCGTAAAGTGTCCTTGCGGATGTTGGCGCGTGACAATAATTGTCTTTTCCCCCATATGATCCCATTTTGTTCCTATATAGCACTCTACTATCGGCAACTGTCTTGCTTTCTCCTTTATATATGCTTCCGGGGATAGCGGTTTTTGTTTTTGAACTTTATTCTTTATCATAATTATAGATATTGATTTCGTACTATGGCTGAGTATCCATTTCTGAAAAGTCAAAAACCTGCTACCCTATTCTTCACATGTATTAGACTTTTTAGAGACTCCAGTCCTTTAATGGCAGTAAAGATAGGAAAATATATTCCATAAATAAGACATATCCGAAGAATATTTACTACAATAAAAACAAGCAGGATAAAAATGAGAGCATATCAATACCCTTTATTCCGTTGCAACCTCTTATTTAATATGAAAATGAACGGAGTTTCATTACCGTATGTTTTATCACAATAAGCAGTATAACTCCTGTAATGCCCCAAAGCAGGAAAGAAAAGAGAGATAAAAATCGGTTGGAAGGGATAGAGGCTCTGTTTGAAATCTTGGGAATTCAAACTCTGCATACGCTTAGAACCCCCTAAGTCGTTTCATTAGGCGGACTAAGCGTTTTCGTCCTTTCGATTATGCCTGTCTGTCAGTCGGATTACTACAGTCTTCGGCAGTGGACTGTATAGTCCATTGCAGTGGACCGTACAGTCCGTTACGGTGGACTGTACAGTCTGCCGCAGCAGACTGTAATAATCTTCCGTTTAAAAAGGCTTGGCTGACCCTAAGAAACGGCTTAGTCTTCCCTTTGTTGGTGAATATGATATATTAAATCTCCAAGAATAATGACTGGTCCACATCAAACGATAAATTACACCTTTGCAAAATAAATATAGGTATTATAAGGCAAAAAAACTATCTTTGCCATAACAAAGAATAATCAGACCGGTGTAACCGTCAAAAGAAAATAGAAAAAATGAAGATATATACACTAAACATGGCCGCAGCAATGCTCTTTACTTTGGTCACAATCTCACCTGCCCTTGTGGGCAACAGTTGCGTTGCTCCGAAAGGAGAACAGGAAGACACAACAAGTACAGCCATAAAAGAAAATCCGGGTATCACCGCATTGAGATACAGCAGTCCCGAAGTGCCGGCCAGTATTGTTTTCTGCGGAAAAGCGATAGACCTCAGCCGATATGACCGCCATGAACGTATGGACCGCGAACTATTGGCATTTACCTATATGCACAGCACCTCCCTGCAAATGATAAAGAAAGCCAACCGCTATTTCCCTATCGTAGAACCCATACTGAAGGAAAACGGAATCCCTGACGACTTTAAATATCTGATGGTAATAGAAAGTAACCTCAATCCCATCGCACGCTCCTCTGCCGGAGCCGCCGGACTGTGGCAGTTCATGCAAGGAACCGGACGAGACTATGGATTGGAAGTCAATTCCAACATCGACGAACGCTATCACGTGGAAAAAGCAACCCGCGCCGCCTGCCGTTATCTGAACGATGCTTATGCCAAATATAAAGACTGGGTAGCTGTAGCCGCCTCTTACAATGCCGGACAAGCAAGAATTGCCAGCCAACTGGCAAAACAGGATGTCGACGATTCACTGGACTTGCAACTGGTAGAAGAAACCGCACGCTATGTATATCGTATCCTCGCTGCTAAAATCATGTTCTCCGACCCGACTGCTTTCGGTTTCCGGCTGAGAGCATCTGATTTATACCCTGCCATCCCTTATACCGAAATAACTGTGACAGAAGGAATAGCAGACCTTGCACGCTTTGCACGCAGCAAAGGAATCACATTGGCTATTCTGAAGAATATGAACCCCTGGTTGAGGGAAACCAGCCTGGCCAATCACAGCAAAAGGACTTACAAGCTGAAAATACCCACCAAAGAGGGGATGTATTACAATCCCAAAACGATTGTTCCGTATGATAAAAGATGGGTAGTGGAATAATTTCTCTTTCATTCCAGCTTTCCTCCACAATGTTTGCAAAAGACAGCCTCCTCTTCATGTCCGCCTCTCCCACAGTGCGGACATTTCAGGGCTTGTCTGCGTCTATGTTCTTTCATCATCGACGCAGATACAATGCCTGTGGGAACAGCAATGATAGTATACCCCATCAGCATCACCACAGCCGAGAGAAAACGCCCCAAAGGAGTTTCGGGAGTAATATCGCCATATCCCACAGTAGTCATGGTGACTATCGCCCAATAAATGCTGTTCGGAATATTATTGAAAGCTGTGCCGGGACGCTGTCCTTCAATCATATACATCAACGTTCCGATAGAAATAACCAATATCAGCACAAAGAGAAAAAAAACGATAATCTTGCGACTGCTATAGGTCAGTGAGCGCAACAGCAGATTGCCTTCATCCAGGAAGTTGAACAACTTGAATATGCGGAACACCCTAATCAGGCGAAAGGTGCGGATTACCAGCAGGTAGCGTGCCGTTCCAAAGAACCATCCTATATATAAAGGCAAAGTAGCCAACAAATCAATGATACCGAAAAAGCTTAAAGCATACTTGCGCGGTTGAGGAGAGCAATAAAGCCTTAACAAATATTCTACCGTAAAGAAAAAGGTAAAGACATATTCCGAGAATCGTAAGTAAGGCCCGATAACCGCCGCCCAACCTTGAATACTTTCAGCCACCACTACCAAAATACTAAGCACGATAAACCCGATAAGTGCCACATCAAACCATTTCCCTGCCGGCGTGTCACTCTCAAAGATAATCACATAGATTTTATGCTTCCATTTATCATCATGCAGCAAATGCCGCCATTTTTCCCATATACCTTTCAAAAATGCCATTACTTTTAAGAATAAGTTGCAAATTAACCACAATTATAACAAATATTGCCCGATTTATACCCATAAGAACTATAGTTTTTCACTATATTTGCACAAAACCTTTATAAATATTATAGCATGAAAAGACAACTTCTTACCGGACTATTCACCGTGTTTGCACTCGCGGCAAGCGCACAGTCCAATGAGTGGCGCAACCCGCAAGTTAATGCGGTAAACCGCGCACCGATGCACACTAACTACTTTGCTTACGAAAATGCCGATGCTGCTAAAACAGGACTGAAAGAATCATCAGCCAATTATATGACGCTAAACGGCACATGGAAGTTCAATTGGGTGAAAGATGCAGATGCACGCCCCATGGACTTCTGGAAAACAACCTTCAATGACAAAGGTTGGGACGATATTCAGGTTCCCGGCGTTTGGGAATTAAACGGTTACGGTGATCCCATTTATGTCAATGTAGGCTATGCATGGCGCAATCAGTTTAAGAACAACCCTCCCGAAGTCCCGACCGAAAACAACCACGTCGGTTCTTACCGCCGCGAAATTGCAATTCCCGCTTCATGGAGTGGAAAAGACATTATCGCTCATTTCGGTTCCGTCACTTCCAATATGTATATATGGGTAAACGGCCGTTATGTGGGATATAGCGAAGACAGCAAACTGGAAGCCGAATTCGACCTGACCCCTTATCTGAAACCGGGACAAAAGAACTTAATCGCTTTTCAAGTATTCCGCTGGTGTGACGGTACCTATCTGGAAGATCAGGACTTCTTCCGTTTCAGCGGTGTAGGACGTGACTGTTATCTATATGCACGCAACAAGAAACGCATTCAGGATATCCGCGTCACTCCCGACTTGGATGCAGAATATAAAAACGGTTCACTGGCCGTGAAACTCGACCTGAAAGGAAGCGGAACCGTCGATTTGGAATTGGTCGATGCCACCGGCAAGCAAGTAGCCACAGCTACTGCCAAAGGAAGCGGCACGGTGACCATGAACGTAGAGAATCCGAATAAATGGAGTGCCGAGACTCCTTATTTATATACTTTGCGTGCCAGCATGCAGGGAAGCAATGAAGTTATCCCCGTAAAAGTCGGTTTCCGCAAAATTGAACTGAAAGGAGGTCAAATCCTGGTCAACGGAAAAGCTGTTCTTTTCAAAGGAGCCGACCGTCATGAACTCGACCCGGACGGAGGTTATGTAGTGTCGCCCGAACGTATGCTTCAGGATATTCAAATCATGAAACAATATAATCTGAACGCTGTGCGTACCTGCCACTACCCGGACAACAACCTGTGGTACGACCTTTGTGACAAATACGGTATTTATGTAGTAGCCGAAGCAAATGTGGAATCTCACGGAATGGGCTACGGTGAAGCTACTCTGGCAAAGAACCCGTCATTCAAACAAGCACACCTGGAACGCAACCAGCGTAATGTTCAACGTGGCTTCAACCACCCCAGCATCATCTTCTGGTCATTGGGTAATGAAGCCGGAGACGGCCCCAACTTCGAAGCATGTTACAAATGGATAAAGGCAGAAGATCCCAGCCGTGCCTGCCAATACGAACAAGCCGGTCTGAAAGACCATACCGACATCTTCTGCCCGATGTATTACGGCTATGAAGGTATGGAAAAATACGGTCAGCGTACCGATACTACCAAACCGCTTATCCAATGTGAATATGCCCACGCCATGGGTAACTCTCAAGGCGGATTCAAAGAATACTGGGACCTCATCCGCAAATATCCGAACCTGCAAGGTGGCTTCATCTGGGACTTCGTCGACCAGTCCGTTCGCTGGAAAGGCAAGAACGGAGTTGAAATCTATGCTTACGGTGGCGACTTCAACCGCTTCGATGCATCCGACAACAACTTCTGCGACAATGGTTTAATCAGTCCCGACCGCAACCCTAATCCACACATGCACGAAGTAGGCTATTTCTATCAGAACATCTGGACTACTCCTGCCGACCTGAGCAAAGGGGAAGTTAACGTCTACAATGAAAACTTCTTCCGCGACCTTTCTGCTTACTATATGGAATGGGAAGTGCTGAAAGGCGGAAAAGTAATCCGTTCGGGACGTGTGGACAATCTCAATGTCGCTCCGCAACAGACCGCCAAAATTAAACTTGACTTAGGCAAGACTTGCCAGTGCACAGAATGGCTGTTGAACGTATCCTACAAACTGAAGAACCGCGAAGGCTTATTGGCTGCCGGTCATACAGTTGCCAAAGACCAGCTTACTCTGAATCCCTACAAGGCTCCGGCCATGGACTTGAAGAATGTAGAAACAACCAATGTGGCTATCGTTACTCCTCAAATCATCGACAACCAGCAGAACTACCTGATAGTAAAAGGTGAAAACTTCACCATCGAGTTCAATAAAAGAAACGGTTACTTGAGCAAATACGATGTTAATGGTCTGGAAATGATTAAAGAAGGCGCTGCGCTGACTCCCAACTTCTGGCGTGCTCCTACCGACAATGATTTCGGTGCCGGCCTGCAACACCGCTTTGGCGCATGGAAGAATCCGGGGTTGAAACTTGTCCGTCTGGCTTCCACTACTGTAGACAATCAAGTACAGATAACAGCCGAATACGACATGAAAGCCGTTTCTGCCAAACTCTATCTGGATTATGTCATCAACAACCAAGGTGCCATTAAAATCACCCAAAAGATGACAGCCGACAAAAATGCCAAGGTATCTCCGATGTTCCGCTTCGGTATGCAGATGCAAATGCCGAAGAACTTCAATACCATTGAGTTCTACGGACGCGGCCCGGTTGAAAACTACAGCGACCGTAACCATAGCACAGATTTAGGTATCTATCGCCAGAGTGTAGACGAACAATTCTACTCCTACATCCGTCCACAGGAAACCGGTAACAAGACCGACATCCGTTGGTGGAAACAGTTGAATGCCGGCGGTAATGGCGTGAAGATTGTAGCCGAAGCTCCTTTCTCTGCCTCTGCATTGCATTACACCATCGAATCATTGGATGACGGCGCACAGAAAGACCAGCGTCACTCACCCGAAGTGAAGAAGGCCAACCTCACCAACTTGTGCATCGACAAGGCACAAATGGGATTGGGTTGCGTCAACAGTTGGGGAACGATTGCGTTGCCTAAATATCAATTGCCTTACGGAGACTATGAATTTACGTTCATCCTCTCTCCTGTAAAGCATAGTGTGGGCATGGAATAAAAAGATAACTCAAAGCATTGAATAAGGACAGCCGGATTTATCTTTCGGCTGTTCTTATTTAATCTTATCCACTTGCTTCGCTCTATCTTTTTCTTTATAATTGCAAAATACTTAAGCTATCATTATGAAAGAACACAGTCATATCTTCTTTTTACATCCTTAGTATAAGCTAATATAGAAGCATTGGCTATTGGTGAGCGGACTCCGTTACACCGTTTCTGCCACCGCAGCTTATAGACCAGAACATGGCTGGCATTAAAATATTAATTATCATATCATAGACACTCATGAACAAGCAATCTGCTATCTTCTACTCCTTACTGTTCCTGTTATGTTGCTCCTTCACCAAGCAACATAATGAGGAATGGAAAGAAATTAGCAATAAGTTCTACTCCATAACCTTGCCTTGCCATTGGAGCACAAAGAATGAAAAAGGCAACGGCATCATACCGGAAGAGCGAGACGCCCGGTCTATCGGTTGTCATCTCTATTATCTGATATGGGAAACTCCATTGATTAATTTCCGGGAAGACTTACCGAATCATGTATTGTGTTTCATTGAAAGCTATCAGAAAACAGATAAGGCATCCCCTATTACTTTAAAAGAAGTAGAAGAATTGGAAATGAAAAAGATTTCCGGTCCTATCCGGCTCTGCAGCAAAACGAAAATCAAATCCGATAAGAATCAAGAAAGGTTTGTCATTGTGCAAGAGAGCCAAGAATATGATAAGACATGGAATACATATCGTGTTTACTATTTATTACAGCAAGATGACGATATAGTACATTGTGTAACCATAAGGCTGAGAGAGAATTATGCCAAAAAGAATCCGGCGAAAATCGAAGAGATAAAACGGATTCTTGACTCTTTTACCATAAAAACAAAGCAAATATGAAGAACCGCCACATTATATTAATCGTTCTACTGTCAAGAACATCACTTGTCTCCTTCCCAATTTCCCCGTGTAAAATCCGGTATCTCTACCGGAACACTGCCTTGCCGCACCGAAAGTTCGCTCAACTCCGTGATGCACGACCATTCGGCTGCATCATACACATCCTGATCTAAAGGCAGACCATTGCGCAGGCAATGCACCAGACGATAATCCATGATATAGTTCATCTCGTTCGGCATCTCTTTCCGCTTTGCCTCCTCACCGATGGTAGCAGTGAACGGATGCTTATAACGTTCCATTACTTTCTCAAATTCCTCTCCTGCCAAGGGCTCCTTACCATACTCATCCAGCAGGATGCAAGGCATGGGATATTTCTGCATGAAGCCTTTTGTGCCGCACACAGTCTGATGCCGGCTGTATGGGCGCGGAGTCGTCACATCATATTGCAATACGATAGTACGCCCTTTGACCGTCCGAATCAATGTCGTATTCACATCTCCCATCAGATAAGGTTGTGCAGCCTCGGCGGAATGCATGCCAAACTGCCTGCGGGCATAAGCCGACAGCCCCGCTTCACGCGATGACATGGATACAAGATACTCCATGCGGTCCCCCCGATGAATGTCCATCCATTGGCAGATAGGGCCCAGCCCGTGAGTGGGATACGGATTTCCGGTATGCTGCTGGCTATAAAGCTTTATCCAATTATTATGATAGCCGCCTTCCGTTTCATCGGCAAAATAATGACGGCGGAGATCATGGATATATGCTCCTTCGGCGTGGGTTATCTCGCCCAATGCACCTTGTTGCACCATGTTCAGAGTAGTCAAGGCAAAAGCATCATAACAACAGTTCTCCAACATCATGCAGTGCCGGCGTGTCTGCTCGGCGGTATCCACCAAGCGCCAGCAGTCCGCCACACTCATGGCGGCAGGCACCTCAAGGGCGGCATGGCGTCCCTGCTGCATGGCATATACCGCAATATCGGTATGTGTCAGCCAATCCGTACAAATATAAACCAAGTCAATATCCGCACGTCCGCACAATTGTCTCCATCCCCCTTCTTCGCCATAAGCAACAGCCGCAGGGCGGTTAAAACGACTGAGCAACGCAGTGGCACGCTCTATATTCTGAGGGCGTAAATCGCATATCGCCTTTACCTCCACACCCTCCAGATGCATATATCGTTCAAGAGCCAAAATCCCCCTATTACCCAGCCCCACAAAGCCAATGCGGAGGACAGGTATAGGAGGACATGTCAAATGAAGTACGTTCCGGTTCATCATAATGAAATCTTTGCTTGTTTCTTTATGCCGCAAAGATAATCATTTGAGTTAAATGATGGAAGTACGTTTCGTAAATTCTATAATTTCAGGCACATAACCGAAGGCAAGTCCTGTCACGGTATCGGCACAGCCATAATAAATGGCGATGCGTCCTGTCTCTTCGTCGTGCAGTGCAGCACAAGGGAAGCACACATTGGGCACGTCGCCCATGCATTCGTAAGGAGTACGCGGCGAAAGCAGATAGGCTCCCGAACGGTATTTCACTTTCCACGGTTCGTCCAAATCGAGTAATGCCGAGCCGAAAGCATATACATAACCGTTGCACGAGCGGAGCACTCCGTGATAAATCAGCAGCCAGCCTTCCGGTGTTTCGATAGGAATAGGCCCTGCACCAATTTTCAGGCACTGCCATGCACTCACTTCAAAAGGAGCCGGACTCATCACCAGCCGATGCCGTCCCCAGAACTCCATGTCGGGTGATTCACTGTAATAAATATCTCCAAACGGAGTATGTCCGTTATCGCTCGGGCGGCTCAACATGGCATAACGGCCGTTTATCTTGCGCGGAAACATCACTCCGTTGCGATTGAATGGCAGGAAAGCATTCTCCAACTGATGGAACGTCTTGAAGTCCTTTGTCCACGCCACACCGATAGTAGGCTGACCTTTGTAACCGTTGCACCAGGTGACATAATAACGGTCTTCTATAAAACAAACACGCGGGTCGTAACCGTACACCCATTCGCCCACTTCCGCATTGTCGCACTCAAACTTCAAAGGTTCGGGATTGATATCCCAATGAACGGCATCTTTGCTGAAGCCCACATGCAGACGCATGCGCCGATTCGTGTCATCGCAACGGAACACTCCGGCATAACTGTCACCGAAAGGCACCACAGCACTGTTGAATATACTATTGGAAGTAGGAAGCAAATCGCGCGGAATGATAGGATTGGCAGAGTAGCGCCACACCACTTCTTTCGAACCGGCCGGACGATCTTCCCAAGGCATGTTAGATAAGTTGCTCATAAACGTATTTTTTGATTTGGTTTTTAATGAATACAAAAATACACATTATAACAACAGGAACAACGTTTTGAGGGAAAACACTTCACCCTTCTACTTTACTTTTCTCACATTCAGATAGTAAAGAAGCGATTCTTTCACTCTCTCGTCCGAAGTCACAACCAGGAATTCTCTTCCTCTACCATATAAGAAACAATAATCCTTATAAAGGGCTATGCCTGCCAGCTCCTCCCAAGCAATCTCTTTCTTCTGCTCCGCCCTGTCATATACCAGTCCTTCAGGAGTCATTTCAACCCAAGTATGCCCAGCAACGGATTTCCTGTAAATCTTGTTCAGCCGTATGGGAAGCATAATCAATATATAAAAGAGACACAGGAACAAAATCAGTAGAGGAGTAAACAAACTTTGCCCTTCGGGAGCAATATAGTATCCCGTACACAATGCAATACACAGATAGATGACAAACAATAAGGAAAAACTAAAATGACGAATATCCCATAATTTATAAAGTGCATATTTCTTCAGGCTAATATCGTAATCACAAACGACAACACCGGGAGAACGTGTCAGTCTACTCTTCGGAATCCGAAAGATACGCAACAACTGAATTCCCCGTTTCACTCCGTAAGCAAACAGCAAACTCATCACACCAAGATTTATCAACAGCCACCACCATAACCGTTCATTTGCCAACTCCGGTTGCCCCGTCAGCACCATTACGACCCATGTGATGCCCATTATACACAACAGGAGACCACACATCACAGTTAAAATCCAGCCTTTTATCTTCATCATAGCTCCTTATTTTAAGTTTACGATAAGAAGACGTCCCTGAAACGAATTCTTCAACGGAGTGGGATTCCGCTGAATCCAAAGTCCGTCAAACAGTGTATTGAAACGGTCTGCCTTGGCAATGTCATAATAGGCTTCCATCATGCTGACGAACATGCTCTTACCAAAACGACGAGGACGAATCAGAAACAAATACTTACTCGTAGCTTCCAACAACGGCAGATACATTGTCTTGTCCACATAATAGAAATTTTCATTCCTCACTTCCTCAAACCGAGCCACACCGTAAGGCAATCCTTTTACTTTTTCCATGATACATCTTTTTAGGCATCCTTTATCACACAAAGATAGAAACTCTTCCTCAAGTTTCCTAATTCCTTCTGTTAGAATTATCCAATCGTATCCGGGACAAAGATTATATGGAGTACAGCTAAAATTCCAAATCAGCCACTTGAGGATTGTGGTCGGACAACAGAGCATCGGGGACTTCCGCCGGAATATCGCATCCCTTCACTCTTATCTGCGGAGTGACAAATATAAAATCAATCTTCTCACAATCCTTTGCCGGAATGCGGGCAAAGTCATGGAACGTATAATCCACACCGGTCACACGGTCGGCTATCTTATAAGCATCCTTCATGGCAAACTCATTCGTAGTAATGGTTGCATACGCATTGCTTGCATCCGTCACATTGAAATCACCTGTCACGACAGCCGGACGCCCGCCTACTATTTCCTTAATCTTTCTGATAATGAGCAACGCACTTTGACGACGCGCTTCTTCACCGATATGGTCGAAATGGGTATTTACTGCCATAAATATCTTTCCGGTGGATTTCTCTCTGAATTTAGCCCATGTAGCAATACGCACACAAACAGCATCCCACCCCATCATACCTACACTGTCCGGATTCTCAGCCAGCCAAAAAGTATTTGAATCCAACACCTCGTATTTATCTTTCCGATAGAATAAAGGAGCATACTCTCCCGCAGTCCTGCCATCATCACGGCCGACACCGATACCGTCGTACTCAGGCAGTCCGGCACGCAAATCGAGGAACTGGTTGTGTAATACTTCCTGCATACCGAGGATATCTATTTTCTGTTCTTGAATGAATTTGCATACGCGTGCTTTGCGATACTGCCAGTTGTTCAAGCTATCCTGCGGATTATCATAGCGAACATTGAATGTAGCCCAACGAATGTCTGTCGTTTTTTCTTTCATACAGCCCGCCAACGACAAAAGGGCTATTGCAAGAAATAAAATGTGTTTCATACTGCCTCTATCTAAAGTTTCATTTAAAGGATTTGCAAAAGTAGTAATAGTTTTGATAATATTCCTGTTGAAAGGCTGTTTGATTGATCTATCCAACAACAAAAAAAGAGAAGTCATCCCAAAAAACCGAATAACTCCTCTTAGCTATGGAATCGCTTACCCCGCTTTATTCACTCCATTCTGCAGCGTACCACCACATTCTTTTAACAATATTCTTTTCAACTCATGCACTTTATCCAAATGAGTACTTGAAAGGTCATTTAATTCTTGCGGATCATCCGGTAAGAAAAAGAGTTCTATTTCATTCCGAGACAAATAATAACGAAGCTTCCAGCCGTCTGCTGTTACAATACCCGGTCCTGTATTCGACCCGAACACAATATACGGATGAATATTCCCTGTTTCTCCCTTCAGTAATTGGGATAAGAACGAACGTCCATCCTTTTGTTGCATTTCCAAACAAAGTTCCAACCATTCCACCATGGTAGGCAAAAAATCATAATTGGCAACTAAAGCATCACTTACTTTTCCAGCAGGAACAATACCGGGACCATAAAACACAAGCGGTATACGAACTCCTCCTTCCAAATTGCTACGTTTCAACCCTGCCATGCCGGCATTACCATTGAAAATATCTCCACTAACAGAACTACGGTACTTGTCTGTATAATTATTAAACAACTGTCCTGTCTGTAAGTTACGGTAAGGTTTCTCACACCGTCCTTTCTGTGAGTAATAAATTTCATGCCCGTTATCAGCAGAGAATACAATAACAGTACAATCTGCAATTCCCAACCGTTCCAACTCGGCAAGGATAACACCCACATTATCATCCAGCAGTTTTACCATTGAAGCATATTCACGTTCTATAGGAGTCAATGACGGATTAGCAGCCACTTCGGGATGAATGGCAGGGATAGCCACTGGACCATGAGGCAATTGAGTAGGATGATATAGAAAAAAAGGTTCATCACGATGTTCACGTAAAAAAGCAAGTATCTTCTCCAAAAACAAATCCTGAGAATAGACCTCCTTTCCTATCCGGTTCCGTCGTTCTGCTAATGTTTCAGCAGTTTCATTCTCTATACTTTTCCCTCCATTAGTTAATGTGTTTCCACTGATAGGAACAATATGCCCATTATCAAACAGAAAAGGAGGATAAAACCCATGACAACGTGCATGATCCAAATAACCATAATAATAATCCCAACCGTGATCTCGCATCTGCTTACGCGTAGCAGTGAAGCCCCATTCCAATTTGCCTATTTGAGCTGTAGTGTATCCGGCCTTCTTAAATATCTGGGGTAAATAAAAATCCCCCTCCGGCAGACGGACATCTTCTGCATTTATTTCTTTTTCCATTTTAGCAATACTAGCGGTATCAGACAAAGAAACTGAAAAAGCAGCACCTCTAGAAATATTCCACTTATCTGTGCCATGACAATCATGGTACCCTGTAAGTAACGAAGCACGCGCCGGGGCAGAAAGCATACAGCCATAAGCACGACTGAAAGAAGTGCCATGCTGTATCAACCGATCAATATTAGGGGTCGTGAATTGCTGTTGCCCATAAGCAGACAACATACCCATCCCCATATCATCAGCATAAATATAAATAATATTAGGATGTGTGAACGAATCAGAGGAAGAAGATGTTACTGCATGGACAGCCGACAATGGAAACATAGTCAACCCTAGAGCGAATGCTGTACATATGATATTGGGCTTTATTATTCGATACATAAAAAATTATAATATTTAGATAACGACTATTTTATTTTCTCAAAAGAATAGGTTCACAAGAAAAGATTACCAGAGAGTCCTAATTATTAGAAAGTTCTCCGGTAATTTTCCCAATTTAGATTACCATCCCGGATTCTGTTTTAATTGTTCATTCAAAACCAATTGTGTCACAGGTATCGGATAAAGGTAATAATGTTCCTTCCATCCTTTGCCTTGACTAAGCGGCGCATCAAGTTTATAGCAACGCCCCGCATCAGGTCCGGTCATCATCCATTTCATGGAAGTAGGCATTTCCGTGCGGAATTGCTCACTCATACGCACTCCCAAGGGTTGAGGATTAATAAACCAATCTGCCGTCTTCCAACGACGGATATCATGAAAGCCAAATCCTTCGCCCATCAATTCCACCATTCTTTCACGCCGGATTTCCCATAACACCGGTGGCACACGAGGATCACGAGCAGGATCAAAAGTCTCTGTAATGCTACTTACAGTCATAGCGGGCATATCTACGCGCTGCCGCAAACGATTAATGGTAAGATCGGCTACAGATTGATCAAAGTTCCCTTGCTCAAACATAGCCTCAGCATAATTAAGCATCACTTCTTCAATATGAAATATAGGTGAATCAGTGGTCGAAAACTCAGCACCGCCGGTTACATTCGTTTCCACATTATAAAACATATATACATAATATCCTGTATTATTGGACATAGGAGCTAAAGAACCTGCGGCTCCCTTGATATGCGGCATACGATCTATAGTAAACGGTTGCCAAGACCATACAGGGAAAGGACGATTCCCTGTCTTATCCAGTTCATTCATCAAATCCAAATATTCACGATCTTTCGGATCATCCGTATATTCCCATTGCACATTTCCACCCGGTAACCGTTGTACACGATAAGGCGGAATAACCCGATAAAGTAAACGACGGTCACGGTGACGGAATTCATCAGCCATAGTCGATTGTGAACCGGCTCCTTCATACCGAGGACTAACAGATGTAGGCAATCCGTCATCACACAAATAGCGTTCTGCAGTACGGGCATGCATCTCAACCTGTTGCCCTCCCCCTCGTTCGTGACGTGAAAACGGTTGCATAATCACATTTTCCCTGTATTCCTTAAACAGAATGACACCGGGATAGCCTTGCAAATCTTCCGTGCTCCATAAATGCTGATAGTTTTCCCCTATCTGAGGATAATCTTTTATCAACAATTCACTTACCCGTATACACTCATCCAAATAAGTTTTCTCACCTCCTAAACCATGGTATTTACGCCAAGTACCTTCAAATAACGAGAAACGTGAAAGTAAAGCTCGCACAGCATCCCGCCCAATGGTGTTATCTCCTTCACCGTTCAATTTGATATGTTCTTCAGCCCATTTCAAGTCTGTAAGTATATGATTTGCCACTTCGTCACGAGAAGTACGAGAACCGTAAATAATTTCTGATTCATTTTCGCCCAATACATGGTCTATCCAGGGTACATCACCAAACCGCGACATCAACTCCATATAACGATAAGAACGAAAGAAAAGACCTACAGCACGCCAATGGTCTTTATCCCCTTGGCTCATGGCAGATGCATCAATATTATCGAGTAACGTGTTCACCTTACGGATATATGAGAAATCCCATCCTCCCGGAGCTGTTTCAGGGCTAACAGTCTGCCACGCCCAACGGTTGGTTCCATTAGAATTATACAGATAATTAGCTTCCACATCTCCCTGATAAAGTGCTCCGGCATCCTTAATACGTTGCAAATGGTTATCATCAGAAAAAACAGAATAAAGCGACCAACCGTAAGTTTGGAAGTTTTCATAAGTTACAAAAGCTGTTTTATCCGTCAATTTGTCAACAGGAGCCTTGTCAAGAAAACCGTCATTGCATCCCGCTTGCATCACAGTCAATAGCGAGAGGCATCCAATATATAGATATTTTTTTGTAGTCATAATGAATGTCTTTTTAAAGATTGATACTAACGCCAAATGAATAAGTAGCCGTCATAGGATATTGCCAACTCAAAGCTTCTGGGTCTATTCCCGACAGCAGACTGGAAATGGTAAATAGATTTTCACCGCTAAAAAATACCTTAGCACCGGTAAGCGACATCTTTTGACAGAGAGACTTTGGCAGATTATAACCCAAAGTAATATTTTTCATACGCAGATAAGCGGCATTAGACAGAAACTTAGTCTGTGTCCATTGATTTACGCTATGGGCGTATTGTGCGTTTTGATAGATTCGTCCATAATAAGCATTTGGATTCTCGGGAGTCCAATAATCCATTTGATGGGAAAGGAACGTCGAAAAGGTTCCGGCATGAGGGAACATAATCTCACCACCTATCCATGCATCACGTTTCGCCACCCCCTGCATCAGGAAAGAAAAATCAATGCCTCTCCAGCTTACAAATCCGTTTATACCGAAATTGTAACGTGCAGCATTATTGCCTATAATCTTCAAATCACCCGGATTATCCAATGTAGCATCGCCGCGGTCTATACGGTTTGTACTATTCTCACTGTCACGCAAATTCATATATTTAATATCACCCGGATGCTGGATAGCCACTCCGTTAATGTTTACCACACCATCCTTCAAAGTTCCGTCTGTATTGAAATCATCATCGGTATAAAATCCGTCTGTCACATATCCCCAAATGGTTCCTATTTCATAACCTTTATAATATTGATTGACTTCCTGACCATTCTTCGTGGTAAAAAGGGAATAAGTATCATTATTAAAGCGAGTGATTTTAGTACGAGAATCATATAAGTTAAATCCGATACCATAATTCCAGTCACGTATCTGGTCACGCCATGAAATACTAAGTTCCCAACCGTTGGTACGCAGGTCGGCTGCATTCTGTAAAGGTGCCGCCGCCCCTGCTACCGCAGGAAAATCCATTCCTGGAGCCAACATTCCTTTCGTATCTCGACGATACCAGTCGAATGTACCACTTAAACGATTACCCAGCAGTGAAAAGTCTATTCCAACATCAATAGTTTCCACTTTTTCCCATGTATAGTTGGCACGTACCAGTCCCGGTGCAGTCAAGGTCGTAGGTACTTTCCCATTATAAATCCATTTGGCATCTTCAGGATTCATTACAGAATAAAATCCATAATTATCTATGGCCTGATTGCCAAGTTGTCCCCATGAGCCACGTAACTTTAGGGATGAAAGTACTTCTCGCAACGGAGTCATAAATGCTTCTTCTGCAATGTTCCACCCGATGGATACAGAAGGGAAGAAACCGAAGCGATTCTTTTTCGGGAATTTAGAGGAACCATCATAACGTCCATTGGTTTCAATCAGATAGCGGTCTTTATAATTATAATTAATACGATAGAATGCCCCTCGCAATGCATACTCATCATAACTGTCCGAAGTTTCCACAACACCTGTACCACCGGCTAATGAAGGAAGATCATTACTAATCATGTTGAAGTTCTTAGACCATTGACGTTCAAAATTGCGTGAATCCTGATTAAACCCTCCCATCAACGTAAAGTTGTGTTCCTTATTAATATCAAATTTATAGGTGGCATAAAGATTCAGTGAATTATAAGAAACAAACCGGCGATCCATATAAAACTCATTCTTCGGATCAGATGGATTCAGTGCATCTTGTAATCCTTGATGGAGCACGAAGTAATTATTATATTTTCGATTCCGGTTTACTGTATAATCATAAGTATACTCCAATACAGCCTCCAATCCCTTCAAAGGCTTCAGAACCGTACGTGAAAACAAACGTGTATTACGATTATTCCAAGTCTGTTCACTTGCCTGATTGATGGCATTTTCAGGAGTCTGTACCAAGCAGTCAACTCCTTCATAAGGCAAGGTGCCAATAGGATGATAACTGGGACGATTCAAGTGCCAAAACTGCTGATGCCAGCCCGCATTGGGGAAAGAGCGTGTTCCATTGGCAAACTTGACGTCAAGCGAAGTAGTAAGCCACTTCGTTATGTCGGCACTGATATAAGATGATGCATTGACACGCCGATAACCGTCTTTATCGGTAATCAGAATACCGTCCTCATTCGTATACCCCAATGCCATACGGTAATTTATTTTTTCGCTGCCCCCGGTAGCAGACACGTTATGAGTCTGTTTAAATCCGGTTTCCAGCATATCACCGATAACATCCGTCTGACGCAGAAAATATTTTGTTCCATCAATGTCTGTCCATCCATCCGGATATTTGGAAGGGCTATTTTGGTATTCTTCCAGTAATCCGAGCCAAGTATCAATATTCTGCCCCGTCCAATAGGCCGAATATCCCATATCCTTCAAGCCCTTTACCGTCTGCATGGGTGAAGCCGCACGCGGACGGTCGGTCACTTTAGAAAAGGCAAAGTTGGCACTATAATTGATGGAAAGTCGGTCATTGCGTTTCCCCTGCTTGGTCGTAATCAAAATAACACCAAATGCTGCACGTGCTCCATAAATGGCTGCTGAGGCAGCATCCTTCAGTACCGATACACTTTCAATGTCTTCCGGATTAATCAGATTGATATTATCCGTCACCACATTATCCACTAGGATAAGAGGACTTCCATCACCATTAATGGAAGCCATGCCGCGTACATTGATTTTCTTACCAACTCCCGGTTGAAGTCCGCCGTTGTCTCCATCCGTTGAAAAGGTCAGTCCCGGAACAGCCCCTTGCAAAGCAGTAGTAATATTTGTAACCGGACGTTCTCCCAGCACTTTATCCATACTTACTGCAGTAACCGCCCCTGTCAGGTTCACCTTTTTTTGCGACCCAAAACCAACAACGACTACCTCATCCAATGTCTTTGAATCTTCTGCCAGCACCACATTCACCGTGCTCTTCCCCTTCACGGCAACTTCCTTCGGAATATATCCAATAAAAGAGATGTACAGTATGGCATCCTCAGAGACCTCCAATGCAAACTTTCCGTCTACATCCGTAATGGTACCCTGCGCTTCATTACCTTTTACCACTACATTAGCACCAATAACAGGTTCCCCGGTTGCATCGCGTACAACTCCCGTCACTTTTCGTCCTAACTGCTGTAAGACATCCGTTCCGGGCGTCAAGATGACATGATTCCCATCAATCTCATACTTTACTGAAGTACCTTTAAACAGTTCTTCCAATACGACACTTATCGGACGGTCCTTAACTTTCACTGTCACCAGCCTGTCCACATCAATCAGTTTACTGTTATACACCAGATAAAATCCCGATTGGCGTTCAATTGCATTCAAGACCTTCTCTACACTACTTTGTTTCATATCTAAAGAAACATTCTGCAATGTTTGCGAAAAAACATTGCCAGCCTTCAGGTTAAGAAAGACTGCAAAAAGTAAAATAAGTGTCACTCTCATAGCTAAAGGAATTTTGTGCCCTAACCGTCCGGTAAACGGTTTTCGGCAGCATGTCATTAAAGTTAATTCCATTCTTTCCAAATTTAAAGTTAACAATAGGTTTATTAATAGTTTCGCATAATAGACGAATGAGACATTAATGCACCCTATGGAAAAAATGAACTTTTTTTAATTTATATCGAAAGCCTTTCCCTATAATTATTCAAGTTTCAGAATCACCTTACGACGACGATAGGTATAGTCATCTTGCTTTTCCGGTTCCATGATCTTGAAATGCATCGGAGCCGTACGTTCAAGTATAGAAAATATTTCGGTCAGATTCTCATTGACAAAAGTTGCAGAAAACTCGTAATGATCGGTATGCTGTCCAGTCACAACGAAATCCACATTAAAATGGCGAGAAAGCTTATGCAATATTTCGTCCAGACTTGCCCGCCGGAATATCAACTTTCCTTCACGCCACCCTGTCTCCTCCGCCAAATCGCAAGAAGTGACATTTAAAGTATTTTTTGCTTTATGTAATATAGCCTGTTCACCCACCTTTAATTCGGTTAATGCTTTATCCCCCATCCATATTTCCACATGCCCTTGAGCCAAAGTTGCTTCTGTCACCGGATCGGTGTCATAAGCCGAGACATTAAATTCCGTTCCATAAGCGCTGACAGTCATACCATCGGGGGTAGAAACATCAAAACGATGTTTCTTATCAGCCTTTACCTTAAAGTAAGCCTCCCCTGCCAAGGCCACTTTCCTTTCGGCTGTAGAGAATTCACGCGGATAACGTAGAGTTGATGAAGAATTAAGCCATACCACCGTACTGTCCGGCAAAACAAGTTTGGAAACAGTTCCGCGCACCGATGTCACTTCCACCCATCCAGCTATATGTGGCATTTTTTCCTCCTCTTCCCATAAAAAGAAAAGAGAAACGAGCAGTGGCAATAACAAAATGGCAGCAGCATTACGCACCACTTTCCAAGCCTTGGACAGCCATTGTTCCCAACGTATCCGTTTCTCCAGTTGATCCCAATTTTGCCGAGTCCGAAACTGCGATTGCTCGCTTAGCAAAGCACTTTGTTGATAAATAAACCGATAGTCATCTAATTCCTTCCGGAGTTCTTCAGATTGAGCACATTCCCTCTCAAAAACCTTTTCTTCCTCCAATGACAGCTTTCCATTCAGATAAGCCACTATTTTATCTTCTTTTGTTTCCATATATTCTTAATTCTTAGGTTATATAGACGAATTAAAAAGAATTTACCCTATCATCAAGGCTCTAAAAATAGTAAAAGAAGAGGAAGAAAGTCTTTTAGCTCGCTTCTCAACAACTTCAAGGCCCGGCTGATATGCGCCTCCACCGTCTTTACTGAAATTCCACATTCTTCTGCTATTACAAGATAGGTCTTACCGTCAAAACGATTCATCTCGAAAGTATGACGTACATTTTCAGGTAATTTGGCCAATGCCATATTTAGGTGTTCTTCCAGTTCGGAAACAGCATACAGTATAGTTGTGTCTTCTTCATTTGAAACTCCACTCACAAATTGTTTTTCCTGATAAGCCGTTTCCAACTCCCTCCTTCTTACCCAGTCTATACAAGCATTGCGCACACTGGTCACTAAAAAATTCCGTGCAGAAGTGGTAATGGTTATCTGATGGCGATTCTTCCACAACTGAAAAAAAACCCCTTGTACAATGTCCTCACATACCTCCTTTTGTTCCACATACCTTTTTGCAAAAAGACACAGGGGAGCAAAGAAATCGAAAAACAATTTCTTGTATGCCGTAACATCATCCCTTGTGAGTATGCGGATAAATAGCAGGTCTATATCGTTATAGTTTTGCATGACTAAACAAAAACTATAAAGTTATGGTTCTTCGTCACTTAAGGTGAACATTTGAATAAAATGTTATAATATTTATTTCTAACAAGTATTATAATTACGTTGCAATACAAGTATCTATATTAACTCATAATACAATTGTTATAAACAATCCCCCCATAAGCACAAACAATAAATTACAATGGACAGTTAACATAGGTGCTTGGCTAAATTACAAAGAATTCATGCAAGGCAACAAAGATAAGCCTTCTTTTTGAATTTATATCTTAATCATATATTAAAATCCGATTTTCCATATAAAGGATTACCAAAGAGCGGGCATATAAGGACTTGGACGGATGGATTTAGTAACAGAGTTCTCGAAAATACTTTCAATAAGATAAAGACCATTAGCCGACAGTTCTTTTATCTTTATTCGGCAACATTACTCTGACACAGAAGCACCCATGTGACGAATGACTTCCCCACAAAGATCGTCAATTCCTTTATGGAATATTCCGCTAGGATAAACGCTAAAATGAGGAAGGGTAAGAAATAGAGTTCCAAGGTTGATAAAGTACGCAATATATTGCACATCAACAGTCTGAAGCAAAAATACCAACTTCTATCCTATTCTACCTATCAATGATTATGGAATTGTGTTTAGGGGCACAAAAAAGAAGGCATCCTTTTATCAAAGGACACCTTCTTTAATGATTCATCTATCTTAAGTAGATAATATACTTAGGATAATGATTAGGGCTTATTGATAGTCATAGGCAATGTAACGGTAGTCTTAATACCATTCAATGCTGTAACTGTCATTTCAAGAGTTGCTGAATAGTTAGGAGCATAAGTCATACCTTCCAAAGCGATACCGTCAGCAGATAATTTAGCTGTCGCACCGGTAGGAACACCTTCACCCTTAACTACGAATGTGAACTTATCATTTGTTGCACCAAACAATGTCATTGTATTGTAAACTGCCACCTTTGCACTGCTGGCAACTAATTGCAAACCTTCTTCTTTTCCAGCTGCTTTGGTTTCATCAAATTTAGCAATAGTACCTTTACCATCTGATGTAATTGCAACATTCAAATCTGCCACTTTACCGGCTTTGTAGAAGTTAAGCACCGCATCATTGAACGGAGACATAAAGTTTACTGCAAATGCAGGAACTTCAACTTTCAAGCCTGCTTTACCGTTAATCGAATATGCACCTTCTACTGTTACATTGCCTCTTACTGCACCGTCTTTCAGCAATTCATCAGTCATTGCCAAGATTGAACCAGATACAGTATAGGTAGCAACATCAGTAGCAACACTATTAATAGTCATTTGTTTCGGAACAAAAGTTAAGTTATCCCAATCCGCACCTGAATTTTCTACAGCCTTGAATGCGTTAGTCATTACATATTGTTTAGCAACTGTTGCATCAGCAGAGCCAACCAACAAAGCATTCAATACAGTCTTATCTGCATTCCATACAGAAGTAACCTTAGAGAACAAGTCTGTGAATGTAGGAACAGAGATGGTTACAGGAGCAACGACTTTCTTCAATTCATTACCACTAGCATCAGCAAATTTCATGTTCAATACATAAGCACCCGGAGCTGCAGTTGCTTGATAATCAGCATTTGCAAATACAGCATACTTAACCTTCTTAAGATTATCGGCATTATTGATAGGAGTAACTTCTGTTTTCGGTGTACCATCAGCATTCAAGTCTGAGTAGTATTTTACCTGAGCCATTGTAAATGCAAACTTACCGTTAGCGGTAGATTGGTCTGTTGTAGCTACCGCTTTACCGTCAATAGAAATCACATTCCAAGTCGGAGTAACAGCAGCCAACGCTGTAGCAGTCTGAGCACTCAAGCTTGTAAATGTAGTACCTAAATCAATAATGATAGGTTTAACCCCATCAGTTGCTGTATATTTCACTGCTGCTACAGGAGCTTCAGGATCAACAGTTGCCCCTTCGAATTTTACTGTTACCTCAAAAGAAGTACCGGTTGCTCCCTTAAAGTTTACGAAATTCACCATAAACTGAACCGTCTTTCCAGCAGCCTTTTCTGTAGAAGTGAATGACATCGTCTTACCATCAATAGTAACACCTGCCAATTCTAATGCACTAGCCGATTCCGGAGTCAAGTAAGCATCGTATGCTTTAGTTCCGTCAAATTCAAGAGTGACTGTTTTACCGAAAGGTACTTTAACTGAGCTAAGAGTTTCAGCATTGTATGTAACATCAGCAGCTACAAGAGCCGTAGCGTTAGACTTATCAGCAAGAGTAACTTTAGAAGCATATCCGGTTAGAATATTGCCATTGATTTGCAATGCATAAGCATAGTTGTTAGTTTCAGCCTTAAATGCATCTGTAATAGTCTTATCTGTTACCGTTTCATCCGGCTCGATATTCAGATTCCACAGACCATTGGCAGAAGCAGCCTTGGTAATAATACCTTCAAACGGAGTAGCCGTTACCTTAACCGGAGCAACTGTGCCATCACTACCCACCAACTTAATATCTGCATTAGACAAGTCTGCAGAAGAAGGATATACTTGCAAAATAAGAGGTTCGATAGTACCTACCAACAGCTGATCTTTAGCAATCGCACCTTTAGGACCATCCCATTTTGCATTGGCTACTGTTGCTATACCATAGTTCAATTTGTATTCAGGATTAGCTTCAACAGCTCCGTTAGTTACATTTATAAATTGTACACTAGTGATAGCAGCCGAAGTAGTAGGCAACTGAACTGTCTGCATCTTACCGTCAGCGTCGGGTATATTCAATGTACAGATACCGTTAGCCACTACTGCATAAGCATTACCGGCAGCTTTGTATTCCGACTTAACAAACTCTTTGGCTGTCTTGTCATAAAGATACCAGTATCCGTCTTCTACATACGGAGTCATATCCACTGCTTCTTCACCTTCACCGGTAGTGGCAAACCAGCCTGTAGCCTTGTCATCAATGCTGATTTCACCGGTCTTGTCGTCAATCACGACCTTGCTACCGGCAGCAGCGCTAGCAACAGTCAGATTATAAGAAGTACCGTCACTTACCGATACTTTGAAACCGCCGTCCACAGATTCAATCTTGGTAACGTAAGCACCACCGGCATTTACTTTGGTTTCAAGGTCTGAAAGCTTAGACTTCAAATCAGTCAGTTTCTTGTTGATTGCGTCGATATCATCGTCGTAATCTTTACAAGACACGAATGTTCCTGTTGACGAAACCATCAAGGCTCCGAACAGGGTTGCACTTAAAAACTTTTTGTTCATAATAGAAAAACTTTAAATTTATAAATTTAAAAAACTAAAATTGGTTATACATATTCTATTGGTTCTGAGGACTGTATCGCCCTCTGTTCTTGTTTCATATAGCGTTTTGGAGAGACGCCCGCCACCTTCTTAAAGGAAGTGTAAAATGTACTTCGCGACAGAAACCCGCATCGTTGGGGCAGTTCCTCCAACGGACACTTGCCTGAACGGAGCAGCTCCTTGGCATATTCTACTCGGTATGTGTTCACCAAATCTTTCAGGTGACAACCGAAGTAGCGGTTCACCACGTTCGACAGATAAGTCTGGTTCGTTTCAATCATATCGCTCAGCTTATTCAGTGAGAGCTTCGGGTCAAGAAACACCTGGCGCACTTCCAAATAGTACAATACATATTTATATAGCTCACAATCGACTTTCCTTGCCTGCTCCACGTTACGGCCTGCAAACTTCTGCTCCCAGTAAAGATGGGCAGCCCGGAAGAGCAGATTCTTCTGCCTTTCGGAAGTAAAGGTGCGCTTGTCGCGATGTAGGAACAGGTAGTCCATTGTACTCTCTTTTTATCGTCTCTATTTCAGATAATTACACATTTTTCAAACCCTTAAAAAAGGGTTGCGTTCGGTGCATCTCTTAGTAAGAGATACACCGAACGCACATAACCGCTTTATTATTAATAGTTTAAGCCGATAAAAAAGTGTCCTATAACTTAAGACTAAAGATATTTTTGCACTTGCCTTGTGATTTTTCTTCTCAAAAAGTTTTAATTATCAAAACTTTGTGTAAATTTGCATCGAAAAGTGTATCTCTTAGTAAGAGATACACTTTTTTTTCTTCATTCTCCCAAAACCTTATTCACCACGTTCCCAATAGATTAAGCATCATCAAGTGTTTGTTTTACTTCTGTTCTGTAAATCTTAACGGATGTCAACGTATCATAATGGAGAAATCTTGAGATTAAAAAAAAAGACCAAGGTCTTTCTGAAAGGAACTTAAGTGTTTTTCAATAAGACCAAGGCCCTTTTTAAAGTAGCCGGAAAAGTTTTAAAACGATGGGCAGGAAGTGAAACAATGCCTAATGCACAGCATCCCTTGAGAAGGAATAGGGCAAATCAGACTCTTGTGTTCCTCGCAGCAAGTTAGGATAGGCGGACATACGAAACTCTATCTTGCCACCCTTCAACATTTCACCGTGCTTCAGGAAATTGGCCGTATAAGATTGGCCGTTGACCTCCATTTGGTCAATATAACGGTTTCCTTCACTATTCTCGGGGGCAGAGAGTACCAAGTCGTTTCCATTTTCAAAGTGAAGGGTTGCCTTGCGGAACAGCGGTGCACCAAGAATATATTCATCCGTTCCGGGACATACCGGATAAAAGCCCAATGCAGAAAATACATACCAGGCCGAAGTCTGACCGTTGTCCTCATCTCCACAATATCCGTCGGGGGCCGAAGTATACATACGGTTCATCACCTCACGCAACCAATATTGCGCTTTCCAAGGTTGTCCGGCATAGTCGTAAAGGTAAATCATGTGTTGGATAGGCTGGTTGCCATGTGCATAGTTCCCCATGTTCATTACAGTCATCTCACGTATTTCGTGAATCACCTGTCCGTAATAGCTGTCATCGAAAACAGGAGGAACGGCAAATACCGAGTCGAGCATCGTGACAAACATTTCCTTACCTCCCATCAGGTCTATTAATCCCTGAGGGTCATGAAATACCGACCAGGAATAATGCCAGCTGTTTCCTTCGGTAAAGGCATCACCCCATTTCAGTGGAGAAAACGGCTTCTGAAACTTTCCGTCCTTGTTCTTGCCACGCATCAACTTGCTTTCACTATCAAACAGGTTCTTATAATTCAAGGCACGTTTCGCGAAAAGACTGATTTCTTTCTGCGGACGCTTCAATTCCTTAGCCAAACGATAAATACACCAGTCATCATAAGCGTACTCCAACGTGCGGGCAGCATTCTCGTTGATGCTTACATCATAAGGGATATACCCCAAACGGTTGTAATATTCATATCCCAAACGTCCGGTGGAGGAAGCTTGGGGATACACATTTTCAGTGCCGTGCAATAACCCCTTATACAGACTTTCCACATCTTCCACACGCACACCTTTCATATAGGCATCCACCAAAACAGAGGCCGAGTTATTCCCCACCATACAACCGCGATGTCCCGGACTCGCCCATTCTGGAAAGAAGCCGCTTTCTTTATATGTATTTATCAGACCTTCCTGAATTTCTCTGTTGACCGACGGATACATTAAGTTAAGCAATGGAAACAGACAACGGAATGTATCCCAAAAGCCGGTATCGGTATACAGATAGCCCGGCAATACTTTTCCATTATAAGGACTGTAATGTATCGGTCGTCCCTCCGCATCCATTTCATAAAACTTACGCGGGAAAAGCAACGAACGGTAAAGGCAGGAATAGAATGTACGATATTGTTCGTCTGTTCCGCCTTCCACCTCTATCTTGCCCAGCACCCGGTTCCAAGCATCCTTACCTTTTTGTACCAACGCATCAAAAGTATCAGTACCCAATTCGCGAAGATTTGCTTCCGCCTGTCCGAAGCTGATAAACGAAGAGGCTACCCGGGCATGTACCACTTCACCTTTACCGGTTTTGAAACCGATTACGGCTCCTGCATGGAAAGCAGTCTGCTCCATGACGTCCCTTTTTAAAGAAAGGGAAACCTTATCCTTTTTTCTTTTAGGTTCTACATCATTGGAAAAAGTAGCCCGATAGACAAAAGGTTTCTCGAACTCAATGACAAAATAGTTCTTGAAGTTGTCGGGAACACCTCCGCTGTTACGTGTGGTGTAGCCTATAATCTTATTCTCTTCGGGAATAATCCTGATAAAGGAACCGCGGTCGAAAGCATCAACCACCACATAAGAATCATTATCGGGAAAGGTGAACCGAAACATAACCGCACGTTCGGTCGGTGTAAGTTCGGTCACGACATCGTGTTCCGCTAAATATACCTTATAATAATAAGGATGCGATACCTCCCCCTTATGGGAAAACCAACTGGCACGCTTGTCTTCATCAAACTCCGGTTTTCCGGTGACAGGCATCAGAGAAAATTGACCGTAATCGTTTATCCACGGACTGGGCTGATGAGTTTGCTTAAAACCGCGAATCTTGTTGGCGGTATAAACATACTGCCATCCGTCACCCATCTTCCCGGTTTGGGGCGTCCAAAAATTCATTCCCCACGGACGGGCAGTCGCAGGATAAGTGTTGCCGGTGGAAAGTTCGAAGGAGGACTGAGTCCCCACCAACGGACTCACATAGCCGACATAGTCTTTTGCCTGCACCCATAAAGTGAGGCAAAGAGCTATAGCTGAAAGGAAAAATTTCTTTATCATCGTGTCCCGGATTAGTTTATGGTTTTAACGGTTCAGCCCCCATACTGATTTCCATCACCCCTCCCGCCGTCAGGTCGCTGTGCGTAAAGAAAGGCTGTTCCAACGGTTTTCCATTTAACACAATGGACTGAACATATTTATTTTCTTTTGAGTTATTCTTCGTTCGAATGACAAACTCCTTTTGACTGGGCAAGTGAATAGTCACCTCTTCAAACAAGGGACGGCCAATAGAGTAAACCGGCTTACCGGGGCATACCTGATAAAAGCCCATCGCATTCAGAATATACCAAGCTGACATCTGACCGCAATCTTCGTTGCCCGAAAGCCCATCGGGAGCATTGCGGTACTGACTATGCAGCACACTATCGACCAACTCCTGCGTCCGCCACGGACGATTGACATAGTTATACAGATGAATAATGTGATGACTCGGTTCATTGCCATGAGCATATTGTCCGATAAGGCCGGAGATATCTGCCGAAGCTGTCTCTCCCTCAAGTTCGGAAGAAACAGCGAACAGGGAATCCAGCTTGCCGACAAAAGCATCTTCTCCTCCCATCAGTCCGACCAGACCGGGTACATCATGAGGCACAAACCAAGTCCACTGCCAAGCCGTACCTTCGCAATAATCGTCATTACGGTGAGTAGACGAACGAGGATTGAACGGAGTACGCCATTTTCCTTTACTGTCCAATCCACGCATAAAACGAGTTTCGGAATCGAAATAAGACTTGTATGCACCGGCAAAACGAGCATATTTATCTCTTGTTTCCATATCTCCCAAGCTATCTGCCAAAACAGAAATGCACCAATCGTCATAAGCATATTCCAAAGCCTTTGCCACCGACTCGTTTTCGAAGTCGCAAGGAATATACCCCATTACATCCTTATAATAACGCGCGCGAGGCATCACAAAAGGAACCAGCCATTTCGGACCGACAATACCGGTTGTGTCATATTCGGCAACACGCAGACAGGCTTTGTAGGCTTCTTGAACATCAAAATCACGATACCCTTTCACGTATGCATCAGTGATAATAGAGACAGCATGATAGCCAATCATCGTTCCCGTATAATTGGCAGCACAGTCCCATTTTGGGAAAACACCTCCCTCACGCTGTTTCTTCAGCAACGAACGGATATAGCTTTCGTTGGTCTGAGGATCTATAATGGTAAGTAAAGGATGCAATGCACGGAATGTGTCCCAAATAGAGAAAGTAGTATACACAGGATCTTCCTTATCGGTGGTATGCACTTTCAAGTCCATACCCAAATAACGTCCGTCTACATCGGTAAACAAGTTCGGACTTAAAAATGCATGATACATAGAGGTATAGAAGATGGCACGTTGGTCGGGATCTTCCGTTTTCACATCTATCTTCGACAGACAATCATTCCAGATGCTACGGGCATCAGCACGTACCTTGTCAAAATTCCAATCGGGCAACTCAGCCAAAAGATTCTGCCTGGCTCCTTCACTGTCGACAGATGAAATAGAGAAACGAACCATTACTTGCTCATCTTTAGCCGTATCAAAATGGAGCAGCATTTTGCAAACGGGAATCTGCTGTCCGCCCTCTACAACAGTATCAGTATAGAGAGTATGGGTAAAAGGCTTTGAGAAAACTGCATAGAAATAAAGGTCCTGTTGCCAAGCCCAATAAGCACTGCGCTTGTATCCGCGGAGCACAGTATCATTGACAGCCTCCACAGCCATAGCCTGATTAATTTGCTGCTGGATGTTATAGTCCATGTCCAGAATGAAGCCCGATTCATTGCTTTCTGGAAAAGTATAACGATGCATGGCAGCACGCCCGGTGGCCGTCAACTCGGCTTTCACACCATAAGTATCCAAGAAAACCGAATAATATCCCGGTTCGGCATACTCGTTGCTGTGTGAAAAGGCAGAAGCGAAAGGACGTTTCTGGCTCTCTTTACCAAGATATTCCACCTTTTGCTCACCCACGGTAGGCATCAGAAGAAAGTCCCCGAAATCGGCACACCCCGTGCCGCTGAGACGCGTATGAGCAAAACCATTGATGGTGGAGTCTTCGTAATAATAACCCGAACAGGAGTCCCAGCCATCGATACGTGTATCGGGGCCCGGTTGAATCATTCCATGAGGCAGCATTGCACCCGGATGCGTATGCCCGTGCCCTCCCGTTCCGATGAAAGGGTTAACATAACCAGTGTATTCTTTCAATTCCGTCGTTTGGGGAGAACACGCACTCAAGCATAATAATCCTGCCAGACAACCGCTTACAAGTATATTGAGTTTCATTGCTTTATAATTGATGTTATTTCATTTCCAACAAAATATATTACCGATACCAAACCTTTCCCGGCTCTGGCCCCATCTCAAATTCTACGGTAGCCCCATCCATAATCTGTTGATGGGTGATATAACTCTTGTCGTATGGTTTTCCGTTCAGTTTGACCGACTGAACATAGATATTCTCACGATTGACAGCCGGTGCCAGCACCGTAAACGTTTTTCCGTTATCAAGATGCATACGCATTTCGGGGAATAACGGAGTCCCTATTTCATACTCACCACTTACAGGATTAACCGGATAAAAGCCCATAGCACTGAATACGTACCAGGCAGACATCTGCCCGCAGTCTTCGTTTCCACACAGTCCGGCCGGTGCATTAAAATAAAGATTATGCATCACTTGTGCCACATACTTCTGAGTCTTCCACGGCTGACGTGCTTTATTATACAAATAAATGACATGATGACTCGGTTCATTGCCGTGAGCATACTGTCCAATCATGCCGGTACTGAAAATAGGCAAATCCTCCTTTCCGGCAGGAATATAAGTAAACATACTGTCGAGCTTTTCGGCAAAGCGATTTTTTCCACCGACCAAAGTAATCAGTCCGCGAATATCCTGAGGCACAGACCATAAATATTGCCAACCATTGCTTTCACAAATATGAGCAGTATAGTCATCGGGAGAGAAAGGTCGGATAAAAATACCTTTGTCATCAATGGGTTGCATAAATCCCGTAGCGGGGTTGAACACATTCCTGTAGTTTTGAGAACGTTTATAAAACTCCTCTGCCAGTTCTGTCTTCCCCATCTTACGAGCCATCTCCGCAATGCAATAATCATCAAAAGCATACTCCAGTGTTTTGGAAAGTGACCAGTTTTCGGAATTATACTCATCTTTTATATTATAAGGAATATAGCCGAGCTTTTTATAAAGCCCGATTCCCCGGTAATTATCCAAGTTGGCTGTGGCAACACAAGCCTTCAATGCTTTTCCGGCATCAAAATCACCTATTCCTTTCAAATAAGCATCCACAATAACAGGAACAGCATGATAACCAATCATCATATCAGTCTCACTGCCCCAAAAGTTCCAAACCGGAAGGCGGCCGTTCTGGTCATAAAAGGCCAGGAAAGACTTTATCATATCATTGGTACGAACAGGCTCGGTATAAGTAAGAAGCGGATGAGCGGCACGATAAGTATCCCATAAAGAAAAAGTACCATAATTCACCCAACCATCCGCCTTATGTATTTTCCGGTCAGGACCATAATACGAACCATCCACATCACTAAAGACAGTGGGCGCTATCATGGTACGATACAAAGCGGTATAGAAATTCACTTTATCATCCAGACTACAGATACCTCCGACCTCTATCTTCCCAAGCTCACGGTTCCAGCTTTCTTTAGTCTCTGCCACATACCTGTCAAAATCATTGTGCGGAGCCTCAACCGCCAAGTTCTTGGCCGCACCTTCCATGCTTACTCCCGAAAGTGCCGTACACAACACCACTTCTTCCCCATCTGCCGTATCAAAATTGAAACGGGCTACATAAGCAGTTCCTATAGATTTGCCATCCTGCACAACGGCAGTAGTATCTATTTCGGAAGACTTGAAAGGTTTGGAAAAACGAGTACGGAAAAAGACACGCTGTCCACGCGCCCAACCGTCAGAGAAACGATACCCCTGTATGGTGCATGAATCCACAATTTCAATATAAGAATCTTGTGTGAAATCCCAATTCATCGCTTTCTTCAAATTCAGGAATACGGCAGCCTGTGCTTTAGGAAAAGTATAACGTTGAATGCCGCAACGCTCTGTCGCAGTCAACTCCACATTAATGTTGTAGTCCTTTAGCAATACACGGTAATATCCTGCGGAAGCCTCTTCATCCGAATGTAAGAATTTAGAATGAATGCCCAAAGGGGCTTCGGCTTCATGATAAGGCAGAGTGACAGGCATATAAGAGATATCATACAAATCACCGGCCCCTGTTCCTGAAAGATGCGTATGGCTGAAACCGGCAATGGTACTGTCGGGATAATAATAACCGGAGATGCGGTCCCAACCGGGCAAGCCATTGTCCGGGCTTAGCTGAACCATGCCAAATGGTGCTTGAGCACCGGGATAAGTATTTCCGGTAAAATCAGTTCCGATAAACGGATTCACCAACAAACTATAATCAATCACCGGTGCCGGCTGCCTATCGGATATACATGCTCCCAATATCACTAGAAAAAATAAAAACGAAAGAAGCGGTGTCTTCATATTCTATAAAAGATTTCATTATTACTCTATCACAAAAATACACATTATAATCACAAGAACAACCTTTCCCGCCAAACACTTCATCCTTTTTCCGATTATTTTTCTCATGCCAATCATAAAAAGCAATAAAATAAAGAAAGTTTTTTGATAGGAAATCTGAAGTTTTTTCGTATGTTTGTCACATCTATTACTAAAAAGCACTACTTAATCAATGAAAAAGAGCGATTTTATCTTTCTTTTGGTGGCTATTGCCATCTTTCTCCCCTTCTTTGTGAGTGACGCCGTTTATGAATGGTATAAATCATTCAACACCGCCCACGGCATGACAATGAGTTTCCTGAAGTTTGCCATCCTTTCTACCATGGGCGAAATGATTGGCCTGCGCATCAGTACCGGAGTTTACATCAACCGCACTTTCGGAGTCATTCCCCGAATGGCAGTATGGGGACTGCTGGGTATGGGTATCAATATGGCTATGATTATCTTTTCAAAAGGAGTGCCGATGTTTATGGAATATATGGGCATGGCAAATGCTTCCGATACTATCAACGGAGAAATGTGCCTCGAAAAAATAATGATAGCATTAGCCATCTCTGTTGCCATGAACAGTATCTTCGCCCCTGTCTTTATGACCCTTCACAAAATAACCGATACACACATAAGCAATTGCGCCGGTTCGGTAAAGGCATTGGTTACTCCCATCCCCATGAAACAGATTATCACAGAACTGAACTGGGCGGTGCTTTGGGGATTCGTATTCAAGAAAACCATTCCTCTGTTCTGGTATCCGGCACACACCATCACTTTCCTGCTCCCACCAACTATGAGAGTATTATTTGCTGCCGTATTAGGCATCGTATTGGGAGTGTTACTGGCCGTCGCAGCCAAAAAGAAATAAACATTCTAAGTTCATAGGACTCCATAATATAAAGTAAAGGCTTCGATTTATCACAAACCGAAGCCTTCATCTATTCTCAAACAAGTCATTTACTATGTTAAAACTCTTTTTCTTCTTTTAGTTCCATATTAATATTCCACCTTATAATCTCTATGCAGGTGTTCTCCTTTCCATGCCTTTTTGGTAGTCCAGTCTTCATAAGGTTCTGTCCAAAAAGCATTGTCGGCAGGGAGTCCTAACGGCAAGAAACTCAAAGTCGCCATATAAAGGCTGCCGGTAGAAGTATAACCGTCGGCAGCTTCGGGTTGATGTCCATTAAACCCTAAAACCAGCCAACCGTTCTTGTCAAAGTTCTGATTACCTTCATATAAATTGCGATGTACGGCAGTCAAAGCACAACGCACCTGGGCAGGTTTCAAATGAGCCGGCAATTTCTCACGCAAAGCTACATCCGCCAATGACTGGAAAGCCGCCGAACGGTAAGTCACCGAACGTCCCAAAGCCGGATAAGTACCGTCGGGCCCGATAATACGTTCACAAAATTCGGCATGGCGTATCATACGTGCCATAGCTTCATCCACTTCTTTCTGACCAGCTCTTTTTTTGGATGCCAATGTTTCAAGCATAGCCACATACATCGGATTCAATACATAAGAATTATAATAGTCCATACTGAATTTGGGACCATCGCAATACCAGCCGTCACCTGCATACCATTCTCTCACTTTATTCTTGGCAATCTTCAGGCGGAATGGATCACACTCACCCCCTGCCCAATTGATGAAAGACTCATTCAGTCCCGTAAAAATCAACCAGTTATTGTAAGCACCGGTACGATTGCGCAAAGCCTTCAACGATTCAATATAGCGTTGCTTGGTCACATCGTCCAACGGTTCCCAAAGTGCTTTAGGAGCGCGCAAGAAAGCATGTACCAGATAAGCGGCATCCACGATAGGCTGTGGCTGTTTCGTAAAATTCAGTTTATCCGGCGAATTCGGATCAACGGCATTTTTCAATCCTTTCAACACTTCTTCACGCATCTGCTTGCGAAGTTTTCCCTCTTCGGTATCGTCATCGGGCAGCGACAACCAGGGAGCTACGCCTGCCAATGTACGACCGACAGCTTCCAAATGGGTGATTTCATCATAGCCTTTCGGATTTCCGCTCGGAGATTCTATCGGCATATTCTGACGCAATGTGTTCTCTGCCAGATTATGAATCACAGGATAGGCGATTTTCCACATAAGCTCCACCCAAACGGCACGGTCTTGTGCACCGGTAGTCGTTTGTTGTTCTTTCGCAGCTTTATCTTTCTTATTTTTAGCTTGCAAAGAAGAAACAGGCATTGCCATTAGAAAAACCAACAACAAAGCAAAGTAATTTAATCGTTTCATAGTCATTATTTATTAGAAGAGAGATTCATTATTCAATAATTTATTATAGCGATGCAGAGCTTCTATAAAATAGTAATCTGCATACGTCAAAGGCACATCGATTTCACCACCATGCGGAATGGCACCGGTGCTATGCTTCAGAATGAAATCAGCGTTCTCACCCAATTTGGCACGATAAGCAGGGCTGCCCAACGAATGAAGAATCTGCTTGGCACCTTCCAAATATTTTTTGCTCTTGGCACCCTTCACATAAGTACTCAGCTCCATCAAAGCCGAAGCTGTGCAAGCAGCGGCTGAAGCATCACGATACAGAATAGGCGTAATGCTGGCTTTGGAACGTACACCGGGAACATAACCTTCTTCCCAAGCATTGAAGTCCCACCACGCCACCTTATCGCTAGGCAGATTAGGATGATCCAGATAATAATCAGCCATGCCTTGAGCTGTTTTCAGGAAACGTTTATCACCGGTTTCGCGATAGCACAAAGTAAACCCGTAAATACCCCAAGACTGGCCTCTCGACCAACAAGAATTATCGGAATAACCCTGAGAGGTTTCTCCCTTGATAGGAGCTCCGGTCTCTTTATCATAATAGATAATGTGATAGTGACTGTAGTCCTTACGGATTTGATTCTTCATCACCTTTTCGGCATGCGAAACAGCTACTTTCTTATAAGTGTCATCACCTGTCACCTTGCTGGCGTGGAACAACAACTCCAAATTCATCATATTATCAATGATAACAGGAAAGTCATAGACTTTATCACCGTGCCAAGAACGGAAACCGTTCCATGACTGAATCACACCGGCTTTAGGACGGAAACGCGTACAGAGTGATTTAGCCGATTCAGTCAAAATGTCCTCGTATTCGGCTTTCGGTGCAAAACGATTCGCATTGCCGTAGCTGCAATACATCATGAAACCGATGTCATGATTGTCTGTAAAAGTCTTACAAGGCTCCATCTTCTGCGTATAAACCAAGGCAGAATCCTGCAAAGCCTTATCACCTAAGAAGTCGGAGATATACCATAAACTGCCCGGAAAGAAACCGGCTGTCCATAAGTAAATACTTCCTTTGGATACCGTTCCGTCTTTACGCATACTGTGGGGCATCACGCCACTGCCATTTTTTCCCTGACTCGGAGTCTTCAGCATCAGATTATACTGTTTGGCTGCAAATTCCATATTTTCTTGAATAAATTCCTTTTCGGAATTTTGAGCTTGCACATTGCCTGTCACACACGAAAACAAAAGAGCCGTGAACAAGCCGAAGTTTTTTTTTATCATATTCATGTTTTTAATGGTGTTAATTTCAAATAGGTTTACTGCAAAGATATAGGCATTGAATGTAAAAAGAAGGAACATCAATCTTATAAAGGAGAGAAAACGTACATTCCTGCATTTTTAACGAAGAAAGTGGGAAATAGGGCATTATATGCATAAAAAGCACCCTCTGAATTGGACAAAACATACCCCATTTGGACAATTTCTCCCTCTACATTTATTCTCCATTTCTATTACATACTGTCTGAAAGACATCCGTTACAGTATTACAGATGAGACTGTATGG
The DNA here is from genome assembly GCF_948499155.1 of uncultured Phocaeicola sp. Lineage (NCBI taxonomy): Bacteria > Pseudomonadati > Bacteroidota > Bacteroidia > Bacteroidales > Bacteroidaceae > Phocaeicola > uncultured Phocaeicola sp. Next base: position 42,291 of record NZ_CAOOSE010000005.1, on the reverse strand, counting down.
ATAGTCCAAGTCTTTTCAAAAAAAAGCTGTAGTTCTTTCTGAATAAAACCAAGCCCTTTTTGAGAGAGGATGAAATGACAGCCTCAGACTGTTGAACGGACAGGAAAATCCCGCCTACACACCAGAAGACTACTGATTAGTAGGCGGAATCTATTTCCCAACCTTTTTACCTTAATGATTTCAAATTACCAACCCGGATTCTGTTGTGATTTCAAATCAGGATTACGCTCAAGTTCTGTTAGAGGAATGGGCCATAAATAATCACGTTCAACAAACTTACGAGTATAACGGTCATTACCTAAGATATCATCATATTTGAAGTTTAGTTTTTCTTCGCAAAGCTTCCAACGCTTTAAATCACCAAAACGATGTCCCTCGGCTGCCAACTCAACCGCACGTTCGTGAACAATACGCTGGAACACTTCATCATGAGTGCGAGCTTCAAGCCAAGACGGACCACTATTCAAAGCCGGCATATTAGTGGACGGACGCTGACGAACCTGATTGATTAAAGCCACGGCATCATCCAGTCTACCTATCTCATTATAACATTCGGCCAACATTAGCAATACATCTGCATAACGAATAATCGGGAAGTTAATAGGCACGTGATAACGGTCATTGATTTCTCCATTCATGTCACCTTCCGGCACAAACTTGCGCCATATATAGTCATACCAACCACGATTATTGCGAATATAGCCATAATTCTCATTTGTTCCTTTCGCCAATACCAATTCCATTTCTTTAGGAGTACGACCTACTGCCCCTAGAGTATGCGCATACGGAGTAAGAACTGTTTGTTCCAAACGCGGGTCACGATTTTCATAAATCTGGCGAAGCAATTCCTTCTTTTCAGGATATTTAGAAACCACATTATTTGTCAGTTCTGCTAAAAAAGTTTCCTTTTGAATCGCCTGACTGGTCGTAAATCCTGGAATATAATCTTCCCAATCAAATGGTTTTCCATCTTTCATTTCATACATATCTACCAAAATATCCGTAGGTATGCTATTGTTCCAACCACCTCCGAAAGAAGAACGGCTACCCATATAAAGACCGGAAGGCAGACCGCTATCATTGCCGACTCCACCGGAATTCTGAACAGCGAAAATCATTTCATCACTACAGTCTCCTTCGGGTTTGAACAAATCAGGATAGCTATCATAAAGTTTATAACCGTAGCCTCTTCCACTAGGATCATTCACTACTTCTTCAAAATCTGTTGCAGCACCGCTATAATCTTGATTGAAGAGTTTTACTTTACCCCTTAATGCAACAGCAGCACCACGTGTAGCACGACCATATTCACTCTGTTCCCATTTTACAGGTAATACGTCAATCGCTTCCTCCAAATCGTCCAGAATGAATTGTCTGATTTCTTCCGCACTGCTACGAGGCTTTTTCATATTCATGAAATCATCACTAATGATAGTCGTTTCATCATATAAAGGCACACCGCCCCAGAAATCCAACAATTGGAAGTAGTAAAGAGCACGCATGAATTTGGCTTCTCCCTTATATTGAGCTTTCAACGCATCAGTTATATCCACTCTATCGATATTCTGCAACAAAAGGTTAGCGCGAGCCACACCTTCATAAAGTGCAGACCATTTGCTACTAACATCACCGTTACTATTCGTATAGCTTCCATAAATAACAGACTCATAACGTCCAAATGAAATTTCTCCTAAAGCATCTACACCAAAATAAGTGCCGTATGTCTGTTCATGTTTCATTTGGGCATAGATACTCATCATGCCTTGGTGAGCATGCTCTTCTGTTTGCCAAAAAGTAGCAGAGCTCAATTTATCGTGCGGATATTGATCCAAGTCATAGCAACTGCTCATCAATCCTGCCACTGCTAAAAGTAATAAATATTTTTTCATATTGGTATTATCATTAATTTAGAATGAAACATTAAGTCCGAAAGATGCCTGACGCATGGTCGGATAAGTAAACTTGTTTGTTTCCGGATCCATACCGGCATAATCTGTAAATGTAAAGAAGTTCTCTAAACTGCAGAATAAACGTACCCGACTCAAAGAGGCTGCCTGAACCCATTTTTGAGGGAGAGTATATCCTAACTGAATATTACGGATTTTAAAATAGGACTTGTCTGTTTCCCAAATGGTGCTCTGACGAGTATTGCGGCTGTCGCCATTGGACATCAGACGCGGATACTTAGCGTTTGTCACACCTTCATGCCAGCAGTTATCAGCTACTTCTTTACTAATCTGGTTACCGAAAGTCAAATATGAGGAACGCATGTGCGTATATTGCACTTTATAGCTGCCTGTACCGGACAATACCGTTGAGAAGTCGAAACCTTTGTATTCAAATCCCAAGTTGAAGTTGAACAAGAAGCGCGGAGTATCTCCATGACCTCTGGCCACTCTGTCGTCATCATCCAAATAACCGTTGTTATTCATATCCTTATAAAGCACGTCACCAAGCTCCGGACGCTTAAAGTTCTTGAAATAGTTAATGGGATTGCCTGCTTCATCCAATCTGGGATTATCAACAAGCGACTGTACATAGTCTAAATCCGCCTGTGTCTGAATGATACGGTCTGCAATATAGATGTATTGAGTGTTAATGCCATATCCTTCTTTAATCATGGCAGTACCGCTATAACTAGCCTCATCACCTTTGAACTTGGTTACTTCATTATCCACAAAAGTAAGGTTGGCACCGATATTATAGTGGAAATCATTGATTTTATCCGCCCAATTCAAAGTCAGTTCAAAACCTTTATTCACTACTTCCGCACTATTTTGGATAGGAATTCCGGCTGTACCGTGAACCAACGGAGCAGGAAGGTCAATCAAAATATCTGATGTCTTTTTATAGAAATATTCCAAAGAACCGTTCAAACGGTTATTCAATACTCCAAAATCCACACCAATATTAGTAATGGCTGTGCTTTCCCAAGTCAAGCTCGTATTCGAGATAGAAGTCATGCCCAATCCTACCGCTTTATTACCATTTAATACATAGTTGCTCTGAGCATAAACCGGAACTGCAGCATAATCGTTGCCTTTCAAGTCATTATTACCAAGCTGACCATAAGACACGCGCAGTTTTAAAGCATCCAGCCAATTGCGGGTACCTGCCATAAATGATTCCTGCTCCATACGCCAAGCGGCAGACATAGAGGGGAAATATCCCCAACGCTTGTCCTTAGAAAAGCGTGAAGACGCATCAGCACGAAGGTTGACTTCCAACAAGTATTTATTATCCCAACCCAAGTTAATACGTCCAAAGAACGAGCGCATAGCCCATTCGGAATGTGAACCACTTGTTGTCGACTCACCGGTGGCACCGTTGATTACATCGACAGAAGAGTCCAGCCAATCATATCTTTGTGCGCTGAAGCTACGGTCACGGCGCATTTCCTGACTGGCACCTACCATCGCATTCAAATCAAAACGATTATTGAAGAACTTGTTTTCATAACGTATTACACCATCCATAAATATACGTTCAATCTTACGGTTGTAATTGTATACATAACTCTGACCACTGTCCTTTTGAGTCATTGTCTCTGTTGCAAAATTCCAACGGTCATTAAAATTAGACTTTTCCCAATTATCTTTATCCGTAAGTTCATAAGAATAAGAGCCCGAAATACTCAATCCCTTCAGAGGAGTGATGGTTCCATTGAACTGTGCGCGTACATTACGTTCTTTCTTCTCACCTATTTCACGGTTCAACCACCACAATGGGTTATTGGCTTGCGCATCATCTTCAGGATTCTGCATAGCACCGTAACGTCCATCATGACGAAGCACCAAGCCTGGAGTACTTGCCACACCATAAGTGAACATATCGTCTACCCGATCCTGTCCCAAATCAATGTTTGCTAAGTACCCACTCACTTTTGCACCTAAAGTCAACCATTTAGTGATTTTAGCCTCTACATTAGAACGGAAATTATAACGTTCATAACCGGAATTTTCCATGACTCCCGGATTATTGTTATAACCAAAAGAAGTATAGAAATTAATCTTCTCACTACCACCGCTTACCGAAAGATTGTGATTGGTGGCAACAGCTGTATCAAAAACTTCGTCAATCCAATTGGTATTAGGATATATCAATGGATTCCTACCATTGTCATCACGCCATTCCTTAATGGTAGCTTCCGAGAAACGTCCCGGTTGGCCGGAATTACTATAAGCTTCATTCATCAATTCCATATAATCAGCATAATTTGACACCGGATCCAATGTTCTACCAATTGATTCCAATGAAGCATAGCCAGTATAATCTACATTGACCTTTCCACTTTTACCTTTTTTAGTAGTAATCAAAATAACACCATTAGCAGCACGGCTACCATAGATAGATGCAGATGCGGCATCTTTCAATACAGTCATGCTTTCTACATCCTGAGGAGCAACAGTGTTAATATTACTTTCTACCCCATCAATAATAACCAGTGGCGAAGAGTTATTCAAAGTACCTTGACCACGTACTAAAATAGAGGCATTGTCATCACCCGGCTTATTGCTGGCTGATGTTACCGAAACACCTGCTGCCATACCTGCCAAACCGGAAGAAAGATTGGTGATAGGACGTTTCTCTGCGATATCATCCATATTGACGGAAGAAACAGAACCGGACAAGTTTACTTTCTTTTGTGAAGCATAGCCCACTACCACTACTTCATCTATAAGTTCGCTACTTTCCTTTAACTTAATAGTCAGTGTGCTTTGAGTGCCGACCTTCACAGTCAGGTCTTCATACCCTACAAAACTGACAACCAAGACAGCACCATTAGGTACATTGTCTAATGAGAACCGGCCATCCACATCCGTAATAGAACCGTTAGTCGTTCCTTTTACAACCACATTGGCACCAATAACAGTTTCACCGGTTTCATCGATTACCGTACCTGTAATAGTACGGCCATTCTGCTGTACGATAAGAGAAGAATTTGTGGAACTGATATCGGAAGGATTACCTCCGGCTGCATAAGCCGGACTTACCGCCAACACCAAAGCTCCTCCCACAAAAAGTTTGAATAGCTTGGTATGTAAAACACACCACTGTTTTTTCTGTTGATACATAGTCCTATATAATTTTAAGGTTTTGCTGCAAATTTATACGAATAGTACATAGGAGCAGGGGTACATTTGTGTTTTTGAGAGGAGTATACTTGTACCCTTATATTTTTAACGTTTGCAGCACAGGGTACATATTTGTACAACAAGATACATTTCCGTACAAAGAATAAAAGTTAAAGGAACAAATTTCATCCTTTTTCCAATAGCCTGACGGAGCCTGACACAATGACATATATACGTGCAGGCTTATGCGTACGTCCGTGTAGCCCGATGCGTATATACGTGTGGGCTTATGCCACCGTACGTATAGGCTTATGCCACCGTACGTGTTGTGAATGTTGCAAAAAGACCTTTGTGTTTTTAAAAAAGCTCGTTATGTTTTCAAAAAACTTCAGCACCTTTTTAAAAAAGCTCGGTGTGTTTTTAATGTAAGGGCGGCTTGCCTCCTCTCACAAAGTTGTTCATTCCTCCTTGTCCCTTCATCCTTACATTTTAAATTTAACACACAGACGAACAACCGGTTAAAGATGACAGTACATCCCCTCATCCTCCCTTCAGCCGCGCTTTCCAAGTCCCTTCACAATCTACCTTCAGCGATTTCCTTTTTGACGAATGAAGGGAGGCTGAAAGGACGACAACAAGATGCCCATTCACCACCGGAACCCCTATCAGCAGGGCGTTTCAACGGCTAATGAAAGGAAGAAGGAAGAAAACGATTCGGCTGATACGGAGACTTTGTAACCAAAAGATTTCAGCCATTTTTATGGCTGTCTCTAATATAATTTAAATTTTTATTCATTGAACGGAAAGCACCCGTCAAGTAGATGATATTTCCCCCTACATTATATTTTATATTCTTATTTTTGTGCAATCAAATAAGAATAGAACAAATTAAATAAGCAACGCCCTAACCAATCATTTATTATGAAGAACGTTATCATTTCAACGAACCGCATAGGAAAAAGCATCATGCTTTTGGCCATGCTACTTTTAACTTGCAGTGCATGGGGACAACAAAATTGGCTGCCAAACCATCCCCGTCTATTATTTACCGGAGCCGAAACCTCGGAAGTGAAAGAATTGATAAAGAGCGAGCCATTGGCCGGTGAATTGGCGTTGTATTTGAAAGCACAAGCCGATTCCATAGCAGAGGCACCACAATTGCCATACGAAATGGATAAATACGGTAATATGTTGTGGACTTCACGTGCTTATGTCTATCGGTTGGGTACTTTATCATTAGCCTACCGCATCTATGGTGAAGATAAATATTTAAACGCAGCCAATGATGCCATCTTGTGGGTGTGTAACTTCCCTGATTGGGACCCAAAGCACTACCTTGATACAGCCGAAATGACTGCAGCAGTAGCCATTGCCTACGACTGGCTTTTTGCCGAACTTCCACACGCTACAAAACAGCTAGTCAAAGCGAGTATCTACAAGAATGCGATTCATCGGGTGTTGCGCGAATACGAAAAAGGAGGACCGGGCAGTTGGGCAAAGCGTGAAACCAACTGGAACGTGGTATGTAACACCGGTATGGTATTGGGCGCATTGGCTGTAGCCGAAGACTATCCCCAAGAAACCGGTGTCATCTTAGAAAATGCCGCCAAATACATGCCCAACTGCCTGAAACTTTTTGCTCCCGACGGTGTATGTTACGAAGGGCCCGCCTATTGGGGATACACCAACCGCTACCTTTCCATGTACTTGAAAGCGGTAACAGACAATGGCGGAGATAAGGGAGGCATTGCCCAATTGCCGGGTATCAACCGTACAGCACTTTACCAGATACGCACACTCACCCCATCAGGACATCCGTTCTATTTCGGCAATGCAGGTATCGGACATGAGTCTTTTGGCGGTCCCGCCTATTTTCTGTATGGTAAAATGTTCCATCAGCCCGAAGTATCCGCCTGGAATAGAAACGAAGTGGCTAAAGCACTGCATGGTGCCAGAATGTTCGACCAACTCTTCTTTCTCTCCTTACCTTGGTTTGACAACACTCCTACCGGTAAAACAAGCACTGTGCCTGCCATGGAAGTGTATCACAACAAGATTAATGACATTGTGGTGTTCAACGGTGACCGCAACAAAAGGGGTTCTATCTATTTAGTAGCCAAAGGCGGTTTACCCAATCAGGCACATCAGCAAATGGATTGCGGCACATTCATTGTAGAAAGTGACGGTGTGCTTTGGACAGAAGACCTCGGTGCCGATGACTACGACTTGCCCGGTTTCTGGGATGGGAAGCCCGGTGGCCAGCGTTGGAAATACTTCCGCAACAACAATTTCTCGCACAATGTCATCAACATAGACCATAGCCTGCAATATGCCAATGGCCATGCTTTTGTCTGCGAGGAACATCCCGAAGCCAAGCAGCCTTCCGTCAAACTGAACTTATGTGAAGTGTACAAGGAAAAAGCAAAAAGTGCTTATCGCAAATTCACACTACTCAACAGTCATACTATGGAAATAGAAGATGAAGTGAAGTTGCTTGATGCCAGTTCAAAGGTGTCATGGGTAGCCGGCACCAAAGCCAATGTAGAAGTGAACGGAAACAAAGCTCACTTTATGCGTAATGGCAAGCATTTTTATATGCAGATAACTGCTCCTGCCGGTGCAGTGTTCAAGACTTATCCGGCCAAGAATACTTATAAGGGAGAAAAACCTATCGAGGGTATCACCATGCTTGAAGCAGAATGTTCGTTCAAAGGAACAGACGGTAAGGTGACGGTACGGATGAGCAGCAAAAGACTTTGATAATAATTAATACATGAAACTATCAAAGATTGGCCGGAAGGCGCTGCCTATATCATGGCAGTAGGTTATGACGGACAACGTGTGAAGTGCTTTAAGAAGTAAACCAATAGAAACATTTATTAATTCGATTATTATGAAAAAAAACAGCTCAAACCATTGGAGTCGACAAATGGCTATTTTATACCTGGCAGGTCTGGTCGTAGGCAATGTATATGCCACACCTGCCTCCGACTTAAAACAACCCAATTTACCGTTTGTATCTGCCTCCTGTTTAGAACAGGAAACAGCCATAAAGCACGGCCTGCATTTCAGTACCCTTCCCAACCGCTGGGACGAGGCTGTTCCTTTGGGAAACGGTATCATGGGGGCACTTGTGTATCAGAAAGATGGTAAATTACGCCTGGCCTTGGATCGGGCCGACTTATGGGACTTGCGTCCGGTAAAAGAATTCAACGGCCCAAAGTATAGCTATAAGGCTATCTGCGAGGCAGTAGACAAGAAAGACATGAAACCGATATATGAAGTAATAGACGCACGTACACAAAAAGACATTGCACCCACCAAGCTTCCTGCAGGTGCATTGGAATTTGCCATCGGACAATTAGGTGAAGTGGCAAGTGTAGACCTGGATGTAATGACAGCCATCTGCACTATTACATGGAAGAATGGAACCAAAGGATATTTTTTTACGAATGCAGTAGATAAGAAAGGTTACTTCCGTTTCGTTCATCTACCGGAAAAGATAGCCATTAATCTCCAATCTCCTTCTTTTGAACTGAAAGAAGGAGAGAAAGAGCAACATAACTCTCTTTCTCGGTTAGGGTATAAGAATGGAAAGATTGTCAACAAAGAAAATCATATCAATTATCGTCAGAAAGTATATGGTGATGTCTCTTATGAAACCGATTTGAAGTGGGAGTACATAGATGACAGTACAATGGAAGGTGTATTTTGCATCACAACAGATGGCACTTGGTATAGCGAATCTCTTTCTGCAGGGAAACAGATGAAGAACCATACCAAAGATTTCTCAACTGCCCGCAAAGAGCATACAGAATGGTGGAAACAGTATTGGCAACAATGTGAAATCAATCTCCCCGACAAAGTATTGGAACGTCAATGGTATCTTGAAATGTATAAGTTTGGTGCAGCCTCACGTAAAGACGCTCCCCCTATCTGCCTCCAAGCCGTATGGACTGCCGACAACGGACAAACTCCACCTTGGCGCGGTGACTTCCACAACGACCTAAATACCCAACTTAGCTATTGGCCGGGCTATGCATCCAATCATCTGGAAGAATCTTCTGTTTTTACAGACTGGCTTTGGAAGATAAAAGAGAACGGGCAAGCATATACCCGCCAGTTTTTCGATGTAGAAGGACTGAACGTACCTTGTATATCTACACTCGATGGACGGAATCTGGGAGGATGGAATCAATACTCCCACTCACCTACAGCAGCCGGCTGGTTGGTTCATCATTTTTATCTACAATGGCAATATTCTGCCGACGAGGTTTTTCTGAAAGAACAAGCCTATCCTTGGGTAAAGGAAGCAGCACGTTTTTTTGAAAACATCTCTGTAAAAAATAAAAACGGAAAGCGACAATTACCTATTTCAAGTTCGCCTGAAATAAATAACAATGATTGGGATGCGTGGTTTAAAGAAACGACCAATTATGATTTGGCATGCATCCGATTTACTAATAAAGCTGCTGCTGATATGGCAGAAGCATTAGGACTGAAAGAAGAGGCCAAGCACTGGAAATCACAAAACGAAGAGTGGCCTGATTTTGCAGTAGACTCCACCGGACTAACTATTGCACCGAACTACCCGCTAGCCTATAGTCACCGCCACCTGTCGAACATGCTGGCTATCCATCCTTTTGGGTTATTAGACATTTCACAAGGAAAAGAAATGGAAAAGTTAATTAAACGTTCCATTCATCACACCGAAGAGATGGGAGTAAACGGTTGGTGTGGGTATACTTACAGTTGGCTAGCCAACTTCCATGCTCGTGTTTTCAACGGAGATGCTGCAGCACGTGCATTGCACATCTTCATCAAAGCATTCTGCTCACCCAACAGTTTCCATCTCAATGGTGACCAACTTAAAAAAGGTTATTCCGGCCTTACCTACCGGCCTTTCACCTTAGAAGGAAATTTTGCGTGTGCCTCTGCCATCCAAGAAATGTTATTACAGAGTCATACCGGGGTCATCAAAGTTTTCCCCGCCATCCCCGAATCTTGGCAAAACGCCTCTTTCCGTAATATGCGCGCGATGGGAGCTTTTCTGATTACCGCAAGTTACAAAGACGGAAAGGTGGAATATATCAAAGTTCAATCGGAAAAAGGAGGAAAGCTGAAAATCTTTAACCCATTCACAAAGAAAGTTGAAGAAGTGGAAATGAAAGCCGGAGAAACCAAGAACTTAGTTCGCTAATTTATAAGAGAATGAGAAAAATAGTATACATATTAGTGTCATTCATCTTACTTGCATTGCACGTCAGCGCACAACGTATTGCAACTTTTGAGATGCGATATATTACCTCTGACACAAAAGCAAACGGAGATAGTGATTTTCATGGGGAGACCGAATGGATGAATCTCGACCAACGCATCGACTTCTTAAATAAATATGCCGCTTACTCTGCTGAGTTTTGGGGAAATCCGCAACTGAGCCAACCACTGCTGGCTATAGGAGAAGCCCAAGGTGTAGTGCAAAATATAAAACCACAACCATTAACAAAGGTGCGACGGACGTTGCGTTTGTCTGATTGGCAGGCATATGGGCATCGACCGGGAAAAGCAGAAGAACAGAGGCAGCAATGGAGGCTATGGGCCAGTGCGCCGGAAGCCACTATTGCCAATGGCGGACTAAAGCTTAATAATGGCAGCACAGAAAGAGAAGTAGGCAAAATAGACTGGCGCTTTAAATTCAACACCACATTGGATAAACTGAGCCCTAACTTTACCCTTGCTTTCAATAAAGGAGACAAGACCTTATTGTCCATCGTGCTGGCAACAGATAAAATAATGACACAATCCGGTCGGCACAAACAAACCGCACCATTCAATTTTGATCCAAAAATAAAGTTGGAAATCTATGGTGACATACCCAATCACCGCTTTTTCGTAACTGTCAACGGAGAGACGATTTTAGAATGTCCCATAGATACGACCTTGGAACAAGAAATCAATCGTATCAAACTAACCTCTCTGCAAGGAGAAACAGTTATAGATGATATACTGCTGTTCAACTTTACAGCAGACAGCACCAACCAACATACTCCTTATTATACCAGTCTTCTTCTGGATGAAGATTTCGAAGAAGTATTGCCCATAGACGGCTGGCAGAATCCAACATATAACGACCAGTGTTGGCAAACTGTTAATCTTCCATCCGCTCACGGAGGCCTCAGAGAAAGAGAAGAGAGTTATTATCTAAGAAAGAAAGTACATGTAAAAGATTTCGGCCGTGCCGTGCTAAAGCTGGAGACACTGGATCCAGGAGGGGAAGTATGGATAAACGGACAACCGGTAGCCGTAATAAACAACCGCCATCCTTATGACTTGGATGTAACGGATTACCTAAAACCGAATAGCGAAAATCTGATAGCTGTCCGCGTGAAACCATACAAGGCCCGACACTTAATGTTACACTCGCCTTCAGATCCTTACATAGGTTGGCAATTGGGTAGAACAGAACTGATACTTACCGACCGGTGCATGATAAAGAATGTGTTTGTCCATACAGCTTCCATTGCCGACAATCAGGCAATACAAACCAATCAGATTATTCTCCAATACCCCGGAGTCTATAGTTGTAAAGGAAATGTGGAAGTCAACTACTACTCATGGTATCCTACAGAGGGTGAGAAAGTTGCCTCTACCCGACAGGACATTGAAATCCGCCCTGCCATAGACAATAAAATCATTATCAACCTACCGATAAGACAGCCCAAACTATGGCAAACCGAGCAGCCTAATTTATATAAGGTAGAAGTCATCTTGCGAAATGAGAAAGGAGAGGCCATAGACGATTATATGCTGACTACCGGCATCAGAACCATCGAACAAAGGAACGGTACTCTGTATGTCAACAATAAAGCCGAGATGCTGAATGGGGCTCAAATCATGGGAAACCGGTATCCGATAGAAACCATTTCCAAAACCAATCGCTGTGTATCCGACGAAACGGTTGCACAAGATTTACTCATGATAAAGAAGATGAACGGCAATATGCTACGCATCCACGTTCATGCCGAGAAAGATACGATAGACGGCATCAACGACCCGCGTTATGCCGAGTTTGCCGACCAACTGGGTGTATATCTTTTATGGCAGACAGCCGGATGGATACGTGAAGGAGAAGCGTGGAACGTTGACTTTGAAGGTTATCCCAAGTTCATGAAGCAAGTCTACAACCATCCGTCCATTGTGATGTGGGAAGCAAGCAATCATCCCAACCGCTTCAAGAAACATGATATCTCCGACTCCAACTATTATATGGAGCGTATCTTCCATACAATTAGCAGTGCCGACACCAGCCGGTTAATTTCACCGACTTCTTTTTGGCAGCATACACATTACGGCAACTATGACGGAACAAAAGATTACAAAGGTAATCCGATGACGCCAACCCCTGTTTTAATGGAGAAATTAATGACTCGCGGGAGTCAAGATGCCTATACAGGATATGGTGCTGATTGGTCATACCTCCGAAAAGCTCCACACAGTTGGGCAGCTTCCTGCCTGGCAGCCAACGACAAATGCTACTTTAACTTTGAGCATGAAGAATCGGCAGCCCAGCCCAATTGGGAATTAGTGAAGAAAGAGCCTTGGTACAAGTTACAGTCCTACGAATGGGGATACGAAGAAGGCAGCATAGGCCGTAAACTCAATGCGGAAGAGTGGCGTATCAGTCAGGCATTTCAGGCTTTCTCAGCATGGGAGTCCATGAAAAAACAGACACTCTTGGGATATGACGGATTTTCATGGTGCAGTCTGGAGTCGGGCGCCAATATGTTCACTTATCAGAAACCGTTAGTAGATGCAATGGGAGTACCCAAATTAGCTTTTTATGCCAACAAGCAGGTTTTCAATCGAATTTGGGCGGCAAGTGACAATGTAGATGTGGTTTATGGACCGAATGACTCAATCGCTCCTGTTATATTCAATCTGGGAGACGAACGCACTGTACACCTGAGTATCGAATTGAAGAACGAAAAAGGAAAAACCGTGGAACGTAGAAGTATAAAGAACATCCATATCGACAAAGGCCGGAGTATAACCAAACTGAACCGCTTCCAATTCAAACCGAAACCGGACGGATGTTACTTTATCGTTTACACGATTACAGAAGCAAGAACAAAATAATTCTAGTATTTAATAAAAATAAGACAAAGACATGAAAACATTAAAGTTATTAACCCTGGGGATATGTTTCACATTAGGAGCATGCTCCAATCAATCCACCTCTACTGTGCAAACCAACGAACACGGTACACAATGGAGCTGGGACAAAGGAACCATTGTAGTGAAGACTCCCGAACGTCCGGCAGACCAGACAAGCGCCATCGGACTGACTGTTCCCAAAATGGAAGTAGTCCGTGTGGGATTTGTGGGACTGGGCATGCGTGGTCCCGGAGCCGTGGAACGTTTCACTTACATTCCCGGTGTACAGATAGTGGCACTTTGCGACTATAAACAAGAGCGCGCAGAAAAATGCCAGAAGTATTTGCAAAAAGCGTCAATGCCCAAAGCCGCCATTTACTCGGGAGAAAAAGGATATGAACAACTTTGCAAACGCGATGACATAGACCTTGTTTATGTAGCCACCGATTGGTTACACCATTTTCCTGTAGCCATGTGTGCTCTGGAAAACGGAAAGAATGTGGCAATCGAGGTTCCGTCAGCCATGAACCTGAAGGAATGCTGGGATTTAGTGAACATGAGCGAAAAGACCCGCAAACACTGTATGTTATTGGAGAACTGTTGTTACGACTGGTTTGAAATGAACACCCTGAATATGGCACAACAGGGTGTATTGGGCGAAGTAATCCGCGCACAAGGAGCATACATCCACAATTTAGATCAATTCTGGGATTATTATTGGAAAGATGGAGAAAACGACAAACTAGGTTGGAGACTGGATTATAATATGCGTCATCGCGGTGATGTGTATGCCACCCACGGACTGGGCCCCGTCGCACAGGCATTGAATATTCACCGGGGTGACCGTATGAAAACCTTGGTAGCCATGGATACTAAATCGATTGTCGGCAAATCATTGGTGGAGCAACGAACCGATTCTGTTTGCAATAATTTCCGCAACGGCGACCATACCACTACCCTCATCCGCACAGAAAACGGAAAAGTAATTGAAATTCAGCACAATGTAATGACACCGCAACCTTATAACCGTTTATATCAATTGACAGGAACAAAAGGATTTGCCAATAAGTATCCCACACAAGGATATGCACTGAGCGCCGATCAACTGGCCGCTTCAGGCGTACAGCCCCAGGTAGACAATCTGAGCGCACACGGATTCATGCCGAAAGCAGAACAAGACGCATTGGTTGACAAATATCGCCACCCGATATTGAAGAAATACGGAGAAATGGCAAAAGAAGTAGGAGGTCATGGAGGTATGGACTTTATCATGGACAGCCGATTGGTATATTGCCTGCAAAACGGCCTTCCCTTGGATATGGATGTTTACGACTTGGCTGAATGGTGTTGCCTGGCAGAATTGGGCGAACTTTCTATGGACAATAACTGTGCAGCCGTAGCCATTCCTGATTTTACACGTGGAGAGTGGAATACCGTGAAAGGCTTTAAACATGCTTATGCTACACCTGAAGAGGAAGCTTCAAGCATGGAGAAAGCAAAAGCATTCACAGCCAAGCTAAAAGAACAAGGTGCTAAAGAATGGGCAGCCGAATAAATCACAGATTCTACAAAGACCGGATTTAATGCCTGTTGGAATTCTCTTGGGAGTGTGTCAAAACTAAACCAGTCTATCCAATCGTCAGCTGTAGGGGCAGGGTTTGCCTGCCCGAAGACACCAAGTATGTTTTCGGACGAGCGAACCTCGCCCCTACGAACTAAACAATAGCATTATCCACGTTTTAACACACCCCCCTTATATCATCCATTAACGGCCCCTGTACTCCTGCGGTGTCTGATTAAAGCAAGCCTTAAAACAATGCCTGAAATAACGCGGAGAGTTAAATCCAACCTGATAGGCTATCTCATTTATCTGTAACTCAGTATGGTTCTTTAACAAATCGGCAGCATATTTCAAGCGGGTATTCAATATAAATTCATTCGGAGTCATGCAGCTCAGCGCCTTCAGTTTGTTATATAGCGAGCTACGGCTGATTAATAATTCTTTAGCCAACATGTTCACATCAAAATCCGGGTCTGATAAATGTTCTTTTATAATGCCCTCCAGTTTTGATAAGAATTTGGCATCAATCGGATTCAATACCAACGTTTGCATCTCAGTTTCCACAGAAGTACCAGTTGTCATCTCCATTCCGAACTTTTGTTTCAACATCTTGCGGTTGCGTATAATATTAGCAATACGCCCCAGTAATATCTTATTATTAAAAGGTTTCTCTATATAATCATCAGCCCCGCACTGCAATCCCTCCATCTTTTTATTGTCCGAAGTCAAAGCAGTCAGCAACACAACCGGAATGTGACATAAATCAAAATTACTCTTTATTTTGGCACACATCTCCAAACCGGACATTTCGGGCATCATAATGTCACTCAGAATAAGATCAGGATGTTCTTCCATTGCCTTCTGCAATCCTTCCTTACCGTCCATGGCAATAGTGACCCGATATAAAGGAGAAAGCAATGAAGTCAATATCTGCAACAAGTCTTCATTATCTTCTACTATCAACAGGCAATCCTTGGCTGTAATATCTCCTTGCGTTTCGGGAGTCTCCTCCTCCCCTGTCTGATCTGTCTCTTGTTCTCCACCTTCTTCAAGAGGCATCGCAAAATGATTGTCAAACATCTCTTCCGGCTCAACAAAAGTCACATAGTCATCATCACGGAAAAGATTTTTTTTAGGTAATGTAACCGTAAAAATAGTACCGTATTGCAGCGCACTCTGCACTGTAATTTCACCGTGATGCAATTCTACGATTCCTTTTGACAAAGCCAAACCGATACCGCTTCCCGGTGAAGAAATAGCAGAATCTACCTGATAGAAACGGTCAAAGATATAAGGCAATGCTTCTTGCGGTATACCTTCACCCGTATCGATGACTTTTATCTCGAGAACCGTTTCCTTCTCCTCTATCTGTAACTCTACCCTTCCCTTCTCCGGAGTATGCTTAAATGCATTCGACAACAGATTGGAAAATACTTTCCGCAACTGCCGGCCGTCAAACCAACACTGCATACTCTCCATCTCCGTATGAAACTCAAGTTGTATGTTCTTCAACTGCGCCTGATCCATAAAATCCTGCTGAATCTGTTTCAGATAAAGAATGATATCCAACCGGCACACATGAAGCTGTAATTTTCCCCGTTCCATCTTCCGGAAATCCAAAAGTTCGGATATCAGTTCCCTAAAATGAAAAGTATTCTTATATATTTTCTGCAAACGTGTCCGCAGATACGGAGAATAGTTACCGGATTGCAATAAAGCCTCAAGCTGCGAGATAATCAACGTTAAAGGAGTACGGAATTCGTGAGATATATTGGCAAAAAACTGAAGTTTTGCCTGTATAAGTTCTTCGTTCTTTTCTTTCTCAAGCTTCTCTTGTGCCAACGAAGCGCGTAACTGCATCCGGGCACGCCAGTTCCGCAACAATGAATAAGCGATTGCAACAACCATACAAAGGTAAACCAAATAAGCCGCCCATGTAGACCACCAAGGAGAATGTACAATAATAGCCAACGCAATGGAATGCACCTCATCAAGTGAACTCTGCTGCTTTTCACGTACAATCAGCTTATATTTGCCGGGATTCAAGTTTGTATATACTATTGTATTATTATAAATCGTATTCCACTCATTACTGAACCCTTCCAGCCAATATTCATAAATCTTTCTGTTAGCATTATCAATATAACTATTCGAAGCTATAGATATTGAAATATTATTTTCATTGTACTCCAGATTAATTTGATTGGCAAAAGGCAATGCTGTCTCCAATATATGGTCGGATGTTTCGCACGAAACAAGTTTATCGTTCACAGACAGCGATGAAAAATAAAGGTTATACCGGGGAGACGGATTGAACAAAGAGTGGCTCATGAAAGAAGCCATGCCCGAGGTCCCGCCGACAAACACTTCACCGTCACGACAACTCAATAAACCGCATCCATCATTTATGGCAGAAAGATGTAACTGATTTTCAGCATCAATCATCTTCATCTCCTGAGTTTGCGGATGATAAACCAATAATCCTTTTTCATTGGAAACAGCCAAATAGTCGCCCTGAATAACAGACAAATTATAACAATAACGAATATCGAAAATAGAACATTGCTTAAAGCTGTTTTCCGCAGGGTTGAATGCATACAGACCGTCCCCATAAGTGCCAAAGTATAAAGTACCATCGGTATACTCCACCATATTCAACACTTGAAATCTACCTAGCCCCCTCTCATTATACTTATAAATGTATTTCTCTTCCGGCATCTTCATATTAATCCGCACAAGCTGGTCATGCTGGGCAATCCAAATATAATCTTTGGAATCTATCAAAAAAGAGGAACCTGCCCGATGAGTTTCCCGAATAAACGGATATAAATGCCCCATCGTCTCCTGCTTCAAGTCCTTTACATACAGACCTCCACCGGAAAGAATATAAAGGCTGTCTCCACGCAAAATTATTTTGGAAAGAGATTTTCCCATCTCTTCCGTATGATATACTACTTTTCTTGCAGTTATATCAAAACAGAAGAAACCTTGTTTGTGAGTACCTATATACAGACAATCCCGTTCTTCATCATATTCTATACATTTCAAATTAGAGAATAACGGAGACACACCCTTTTCATCTGCCAAATAATGTGTAAATTGTGTGGAGTCTCTATGTAAATAATTCAATCCTCCCCCTTCCGTACAAATCCAGACATCCCCCCGTTTATCTTCCACCATATTTCCGACGAAGAAGAAGCTCAAACAATCTTTCCGGCCAACCCCTTCCGAATAATGTGTAAAAATATCTACCTGAGGATTAAAGTATTGCACTCCTCCATAATAGGTACCAACCCAAATTGTTCCTTGAGAATCTTTGCAAAGCGAGAAAATGGATGAATGCTTCAAACTTCCTGGTTGCGTATCTTTCTTATAACAGGATACATTGCCCAGCGTATCTATTTTATTCAGTCCATTGAAAGTTCCTATCCAAATAGAACCTTCATCGTCTTCTACAAAACACCGGATGTCATTGTTAGATAATAGAAAATTTTGCTCATCAACAAACTGTTGGCTTATACCATTTTCTATGGTATACATTCCTTGCCTGAACGCAGCCACCCACATTTTCCCCTTCGTATCTCTATAGAGTGAAAGGACATTGACTTTGGGGATAACACAAACTGGAGCCGGATTATCCAAGTTATCCACCCGATAAAGTCCGTCGGTAGTACCCAACCACACACATTCATTGTCGTCCACATAAAGATAGGTGATATGTTTCTTTAACGACAGTTGATAGACAAAAGCAAATTCCTCTTTCTGCCGATTCCATTTGAAAACAGAATCACGCGTTGCCGCCCACACCTCTTGGTCATGCATATGCAGACAGTTCGCCCTCTGCTTTAAAAGAGAGAACTGCTCCTTACGAAGATCATAACGAACAAGTGCATAATCCGAAATAAAAAAAAGATTTCCCTGTTTATCACTGACAAGATTATCTACGTTGTTCCCCAAGAAACTCCTGACAGAATCTTGCGACGGCTTATAAACAGTCATAGAATTTCCGTCATAACAACTCAACCCTTCCAATGTGCCAAACCACATTCTTCCCAATTCATCCTGACAAATGGAGATAACTGATATTTGGGACAATCCGTCTGTCTTACCCAAATGTTTAAAATACACATTGCCTCGAAGCGTGAAAGAGACAAGCAAAAGGACGTATAACAATATTTTTCTTTTCATAGTAATATCACATTTCCCATATTTCTTCATCAGACTCCAACCTTTCACCCGCAGCTTTATTCATTTTCTGCCGGTTATCGCCTCTGCATCGAGCCTCATAGGTTGATGTCTTTTCAGGATATTATATATTTATGGACTTATCTAAGATTCAGCACAAAAATAACAATAATTTCTTGATAATGGAATATGATATAAAAAACAGGGATATTTCGCTGTCTACAGGCGTTCTTTCCTCCAGTCCATCTATACCGCCCGGCAAACTAAAACTTCAGTTTCATTGTTTTATTGTCGTACATAACCTCTTTTTCAACTACAGACACGTCCCCCGATTTCGAAGGAGTAAGAATCTGAATCTTGAACTTTCTATTCTTCAATTTAGGCGACATTTTACCAGTAGGTGCAAACAGAGTGAACGTTCGATGCGTATTATTCCATTTCATTTGAATGGCTGAATAACCTCCTCTCTCATAGGCATAAGTCTCATTATCGTCTTCATAAAGCAGAAACTCTGCATCTTTACCTGCATAAACTGATAATGTCATTTCAGAACCATCGTCTTGAGCGACATATTGAACCACTTTATTACGTGGAACAATGGAACCGGCTTTTACAAATATTGGCAGCGTTTCTAAAGGAGCATCATATTTTATTTCTTTTCCTCCTTCATAACATTTGTTGGAGTGAAAGTCAAACCAATAAATACCGGAATGTTGTGGTAAGTAAATCCCTTCCAATGTATTGACATCCGAAATAACACCTTCCCGGTCATAATACATCGGTCTGGTTATTGGATGAACCATTAATGCGTCCCCTAACATATAACTGCTTCCATCATCAAACGTTTTCCGGTCGCCTGAAAAATCCACTACTGTACCACGCATCATGGCCGAACCTTTTGACGTAACCTTCCAAGCTTCTGAATATATATACGACAAAAGCGTATAACGAAGATGTATCGTCTCAACTTGGATATCATAGAATTTGCTGCCGGGCTCACCAAAATGCCAAATTTCACGCGGTACTTCTGTTCCATGAGCCCGGAATATCGGAGAAAGAGCCCCATATTGAAACCACCTTGTATATAATTCCAAATAGGCAGAATCTTTAAGTCCCTTCGCATATCCTCCATCACAAGAAGATATGCTTTTATGAATTTCCGTCCCTATCTCTCCTGTTCCTTCACCGGAATTTTCCTTACTTCGCACTCTAAAGCCACCGATATCAGTAGTCCAATAAGGAATACCGGTCATACAAATATTAAGACCGGCTACAATTTGCTTCTTTAATACGTCCCAAGAAGCATAGATGTCTCCAGACCATATAGAAGTACCAAACCGCTGCTGCCCTGCAAAAGCAGAACGAGTTAAGATAAATGCGCGATTATCACTCTGTTTCCTTAAATTTTCATACATCATCCCAGTTAATACATACGAATAAGTATTGAGATAACGAGCGGCAGATCCGATAAAAGTTTTACCGGCTTTTTTGCTCCATAAAGTCTGCTTTTCAGGATATAGCCCATCTTTATAAGCCGGTTCTGTCGCATCCAACCACCAAGAGTCCACACCTTTTGTATAAAGTCCCTGATACAGATGGTTCCAAAAAATCTTTTGGGCTGTAGGAGCATATATATCCGCTACCTTGTAACCTGCCCATGTGGGCACGTCATACAACACATTTGCCGAATCCATCTCTTGATATACTTTCGTGGATTTTCCGAAACCAGGCCAAACAGACAACGTCAACTTAACATGGTACTTCTGATGCAAACCTTCAATTACCTTTCGGGGATTAGGATGAGTAATTGGATTGAAAATCATGCCATTCCATGAATCAAGGTTTTCCCCCCAATATTGCCAGTCTTGAACGATGTTGTCTAACGGAATATTTCTCATTCGGTAAGTTCTCACCACATTTTGAAGCTCATCAAATGTCCTGTAACGTTCTTTCGACATCCAGAATCCAAAAGCCGACTTGGGAAGCATTGGTGAGTTCCCTGTCAATTCGCGGAATTCCGACATGGCATCCTTCATATCTTTCCCCACTACCAAATAATAATTTACGCCATCTCCTATCTCAGAAGTAAAAGTAGCTCCATCAAGAGTATCTTCAAAGGTGGAACAAGAATAATTATCCCAAAACAACACATAATTTGAAGTGGATACAACAACCGGATTTGCAATTTCACGATTGGCGTGTACCAGCAACTCCTTATGCCCCCTATAATTATAAACCCCATCCTGATACTGCCCCAAACCATAAATAGCTTCATCAGGCTTTAAAATGAAGGTTTGGCTCACTGTATACGCTTTTTCCCCTAAATCATCAATTTCAGAAAACTGATTACCACCTTCTACGAGAATCGTATCATGGCTTTGAGCATCAGAAAAAAGAATCCTATCCTGCCAAACATCATAAGTTGCTTCTACTTTTGCCGATTTTAAAGTAATCTTATTTTGCAATGAACGATATTTTATACCTTGCACTCCAAAGGCTTTATCGTTTACAACAAGGGAAGGCTTCTGTTCTTGTCCTGCAGGATAGGTTCGAATGTGTATAATATTATCCTTCAAAAAAGAAATCTCAATTTGTTTTGCTTCAAGAGAAACTGTGACCCCATTTCCTCTCTTTTGTACAGCAGAGAGGGAGCTCCTTTGTCCATAAGAACAGAGTGAAACAATGAAAAACAAAAAAAATATTATTCTATTCATAATTAACCGACACTATGCAGCATAAAATCTTATTTAATGTCTATACCTTTCAGAAACAACACAGTCCGTAAAGGTTTCCACACCAGTAACTTCACTTATTCCAGTGCTGCAAAATCAAAAAAAGGAAGCCCTGATATGTCGGTAAAGATAAGCATAAAGTTTATATTTTGGATACGACTTCCAGATGTAAATGGTCCGCATAGTCAACGCTGTTGTCAACCATCTCAATCTTGACAGTTTCAAGAAGCTGCTTTATAAAGAAATGGGCCGTTGCGCCTATCATCTCTCAATAATATAACATAGCATACAGAAGATCAGGCACATGAAAGAAAACAAGGTGACAATGGGCTCCGCTTTCTTTATTATAGTTTTTAATATCAAAAGATATGTGCGAAACTGATAAAAGCAGAAAAAAAGCACAGACGCAACCGAATGCTTACGGTATATGATGTGATGTGCAGATGATTGGTGATAGTGAAGAGATGAGTCAATGGCGACAATTTGAAACTATCGTACAGGTAAAACTGTTTACCCGATAATAACCTAATATCATATTCGATAGGTATTCCATGAATGTTGATTAATACAGGATCTTAGCACCTATATCCGATTTTTCGGCAAGTCTTTCTCCTACAGAATTCCCCCAATATATACAAACGGGACATTGCTGTATCGTATTATAGACAACTGTAAATATCATCAGGATTTCAAAACCTGATAAGGAAAGAATAAGAGAAACTGGATTAACCGAAGTTTCTCTTATTTATTATTGTACAAATATTAAACAACTTGTATTCTGCCGTTTAAAATCTGTATCCATATCCCAACATAATCGATGCGTTGTCATCTTTGGCAAACATAAACTTCGCTTCGGCATTCAGATAACTGCGTTCGGAGATAGGCAATGTGATACCTCCTCCCAGATTGAAGGCGAATTTGGTAGAGTTACTCCGGTCTATTTCCATCTTTTTCCCATCTGCTTCGATACTCTTTTTTCCATAGAAATTGTTTTGCATACCGATACCTGCAAGAGGATAGACAGAAAATCCCTGCCCGTCTTCTTTAAAGTTGAATACATAATGGAAGTTCACATTTACATCCAGTCCGGTAATTTTGTCTTTAGGAAAGTAAAAAGTCACGTCTGGAGCAATCCGAAGATTATTCGCTATCGCATAGCGTCCTTGTACTCCTAGACCGAATCTTTCATAATTAGTCTGATAACCGACATTTCCCATCAAGGAACCTTCTCCTTTGACTGTTTGGGCATTCATGCCTACTGATGCCAATGTAATCATGGCCAGTAAAATTAGTTTTTTCATAATTAAAGCATTTAGTTAATAAAATGTTTCTTTTAAAAAAGTACCCCTTTTAGCTCAAACAACAAATGTTTAATTACATTTGTTTACTACATATAGTTACACACACATGACACACACACACTAACACGAGCACATTTTTTTAATTTTTCATAAACTTGGAAATGATGTTAATTCCGTTTTTTTACCCTGAACCATTCTTTTTAATGCTTTGTTTTTCAACATATAGCAGGAAGCAAAGTCGGTTATATTCCGAATTACTAGTCCATTATAAAGAATGAGGTATATGGTGTCGGATTGTTGTAACTGATTAAAGCTACATTGTTTTAAAATAGTAAAATATCAGTATTACTTAATTATTAAAAGTTTATAGCCATGAAAAATCTAAGTTTTGATTTGCGAGCCAGACTGATAGTCAGTTCTGTCATCAGGACAATAGCTTGTTTGTTTCCAAACTCCTCCAGACGGATAAAGTGATGATATATCAATCTCTATATTTACATGTAAATTCTAAACCAAGTGTATAACTTAAAAAAATCAGCCTATGTATTTTCTATGGTACATTATTATCGGAATTCTTGCCGGATTCATTGCCGGCAAATTAATGCGGGGCGGTGGCTTTGGCCTGTTTGCCAACCTGTTAGTAGGTGTTGTCGGCGGTGTTTTGGGTGGATGGATGTTCGGTCTGCTGGGAATCGCAACAACAGGTCTGTTGGGCAGCCTGATAACTTCGACTGTGGGAGCTATCGTATTGTTGTGGATTGTTTCATTGTTTAATAACAAAAAGGAAATTGAACTTTAATTATTTTAACTTTTTAAAAACAACTTGATTATGGGAAATAGAAATTCTAGTTTATGGATCGGCCTGGGAGTAGGTTCGGTCATCGGTGCTTTAGCTTATCGTTTTTCACGTACTTCAAAAGCCAAGAAACTGAAAGAAAAAGCATGTGACGCTTTTCATAAGATAACCGGTAAAGCAGAAGGTATGTTGGAAGAAGTTAAAGAGAAGGCTGTGGATACCGGAAAGGCTGTAGCGGACAAGGTGGCCGACAAAGCATTTGATTTTGCCGAGAAGACAGACGATTTTAAGAATAAAATGCATACAGTGGCTTCCGAAGCAAAAAAATAAACCGGAAAAGGTAATCGTCAAGAACTCAGACATCTATGAAATGGGAGGAACATTTGAAACATCAATTGCCGGCCAATGGCAGATGGGAAAATTATGAGCAACTGTACCGGATGTGTCTGTTGGCATACGCCGAAGGCTGTAACGAGGAAAAAAAGAAAGCTTTCGAGGCATACAGGCTTCGTTGTGGTAGACTGTTCGGCAACAGATGCATGCCGTCTGCTGGCAGCAGGGCGAATCCAAAAAAGATATGTGATGCAAACTGTTCCTACATAAGGAAGTATGAGTTTGAATTGTATAAACTGGGTGGGTGTATGGAAGACCCACCTGAATAAACCTGAATTATTGACTTTAAATTGAAAAGATTATGTTTTATCATGTAAAAGATTTGCAGTTCAACGCCCGGGTTTCACAACCGGATCCACGTTTTGCACGTGTGATGCTTGAAGCATTCGGCGGTGCAAATGGAGAATTGAAATCCGCCTTGCAATATTTTGTACAGGCTTTCAGTTGTCACAATCCATTCCCTGATAAATATGATATGTTAATGGATATTGCCACTGAAGAGTTCGGACATCTGGAAATTGTAGGGGCCACGATTCAGATGCTTTTGGGACCGGTGAATGGAGAAATGAAGAATGCACTTGAAGATACGCCGCTCCGCATGATGATGAGCGGTAAGTCTGCTAAAGAGGACCTGATTCATCAAGCATTTACCAATCCACAATTTTTGGTAGGAGCCCCCGGCAGTCCGGCTTTGACAGACAGTAACGGAAATCCTTGGTGCGCCACCTATGTGTCTGCTACGGCAGAATTGACGGTGGATCTTCGTTCCAACATGGCAGGAGAGGCACGCGCCAAAATAGGCTATGAAAATCTTCTCCAGTTGACGGACGATCCCTTGGTAAAGGAAACGCTTGGTTTTCTCATGACTCGTGAAGTAACACATTACCAGCAGTTTGAGGCTGCTTTGGAAACAATTCAGCCCAATTTTCCGCCGGGAGTATTTCAAACATCTCCTAAATACAGCAATTTATATTTTGATCTGTCGAAAGGCGATGACGCTCGTGGACCTTGGAACGAAGGGGAGAGCACGCAGCTAAAGGAACAGTGGCAATATATAGAACAACCACTTGAAGAAGTGAGAAGCACGGACGGATTGCTGGATAGAAAACCGGAAGGTACCGATCGGTCGGAAAAAGAGATTGCCAGAAAAGAAGCACAATTGTCCAAGGAGCGTAGCGGGCAGGTACTGGCGTCTACTCCCAAGAAGGAGATGTCTTGGTGCAAGTATCAGTGATTTGAAAAGAACATCGGTTTAAAGCCGTTGTAATTATTAACCATAAACCATTTTAATTATGACCAAGAAAACAGAAAAGAAACAGGAAGAGGCAAAGAGCACAAAAAAGAGTGCCCAGGCCCAAGAATGTAAGTCTTCTGCCTCATGCAAGAAAGCAGAGAAGAAGTAAGAACTTAGAACCTTAAAAATTGTATGGACTGTCCGGGAATCCGGTTTCCGGACAGTCTTTTAATCATTAAAACAGTATGGATATGAAAAAAATATTATTAGCAGTTTTTGTATTGACGTTTGTGGTATCCTTCACGTCTTGTCGTGACAAAAGAGAACAGGACCGGGCAAGGCATCAAGTGGAAAAAGTGAAAGAAGACATCAATGATGCCGCAGACAAAATTTCCGACAAGGCAGAAGACGGCGCTGATGCTGTAAAGGATGCATGGAAAGGTACAAAGAAAGATGTCAAACAAGGGGCTGAGAAGGCTCAAAAGGAAATAAAGAAAGGATATAATGAAATTAAAAAGGAAGCAAGTAAAAAACTTGGCTGATCTTTGTAATTTATTATTTTGCCAGTAGTAAACCTTACATGTGAATAAATTATGGTTGGATTCGTAATATGGATTGTTGGACTGGTGCTGACTATCAGGGCCGCCTTGGAAATATGGCGCATTCATGCACCGGCAGAGAGGAAACTGATAGCCATCGTATTGGTGGTTTTCACCAGTTGGGTAGGATTGCTGTTTTATTATTTTTATGGTAAGCCCCGTATGGCACAGTGGTTGGGAACAGGTATCGAAAGGTATTGATGGTTGCATAACTATTTATACTGATTGTACGATGATATCCTGATACAAAAAAATACACCGGTCATTGACAGTGCCCGGTGTATTCTTTCTTTTACCAATATTTTTCGATTCTTTCGTAGCCGAAAATACCACTACGTTCATCTTTCATACCTTGTAGCTGACGACAGATTATTTGTGCTCCGATCATGCTGAAAGTTATTCCGTTTCCCCCATACCCCAAATTGAAAAACATTCGTTCCTTGTCGGGCCAGTTGCCGATGAAAGGTAGTCCGTCTTTGGTGGTACTAAATGTGCCGCACCATACCATTTCCGTTTCGAAAGGGAGGTCGGGCAATAGTTTTCGGACCTTCTTTTCCAAGATACGGGTTTTCTTTCTGAGTAATGAATCACGGCACTGCGGGTCACTGAACTTTTCGTCCTCACCACCTACGATGATCCGGTTTTTATCGGTGGTGCGGATGTATAGATACGGATCGGCTGTTTCCCAAATCAGGCAATGTGTCGGCCACAGATGTTCGGAAGCTACCGGATGCGATATGAGTGCATAGGTAGAGGTCAAATCCATGATTTTTTGAGGAAGGAATTGTCCGGCCTCAAATCCCGTGGCTATGATTACATATCCGCATTTAATTTTATGTCCTCTGTCTGTTGTCATAATACAGCCATCAGATGTTTCTGTGCACTCCTTTATTGAAGTATGGGTAAAAACTTTCAGTCCGCTTTCTTTTATATGGTAAGCTAACAGTCCAGTTGCCGCCCTATAGACATCCATTTGTGCGGATGCTTCATTTATCAGGGCATTGCCAGGTGTCTTCACCTTATATTCCTCTCTAATTTTCTTCTTCTCGAGCAGACTGACCGGCAACTTGTGTTTTTGCCGTATTTCATACTCTTGTTCCAAAAGTTTGTTATCCGCCGCACTACTGGCATAAAAGAGGCTGGGCAGTTGTTCGAAACCGGCATTGACTCCCGTTTCTTCCAGTACTCTTTTTATATCAGAAATGGATTGGAGGCAGGCATGGTAAGCCGTCGCAGCGTTTTCTTCGCCGATGATTTTTCCCATCCGACAAAGAGGAACGTCAATTTCATATTGCAGCAGTGCAGTGCTTGCAGCAGAACTTCCGGTTGCAATGCTGCGTTTGTCAACTATGCAGCATTTTATTCCGGCACGGCACAATTCGTGTGTCATCAAGGCTCCCGTTATGCCGGAACCTACAATGACAACATCTGTCGACAAATCATTTTCCAAAGGATGGAAATAGTCCCATAAGGAATTTCTGATAATCCAATAGGGTAATCCTGAGTATAAATCCATAATATATTTTATTATTATCCCCTCACCTCCTGCCGAGAAACAGGAAATGGGGGGATGAAAAAAAATAGAAAAATCATCTTATTAAAATTTATTTTCCACTTGTATTTGAAGGTTATTTAGCCTCTTCGATGGTACAAATGCTGACGCGGTTCCAGTCCGGTTCCGAGAACATATCACCGATTCCCTGTCCTTCAGCAGTGATGCGAGTATCACTGATCTTGTATCTTTTTACGAGTATGGTCTTTACGGATTCAGCACGTGCGTTTGCCAGTTTCTCATTGAAAGCGAGGTTGCCTTCGGGAGAAGCATATCCTTTGATAAGAACCTTGGCGTCAGGATGCTTTTTCATGTAAGTGGCCACACGCTCCACATTGGGGAGCTGGGAGGCATCAACTACCGATTTCCCTTGTCTGAAGGTAATGATTGACTCAGGAATACGGTTGGTTTTCACCACAGTTTCTATGTTGGCAGCCTGAGCTCTGCAGTCAGCCAGTTCTCTTTGCAAATTGTTTGTCTGCTGCATAGCATTGTTCAGCTGCATGTCCTTGTCATTCAATTGTGACCGCAGGTTGTTGACCGCATCATTCAGTTCTCCGACTTCTACCGGGTCATACGGCTTCACGGTTGTGAAATGGTGCGTGCCATTGCTACACATGAAATGATAGGTTAATCCGGCAGTCAGTTCAAAAGCCGCATTATTGGCGTTGAAACGACTTTTTTTTCGATTAAAATCTCCCTGCATATCGTATACAACTGCCGGTTTGATGCCGAACGTCCATGCTTTCTCCTCACCTAAGTTAAAGTTCAGATTCAGGCCCAGGCGTGTTGACCAGGAGTTTGTATCGCCGGGGCCGTTCTGATAGTAATGCAGCCATCCGACACCTGTCAGGGCTTCGATTTCAAAAGTGCGCGGCTCGCCTGTATAACTTCCGAAAAGGTTCATCAGGTTGACTTTGCCAAACAAGCCCACTTCGGAAGCATCAAATGCGGTCTTGCTGGCCGTGGTGTTTACATATCCCATGCCTTGAATACCCAAACCGAATATGGGAGTAAGTTGCTTTCCAATCCCGAATCCAAAAGCTGGACGGGCATTTTTGAAGAAAGCACTGTGGGTAAGAGGAGTCACAGCACCGGTTTTCAGTTCTATAGACCAATTATCACCCAAACGTGTGCCTTCAAGGGCTGTACGATCACTTTGCGCGTACATAGTAAAGGCACCCATGCTTAATGCTAAAACAAAGACAGATCTTTTCATAATCAAAAATTAATTAATGGTAATACAATAAAATGTCACACACGGTATATTATCTGTTGTATAGTTATAATTGCAAATATGGCAATAAATTGCTTTGTCATTGTTCTTTATAAAAAACAGCGCATAGAAAAAGATAGTTCGGGAAATAGGAAGAATTTTAATATCTGTTTAGAAAATCAAAAAGTGCATATACCCCATATTAATGAATAAATCACATCGGGATATTAAGGTATGCAGTCCGTAAATTTATAGATGAATCTGTCAATTGCAACTTTATATATTCATGCGTTTTTTAACACAAATATTTATCGTAATGACAAATATAAATCAAACAAATATTCTTTTATCGTTGTTTTTTTATGAAGAATCAATTATAGTATTAATTAAAAACCTGACAATTATGAAGAAATTAAGTTTTGCAGAACTGAAGGGCAGAGTGTCCTGGGGTAGTGTATTGGGAGGTGTTATAACCGTATTGGCGATATCCGTACTGCTATCCTTATTAAACTCAAGTATCGGATTATTTATGCTTAATCCGTTATCCGAACATCCCGCTTCGGGCATAGGTACTGCGGTAGGGATTGGTTCTGCCGTCATTTTGGTTGCCGGCATGACTGCCGGTGGCTTTGTAGCCGGAAAGCTTGCTGGTATGGATGGGATAATACACGGATTTCTAGTTTGGGCTACCACGTTAATTGTTGCTGTAATACTAGGGATTTTTTTGGCGGTAGGCACAGCGAAAATGACAGCGAATGCACTGGGAGCCGTTTCATCCGTCACAGGTAGTGTCTTATCCGGAGCGGGCGATACTGTTGGAAGTGGAGTTTCCGCATTATCTGAGGAGGCAAAGGAATTATTTGGCAAGATTGATTTCAACACAGTCCTGAAAGAAGAGGACATGCCGCAAAATATTCGTACCGCACTTGCTAAAAGTGATGTGAAAGAATTGCATCCGGACTATCTGAAGAAACAATTAGAGGAAGTAAAAGATGACCTGGGCAAATCTGTAAAGGCCATTATTGCTTCTCCTCAAGAAACAGATGAAACAGTGAATGGCTTTTTGAATCGATTGAAACAACGTGCAGAAAAACTTAACCAAAATATAGATCGGAATGATCTAGCCAAAGCGATAACTAACAATACCAATCTGTCTAAGCCGGAAGCGGATAAAATGGTTGGGCAGTATATGAATCTGATAGACAAAGCACGTTTGGAAGCCGCAAAACAAATAGACAATTTGGAAACCAATCTACAAAAAGCGGAACAGGAATGGAAAGAGATTAAGCATAAAGCTTTAGTAGCTGCAGATAAGGCAACGGATGCGGCTGCACGGTCTGCTTTGGTTTCATTTTTCGCTATATTACTTGGTGCTGTATTATGCTGCGCTGCGGGTGCTTATGGCAGTAGAAAAACGCAGGAAAGAGTAGATATCTGATAATTGGGATGAATTAGACAGGGTCAAGTCAAAAAGTATGTGGGTATAATATTTGAGAAACATTTAAAGTTTGCAATGCTAAAAACATACATCCTTCCAAAGTATTATAAATCAAGTACATCAGACGAGCACTTGATTGGACGTCAGCATTGTAATTCAGAGTTCATGCTTATCAACCACAGGGTTTTCAGATTACCCCCATAGTTCTGCTCTGATCCCACTAATTTCGCCTATTCTTGGAAAAGAAAAATCTCTGAATTTCTTTGAAATTCAGAGATTTTTCTTTCTTAAAAAGTGGTGCCACCAGCACTATAAAAGTTAAAGTATTATCACTTAAAGTAAACCTAAACAAACCATATATAACTGATAATCAGTTATATTGAATCCATTTAAATTTATAACAATGTATTTGATGTTATAATTTATAGTGACTATAATAGTGACTATTCAAAAAAAGTCACTATCTTTGTATTACCTAATTCATAAATGAATGGGCACATGGTTTATGGCAAAATCTCTTTCTCGGTTCTATATCCGCAAACAGGATGAAAAGAACGAAATGGCTACACTTTTCTTTCGTGTTCAAAACAAGAAACACAAAATTGACACTCTTTTCTCTTCCCAAATCCGTATTGATGTAGCGGAATGGAAGAATGCAGTATCGAGTTCAGAAAACTGGATACGACATCAAAGATTGAATTTCAGTTTACACGACACATTGAACAAAATCGAGATTGCAGTAAAAACTGAGGTTGAAGGTATGGTGTTCAACAAAGAGCATGTAGAATCCCAAATACTCGCTATCGCCAATCCCAAGAAAGCAGAAGCTAAATTAAAGGTTCAACGTGAAGAAGAAGAAAAACGATTAGAAGATATTCGATTAAAAGAGGAACAAGAACGATTAATCAAAGCAGGCATTGAAGCCGAACGTGTCAAGATTTGGAATTTTCTTTCTCAATTCTGCACAGACATTAAATCAGGTAAACGTCTAAATGGAAATGATAGATATTCTGCCGGAACAGTTAAGGCTTGGCATAGCTTTATGAGATTATATGGCAACTTCGATAAGAAGCATCAATATACATGGGAGATGGTTAATCGTGAGTTTGTAACTAAATTCCTTAACTATATGGAGAAACAGCATTATATGGTTACTGCTCAAAACAAGTATCTGGTTACGCTTCGGGCACTTGTTGGCTACGCTTATACAGATGGCATACATAATAATGATAGAGCTACACAATGCTTTTCAAAAAAGAAAATAGAAGAAAAGGATAAGGCTGCTGAGATTTATTTGACCTCTGCAGAACTTCAAGCATTGTATGAAATGCCATTAACTGGGTTGCAAGACCAGGTGCGTGATATATTCTTGGTAGGTTGTTACACTTGTCAGCGTGTTAGCGATTACAATAATATCTCCCCTGAAAGTTTTACAACCACAGCCAAGGGTACACCTATCATTCGACTTGTCCAGCAAAAGACACGCACAGAGGTGAAGATTCCTATAATGAATCCCAACTTGCAGATGATTTGTGAGAAGTATAATTATAATCTCCCGTCTGTGGTGGACGTTATTCTCAACCGTTACATCAAAGAAATACTGAAAGACCTTTCAGTGAGAGTTCCATCTCTGGCAAAACAAGTGCCGACTAAATTAACAATGAAGCAGAAGAAGCAGGAAGAGGAAGGTAGACTTGTTGTGGAGCGTAACGGTAAGGGAGAAGTAATGATGCCGCGTTATAATTGTGTTACGACTCACACTGCACGACGTAGTGGCATAACAAATATGTATCTTTCTCACAAGTACACCATTCTACAGATGATGCACGTTAGTGGTCATAAAACACAAAAAACATTTATGGATTATATCAAGCTATCCTCCGATGAAATAGCAGATGAAATTGGTGCTATTGCCAATGGTGCGAAAGCTGATGTATTTTGAATTAGATTGCAAGTATAACAAATTGAAAAGTAAAATATTATGGATAATTTAAATCAAACAGATAGCATAGTTATATATCAAACGACAGATGGAGAAACCTGTATAGACGTTAAGTTCCAAAATGAAACCGTTTGGCTCTCCCAAGCTCAGATGGCAGAACTGTTCCAAAAAGACAGAACGGTAATTGGACGGCACATCAACAACATATTCAAGGAAGGAGAACTTGAAGAGACCTTGGTATGTGCAAAATTT
The DNA here is from genome assembly GCF_948499155.1 of uncultured Phocaeicola sp. Lineage (NCBI taxonomy): Bacteria > Pseudomonadati > Bacteroidota > Bacteroidia > Bacteroidales > Bacteroidaceae > Phocaeicola > uncultured Phocaeicola sp. The sequence continues at coordinate 9,861 of NZ_CAOOSE010000005.1, read as the reverse complement.
GCACATACCAAGGATTATGGTCGTAGAGAAGGGTTTACCCAGCGTACAGAAACAACACTTTATAATTTGGACGTTATTATTTCTGTCGGGTATCGTGTTAAATCTCAACGAGGTACTCAATTCCGCATTTGGGCAAATAAAATTTTGAAACAATATCTGCTTCAAGGCTATGCCATCAATGAACGCATTGCTGTTCAGAAATTTGATGAGTTAAGCCAATTGGTTAAGGTTCTTGGTCGTACTATTCAGAATCAAGAGAAGCTAACAGAGGACAGTCGTTCGCTGCTGAACGTAGTCGTGGATTATACATACGCCCTTGACACACTTGACCGATATGACTATCAGGAACTGACAATTGAGAAAACGACAGAGGAAGTTGCATTCCATGCCACATACGAAAGTGCCATGGAGGTTATTCATGGGTTGCATGAGAAATTTGGTGGCAGCGCATGGTTCGGCAATGAGAAGGACGATTCTTTCAAAAGTTCCATCGGGCAAATATACCAAACTTTTGGTGGCATAGACCTTTATCCGTCTGTTGAGGAAAAAGCAGCCATGTTGCTTTACCTTGTTACTAAGAACCACTCATTCAGCGATGGCAACAAGCGTATTGCTGCGACACTCTTCTTGTGGTTTCTCAATGGCAACGGTATTCTTTACAATGAAGATGGATCCAAACGTATTGCAGATAATACATTGGTGGCATTGACATTGATGATAGCCGAGAGTCGCACTGAAGAGAAAGATACGATGCTGAAGGTCATTGTAAATCTTATCAATCAGAACAACTGATTGAGGGAAAATAAAGGCCTGGCAGCACAAAAGTGTTGTGCATTTCGTTTTAGGATTTGAATGGACATACCTTTGTTGTTTCAAACCATATAAGATGTTGCTTATGAACAAGAATAACAAAGTGTCCAAAGAGCGTATGGACGAAATCAAAGCGTGGATGGAAACACATCCCAATGAATATGCACAATTTGCGGAGAATATGAACCAACAAGGGATTGGCGAAATATTAAAGCTGGGCGAGGCTGCTCTTTCATCTTCTCCAAAGTTCAAGAAAGAAGTGGAGAAAATGATGGCGAACGATTCGTTTGATGCCATTTCTCTATTGGAAAGTCTTTCAATGTCCGATTTTGCTGCCGATTATTTCAGCGAAAAGAGTGATGATAGGATGGCTATGGCTGCTTGGATTAAGTATGGTGAATCGCCCGAACTAATTCTTGACGAGTTGGATAATACAGTTGTACAGCAGGGAAAGCAGAAATATAGAACTATGCTCTCCAACTTACGCAGACTGCTTTTCGGTAAATTCTTCTATCGGAAAGATCAACCAAACCGTGAATTCTACTATCAAAGACACCAAGCTCCGAGCAGTAGTCCCTTTCAGGCATTACTTGCTTCCCACAATGAAGACCTCATAAAGCGAATTGGAGAATGGGCTATTGGTGGAAGTTATAGCGGAATGAGCATGGCACACTTGTATATCGCTCTTGTAGAAGTAGGAGAAATAAGTGCCAAGTTGCCATTAACAAAATTCTTGAATGCCATGAAAGAATCCTATCCCAAGCACCCCACTATCGGTGTACGTCAATTACAGAAAAGCGTATGCTACTTGCAAAGCCTATCGCCCAACAAGAAACAATATGGCAAGGATGAACTTGAACATCGCTATGCAATAGACTTGATAAAGTCGGAAGTCATTCTTGTAACACCTAATCGGTAATGTGAAATAGATTCGTTTTTATTCGTTTGATTCGTTTTCTGGTTCGCGAACTAAACGAACTCTTATTTTTCTTTATTCCAATAAATTAGGATATACTTTTGTGCCATCGCTTCCAGTTGGGGCGATGGCGTTTCTGTCTTAACCCGTCAGCAGATACGTCCTTCATTCAGACGGAATACAAATATTATATTATGGACGAATTATTTAATATCCTCAGTGATGGCAAAGCCCACGTGAAAGTAGAAATGAATGCGGAAGACCTGAAAGCATTCTCTGATGAACTCATCCGCCGTGCAAAAGATGAACTTGGATCTATGGTGGAGTTAGCAAGAAAGGAACGTATGCTCTCTAAGGCTGAAGTAAAGGAACTGTTTGGCGTGTGCGATGCCACCCTCTGGCATTGGGCAAACAAAGGAATTCTTAAACCTGTAAAGACAGGCAACAAGGTTCTCTATCCAGAACATGAAGTACGCAAAGCTCTTGGCCAACGTCATGTAAATTTCTAAGACTATGGAGAACAACAATAGTATTTCTTTCCCTTTAGTTGTATTCCCAAAGTCTATCCGTACCATTATAGAATCGTTACATCAGTACGAGAACTATCAACTGGATTTTACGGCCGCGGCATTCCTAACGGTGTTTGCGGCGGCGATGGGAAACACTTGGTCGGCTCGCTTCATGACGGGGTGGATAAGCCGTCCGATTGTGTATGTCGTACTTGTCGGACCTCCCAGTTGTGGAAAGACACCTCCATTACGTCAGGCTATAGCTCCGCTATTGAAACTTGATGAGGAATATGATGGTGTGTATGACAAGGAAATAAAAATATATCGTAAATGGGAACGCCTTACACCTAAGCAGCGTAAGGCGCAATTATTACCCGAAGAGATGGAACCTCCTAAACATAAATGCCATGTGGTGGTCAATTCCACGATAGAGGCTCTTATCACCGCCATGCGTGACAATTCGCACGGTGTACTTATCTACAATGATGAGATTGACAGCTTACTTTCCAATTTCAACCGTTACAACGGTTCGGATGAAAGCTATTTTCTTAGCCTGTTCAGTGGTACACCATTCAAATACAGCCGTAAGTCAAACAACGAGTATATATTTCTTCCTCACCCGTACTGTTCCATTATTGGCTCAACACAGCCGGGGATGTTATCTACACTATTTGGTGGAAAACGAGCCTTGAACGGATTCTCTTCACGCTTTCTAAAGGTGTATCCCAAAATTTCTGCCATGCCTTCATGGGGAGAAAAGACCATGCCGGATGATGTGTTAGGAGAATGGGAACGAATCATACGTCAGGTTGTGAATTACAGCTTAAAAAGAAAAGCAAATTCCTTTGAGCTTCCGTTCTCGCAAGAAGCAAAACGCCTGCTTATCAACTGGAAAAACGAGACTAACAATCATATCTACTCTGAAACGGATTCCGAAACTGTCAAGGCCCTCTGCGGTAAGATGGAAACGTATTTAATACGTTTCTGCCTTGTTATTCAGATTATGCGTGGTGTCTGTGGTGAGTCTGAAATGGATGATATCGATATCGGAAGTGCAGAACGTGCAATTCTCCTTACTGAATACTTTAGAGCAATGGAAGAATGTATTGCTCCTGAAATGGAAATAGGTGTTCTGGATATGAGACATACTGAGTTACTTACCTTGTTACCCCAATCATTTTCTACCGCAGAGGCTGTATCTGTTGGCAAGAAACTTGGCATGTCTGAATCCACAATCAAGAGATTCCTGCGTGAAGGCGCACGAGAGTTCATCAAGAAAGAGACGCATGGTCGATATGTAAAACTCTGAAATGTCAAATGACATTTTGAATTTTTTGACACGATGACATTATTTGATCTCCCTACAAAAAGAGGAGACGTATTATGTTTGTAAAACAAACCTGATACGTCTCTTTAATTGTATGATAATGAAATAGAAACTATCCTGTTTTTTGTTGTGCGACTTCGATAGCCATGTATTTTCCAAAACAGTATCCAATACTTTGTCTGTCAACCATAGGGTAAGAAGTTCATTCTTGTCTATTTTGAAATACTCAACCAATTGTGTCACCAGTGTGCGTTTTGCGCGTCTATTGCCTCGTTCTATTTTACTGAACATCGGAGTATCTATTTCCAGCAAAGTTGCCAGTTGTCTTTGAAGTACCCCATGTTCATCTCTCACCCCCCGTCGAGCCATTGTGGAGTTGTATTCTAAGGGGAGTGATAGCCGATACAATGAAGAGAATACAATCATTAAGGCTATATTTTAATGTTGTAGCAATAATGGTCGATTTTATTCGAACTTATCAACTAATTTCTTTTCTTTCCCTGTGTTTTTAAGTGAAATAATTTGCATTTTGTTGTTTTTGAAACGCTCAACAAAAAGATTCCTAAATTCTTTTGAGAAGAATTCTAGTTTATAATCAAATGATACAAATGAGTCTGATACTGAATTGTATATATCTTTCTTTGTTTCTATATGATATGTAGTCCAAAACCAAGCATGATCTTCACATCGAACATCTTCTCTGTTAATACAGTATTTGAGCGTATTCTCCATGAAAATTTTTATGTGATCTTGTTTACTGAATTCTTCGCGGGCAAAATTAAGAGCTTTACATTCATTATAGAGACTCATAAAAGAATCGGCATTATCATCAATATTGATATATTGAGAAAGGTAAGCACAATGAGAATAAGCGTCATCTAATTGCGCTTTGTATTGTTCTAAAAGAATTCTATGTTCAATCTGATGTGGCTTTTGTACCAATTTTAAGATTTCTATTAGGGGTTCTAATACTTTTGCAACTTCTTCGGAATTGAAAATTATTCGTAAAGCTTTGTCATATCTATGGTTAAAACAACTATTGTTGCAAATATATCTCCTGCCACCACAATTTTCACAATCGTTTTTACAACGAGAATAATCACAATTGGAATAATCATAACCATCACAGTCATCACAATCATCAGAAGTGTCATATTGTATTAGACAGACCCAATTATCTTCCACTAAGTCAGATAACTTTGAAATGGAGATATATGTATCTTCAGACCAATCTAATGGTAGTGTTTTTCTATTATGAGTTAACAAAAAATCAGTACCTGAGGTAGTTATGGTATAATGTTTTTTATTTATATATTTTCCAACATAAATACTTTCACCTGGCAGAAACCAGTTTTTGTACATTAACGGAACAAGTGTTATATTCTTTTTATTGTATATAACATCTGTTACTCTAACTATATTACGATGTGGGTAATAAGCAATTAAATTTGCATTTTCGTCTTTAAGAACGAATACAGTATTTCCTTTCAGAACACTTTTGAAAACAGCGTCTACATTTTCATCATTCATTAGAGAGTTAAACGATACTTTTAGAAGAGTTGCTAATGCTTGTGCTTGATCTGTTTTTTCGGTTTCTTCTTTCATTGATTGATTAGGCTTATTATAGAAACCTATCAACCGCATTTTGTAATTTTGTTTCATTTATCCTTATCTCGCTTTGTGTCATATTGAATAAATCACTTTTTTCGCTTCAAAATTAATTCCGTCATACTTATTAATGGGTAGATTGACTTCCCAATCTTAGGTAAGGATATCAATGATGCTCTAGTTAAACTATTGACTCCTAGTGATATTCCAAGACCAATAGGACCAGCCAATAAACCTACAGGCGCTAAAAGACCGATAACTTTAGCTATATTAAGCAAAGATGTATTGACAGAGCTTTTTGTTGGTTGAGCACCTGTACCCATAAGCTGTAAAACTGTTGTTCTAAAAAACGGATAAGTTGACTCTATATCTACAATTCCAGCCTCCTTTATTTTTTGAAATTCTTGAAAATCAACATCTATGAATTGATTGATTTGTTCAAGCTTGGTCGCATTAACCATCTCTTCTTTACTGAGTAACGAAACTTTTTCTATACTATTTTTTTTCAAACGTTCGGCTGCACGAATTGCCAATTCATATCTTCTTGTATAGATTCCAGTATCCATACCTAACTCATCAAAACATTTTTGCAAAGAGTTAATTTTCAAAGAAGCACCTTCGCCTTTAAAAAATAAACTTATCTGAGCTTGTGAACTGTCTATTAGCGATGAAAGTTGAGTATTTGTCATACCGGTCAATTTCATTCTAGTTTTAATATCTTCAATAATCATTTAGTTAAATGTAAAATAGTTACTACCAATAGAAGAATATAACTCTTTAAAATTATCATCTATTTTATCATGAACGTATTTATCTCTTAATAGAGGTTTCTTAACCATATTCCATTTAAGTTGCTGATACGAATACTTAGCAAAAGCCATCCATTGAGGATAATTTATTGCCATGGGATTTTTGGTGAAGTATACTTTTCCTGCATTAATGGATGTGGAAACGCTGTGACTTATAAACAACATGGTTCCTAATTTGGGTCTTTTCTCCCGATTAAGTGTGAAAGGAATAGACTCTTTTATACTATGTCCTCCCTTGATTCTTTTAAGTGCATAGCATATCCTTACAATAACTTCACTAACCATTACGGGTATAGACGATGAACAGAAATGGACAAAATCATACCCCTCATAATACATACCTTGTACAATTTCAGCTATCGTCTGCTCTTCTTCACCGATTTTTCCAAACTGAAACAGATTGAACACCCCCATTAAAGGAGCAGGAAGCCCCATAGAAGTGGTTAAATCAGATTTTAAATGTCTTAATTGACGAAGTATGGCCTCGAATATAGAAGATTCCGTTCTGCCCGTATAACATCCCATTACTTGAGAGATAATCTTTCCAGATTTATCAATGGTAGTCATTCTATTATTCATAATATCAAAAACACCAACCAAAAAGCCAAGGATAGGATCGTGACCTAGTGAAAGCAATCTGTGATAATATGTGGATAATCCCTTCACGTATGTGGTGGTATTTCTATTATCTTGTGCATCATAAGGGGTTTTATACCTCGCCTTACTCCCAAGTTTTTCCATTTCCTCGGGTGGAAATTTACTTTCAAAATATTTCCTTATATAATTTGACAACGAACCGGCTTTCAAACCATTAGTTGTGGGTTGTGGTATACCGACTAGTAAAATATCCAATGCTGCTGAAATGATTCCCGCAAATACACAAATACTGATATCTATTGAATCTAACTTATGCAATTGATTAAAATCATTATTCAGCTTTAGTATATAATCTTGATTATCTTTTAGTTCATCTGTTGTAAATAAGGATTGAAGAGAGATATCTCCTTGTATTTCTTGTTCCACTTTTTGAACAAGTTCCTCCCATTTGGGCATGTCCAGTGTAACAATAGACTCTTGATCATGAAGACAAGAGGACTGTTTGATTTCCTTTAGCTTATCTTCATGACCTAATGACTTTATTAATATCTCGCTTTGTTTGATAGAATCGTCCACTGAGTTGAAAAAAGAAATGCTTTTCAGTATTTCATCTTGATGTTTTAGAATTCTATTTCTTAGCATTTCCTCTTTTGTGTATTTATAATCCATCATGCGGCTGATGATTTTAAGTCTTCACGCAATTCTTCAATAATCTTCTGGAGCAGAATATTCAATCCATTTAAGTATTCAGCTCTTTCTTTCGAAGCATTAGATTCTTCTTTTAATTTTCGGATAATAGCTTCGTGCTTTCTTAAAGCTTCATTGTATAATCTGTCTTTTTCTTGTTTGAGCTTCTTGGCTTTTGCACTTTTTGCAAACCAAACTCCAGCAGCTCCAGCAATTGCAACTGGTGCTGCTAAAACAAAAACTCCAGCAACCATACCACCACCAACAAGAGCACCTGCAGCTGCTAAACCGGATGTGATTCCAGCGGCAGATAGACCAACAACGCTTCCACAATAATATAAAGCGGCAAATGACACTGCCCCGCCAATACCTGCGCTAGCAGCACCTGCTATCACTTCAGGTATGGTGCTATCAATAATAGTTCTTGTACTATCATTCAATGCCTCCGCTGCTTCATTTAGTACTATTCTTACTGCTTCAAGCGATTCAATGCTTTTAAAATTTTTATCCATTACAATTGAAGTTTTTATTAGTTTAATTCTGGCTGCAAAGATATGTATTATTTAGGTATAAACAAATAAAATCTTTAGAAATACCAAAGAAAAATTTTCATCGTAAGGTAAGATCATTTCGGTTTGTGAAATATTACTGTTAAATACGCTCGGCGGATATAGTATCTTTGCAGCAAATCTGTAAGATCTATATGAGGACTTGTCGTCAAAAAGTCACATTAATACTCCATTTCAAGCGATGCTGATTGATGTTTACTCTGCTAATTGCGGGAATAACTGTTTTTTTCGGTGTTGAAAAACAGCGAATAGTCTGTCGCCAAGTTTTGCGAAGTCGCATATAACCACCTTGCGTTATTATAAACATCTTTATCGTTGATAATTTTAACCGAAGGCAAAACAACATTAAGTGGAATTGAATCATAGTTTACCGACACATAGTTAATTTAGATTCCGTTTATCCGTTTTGAAATTCTATGGTTATTGGGTTACAGCCTCCCTTTTATCAAGTTTTCTCGAAACTTCGATATCAAGTTCTTTGGTTACTTCATCTTGCCATTCAAGAATGTATTATCCAAGACCGTCTGTTATTAAGGCGTAAGCATTTTATGTAAAACGAAGATAACGAACACCGTTCTTGTTATTCTCAATCCATTTTTTGCATGGCAAACAGTGACAGGTCACCCCCGCTGCACAATAGTCGGCAAGTCACTTGTGTGTGTCAAAACGAATTTTGTCACCACAAAAGTACAACTTGCTTGACAAATCCTGCAAGACCAGAGAGGTGTCCCAACGGCTGTTTTGGGTGGTAAATCGGCTAAAACGCCATGTCGTAACCGAAGTTCGAGAAAACTTCTAACCAAGATAGCTTGATATCTCAGTAGCTTGAATGCATGATATTAATATGTCTTGGATAAAGCAACCAAGATACTAGGGTGTACTATAACCGAGGCGTTGTGGTATTCCGTTCTGAAAACAATTTGGTCTCATCAACCTTTGGATAGTCATACTGTTTGACTTTGGTTGTTCGGTTAGACTAACCACGGTAACTTTAACCAAGGTATGTGGATATAGAGAAAAGTTCAAAGTAGCAATAATGTCAAAGTGTCATCGTATCATTCTGGAATATGAATTTTGAGAATAGTCGCTACTGTGAGAAATATCTGGCGATGGACGGAATAGTGACTAAACCAACAAAAGGGGAAAATAGTCACTATCTATCGTGACTTTCAATTCTGTTGAGAATTTAGTTCGTCACTTAATTGGATAGAAATTAAAAGCCGCTATTTAATGGCGTTTAATCAATATGATTTATGCTGTTTTACTAAGGTTTACATAGTGACTATTGTAGTGACTTTGCCAATAGTGACTAAAAAGAAAAACTCCGAAATACTTAATTGTAAGCTATTTCGGAGTTTTATGGGTGGTGCCACCAGGAATCGAACCGGGGACACAAGGATTTTCAGTCCTTTGCTCTACCAACTGAGCTATGGCACCATTGTTTCTTGTTTGCGGTTGCAAAGGTAGGCATATTTTTTGAATCTACAAATTTTTTGCAAATTTTCTACCAAATTCTTTTTGGTTTCAAAAAAATGATTTACCTTTGCACTCGCAAAACAGAAACGGAATGTAGCGCAGTTGGTAGCGCACTACGTTCGGGACGTAGGGGTCGGGCGTTCGAGTCGCCTCATTCCGACAGAAGACGACAAGCAATGAAAATTGTTTGTCGTCTTTTCTTTTTTTACCTCTGCAGATTCTTATTCAGGTTTAAGTCAAAAAGTGTGTTGGCATCATATTTTGGGAAAATTCCAATATTACAATGTAAGAATGCAAATTCTTTTAAGGCATTATAAATTAAGTATATCAGACGACTACTTGATTTGACACCAGCATTGTAACTCATAGTTCACGCTTATCACCTACAGGATTTTCGGATTGACCCGAAAGTTCTGGGCTTTGTACTAAAATCCGTGGCAGGAAACATTCTCAAAAAAAAGCATCTTGCCACAATCTGAATAAGAAGAAAGGCAGATGCCTAGCATTCCACCACCCGATACACATTCCCCTTGGCAGTATGTACCCGCTCGCC
>NZ_CAOOSE010000004.1:76613-229327 GCF_948499155.1 uncultured Phocaeicola sp. | reverse complement strand
TATAATATATATTCTCCGAAGGAGATCCCCCGGAAGGGGGAAACCATCCGGATGGGTATACATTCGCGTTGCAAAATTTGCAACTGGAATTGCTGATTCAGCAACTGAATTTGCTGAATCGGCAACTGAATTTGCAGCTGTTTTTTATTCTTCGTTCGCAAACATCGGGTCCCATGCCGGCAGACGAATCGGTTTTTGCTTGAGAATATCCAGCACTTTGGCAGGGACATATTTCTTTTCAGCCACCACACGGAACATATATTCATCAAACCATTTATCCGTCATGATGAGATGGCCTTTGTATCCGTTGGTGCTCCCCCAACTGTTTTCCACCATCCATTTTTTCGGTTTCCCGGCTTTGTCCAAGTCCACTGCCATCAGCGTCATGGCATGGCTGCTGCCACTGGCAAATGTCTGGATACGTTGTTTCTTATCCATGCCGAAAGTCGTCCCCATCAATGACTCGTAATCATAATTGTCGGGGTCCAACAGTCCGCGTTTACTGTCCAAAAACTTACCCACATCGCAAGAGAAATACATCATCGTGCTGTCTTTGATGGAAGCGACAGCTATCTCTTTGATATCTTCTATGGGCAGATTGACATAGGTCCAGTTCTTTCCGTCATAGCGGTGGCGGTCATAGTCTATCTCGTAGCATTTGTAAAACTCACGGCTGGGGTCATTCATCAGCATCACGTAGTTGTCGGTCAGGTCATTGCCCAGAAATTCCTTGTAGAACGACAGCGGAGTATATTCTTTCGCTTCGCCTCCCTTCAAGCTCCAAGTGAATGTAGACACCGGTTCGCCGAGTGTCAGCACCAGCATGCGATAGACCGTAGCGAGCATTTCAGTTTTTTTCTTTTCCAGTTCGGCAGGCTTGGCTCCGGCAGCGGCAGCCTCACGGAGTTGTAAGCCGAATTCTTTCAGTTTCAGTCCTATCAGATTACTCATTTTCCCGGTGTTGTCACTGCTGAAAGTCTCTGTCATCACGCTCTTCGGCACAAGTCCATACTTACCTATAATATCCGATACACCAGTAAATTGTCCTCCATCGCTCAAGGGATTCTTGAAGAGCCATTCCACCATCTTGTCGCTCATCGGTTTTTCACGCGTATCAATGATTCCCTGTAAGAAAAGATTCGATTTTTCCAACTGGTCATAGAAGAAGCAGTAATTCTGCGAGAATTCCATTTCATCCAGTCCGTATTTGGCTATCATCTGACTGCGAAGTACATTCAGCCCCGTAAACAGCCAGCAACGTCCTGACGAGCGTTGATTGGTAATGCCTTTCGATAAGACTTTATGAGAGAAATGAGTGTCAAATCCTGCCTGGTTTTCCTGATTGAGCGCCAAGGTATTGATACTTGTTCCGCCTAAGGCATTGCGGATTGCCTTGTCTGCGGGAGTGGCCTGATAACTCTGTCTGATTTGATTCAGCATCTCGCTTGAAATGCCTCCTTGTTGTGCCTGCGCGGTCAATGCTGCCGCAAAAAGCAAGGCAAAAGTGATGTGTTTCTTCATATAGAACAATATGTTTTAATGTAATTCTCTGAATATAAAGTGAATATATAGAGCTTATAAGATGCAGGTAACGATTTGGCTATGGAAGTCCTGCTTCGGGTTACACTGCTTTGCATAGTCTCCAATAACTCATGTACAAAGGTAGGCAATATTGGGAATATAGCAAATATTTTCCCCAGTTTGTCAGGATTCAATCCAAGTTCGCGGGAATAAACTATTTTATAGCGTAAAAAACACAAAGTTTGCTATTTTTCCCGCCAAATGGGAATCGATTGCCAATATTGGGGAAATCCCATATCTTTGAGTTCGAGCAAGCGGCAATCAGATTTGAGTAATTTCTTGATATTCTTTTTGAAGTCGCTTCCGGGACTAATAATGTCAAGGATATATGCAATACAAGAAAGTATGGCAAACAATTTGTTCGTGCGTATTTGTCCTATTGTAGTTCTATCCATAAATGGGTAAAGGGTATTGTACGGTAAGGTTACACTAACCATAAAACGGCGATTCCACACTCGGCTATGGTGGGCACAACAGTTGCGAAGGTTGGAAATAGCATGTAGCCAATTTTCCAATATTGCCACTTTTTTCAACCCAAATTGTTCGGTAATGTATTCTTTATGGTTATCTAACTTTAAGGCTTGGAATAAACGGCTCAATGTAGCAAACGACACAACTTCGAGTGCCATCCAACTTGGCGGCATCAAAGGATTGTCGTATTTTGAATTGTAATGCTTGATAAAATCTTCGTTGCTACGTTTGACATCAGCATTAATATGTTCCATTAAGTCAGCATATCCGAAACGATATAAAGCTTCGTCATCGTACCAATGGCTGTTACCTGTGCTTTCGGCATAGACTTGTACAATCTTCGTGCGTACTGCAACTTCAATCTTTTCAATGGCATTGAAAACGAGAGAACGCAATCTGCGGTCGAAACAATAAAGGTCGATGATGTCTTTGAAGTGAATATCTTTACGAGTGAAGTTGTGATTGGAATCCTCACCGTTCTCTTGAAACGGATAAGTGTAAGCACGAAGTCGGTAGTAGCTGACATTAAACAAATAAGCGGTTGCTTCGCTTTCATCATCAAAAACAAGCCCCCGTTGTTTTAGCCGTGCAACTTGCTCGGCGAGGTTCAACGGCTTCTTTGTATAATCAATTTTATCAGTCAATTCTATTAGAAGCTACTATATAAAAACTCGAAGACCTCCCCGGGTGCGCTGTTCTATGGGAAGCGTGGGAGGTCATATCAATTGCAAAAGTAATACTTTTATTTGGTCCTGCAATGGCTGTGCAAAGAAAATATTTGTAGCGTTACATTTTTTCTCTAATAGACAACAACAATATACGCTTAAAAACACATGTGACGAACATAAAAATCCGTCTGAAACGGATTGAAATACATCTGTCGTTTCAATGCTGACGCAATGAGGTTTTAGCCGGCTATTTTCTTCTTTATCTTATAACCGGCAACTGCCACCGTGATGCTCATCAGCGGACTAATCAGATTGAAGAATGAATACGGAAGGTAGGTGAGTGTGGGCACACTCAGAATAGTTGCCTGAGTCATGCCACAAGTATTCCAAGGAATAAGTGGCGATGTGACTGTAACGGCATCTTCGGTGGTACGGCTCAGCAACCGGCTTTCGTACCCGTTTGCCGCATAAATATCCTTAAACATATTTCCGGTCAGAATAATGGAGATGTATTGGTCGGCAGTTGCCAAATTGAGGAACAATCCCGACGCAACGGTAGAAGATACCATTCCTACACGTCTCTTGGTGAAGCGGACAAATACAGAAGTGATACTGCCCAGCATGCCTCCTGCCGTCATAGCTCCTCCAAAGCACATGGCACAGACAATCAGCCAAATGGTGTTCATCATCCCCGACATTCCGCGGGTGGCTACCAGTTCGTTTATCTCCGCACTGCCTGTCTCCAGTTGGGTGCCGCCGAAGAGCATGCCCATGCCTCCTTTGAAAAGTGCAGTAAGTCCGGCCTGCCCCTGCCCTGCTATCTCGCACAGCAAGTCCGGTTGGAAGATAAGTGCAAAGATGGCAGCCAATGTGGTGGAGATGAACAAAGTTATGACTGAAGGAACCTTGCGGGCAATCAGGACTCCCGTTACGATGGGGACAATCATCAGCCACCAGGAAATATTGAATTTGGAGTCGAGTGCCTGCATATATTCGGCAATATGGCCTGTGTCTGTCGCCTCATGGGACAGCCCGGCAACAGTGAAAATTATCAATGTGATGACCAATGACGGAATAGTGGTTATCATCAAATAGCGTATGTGTGTAAACAGCGGTGTGTCTGTCACGGAAGACGCCAAGATAGTGGTATCCGACAGCGGGGATACCTTGTCGCCGAAATAGGCACCCGAAATGATGGCGCCCGCTATCCAGCCTTCGCTGAAACCTTGTGCTTTGCCGATTCCCATCAGTGCAATGCCGATTGTGGCTATTGTGGTCCACGAGCTGCCGGTCATGACTGAGACAATGGCACAAATCACACAGGTAGACACGAGAAAAAAGTGGGGGTGTATCACCTGAATGCCATAGTAAATCAATGTGGGAACCACACCGCTAATCATCCATGCCCCCGACAAGGCACCGATAATCAGCAAAATAATCAGTGCCGTACTTACTCCGGCTATATTGTTTGTAATAGCCAGTTCAAAGTCTTTCCACGCCCTTCGATATCCGGCCATCCCTACCAATACGCAAACAGCCGTGGCCGTAAGAAGGCAAACCTGACTTCCGCCTGCCAATGCATCGCTGCCAAAGACACGGATGGTGGCAAACAATAATAGAATAAGCACAAATACAGGTAACAAAGAAATAAACGGAGAAGGAATTCTGTTATCTTTCATTCTTTTTTTATTCAGTTTTTATTCAAAATGCTAATAAAGCAAACCTTTTTGCTTTCACCGTGCAAAGTTCGGAATATTTTTTGAGTTCTAAAAGTCAGGTGCAGCTATTTAAATACTTTTTTTGTATTTATGGGCAAACATTTTCGTATAGGGGGCGTTATTAGTTGAAATTATAACCTAAAACTTAACAAATATGAATGAATTAGTTGGTGGCTTGGGCTACGCCGTAAAGAACTGGTGGATGTCCCTATTGCTGGGACTGCTTTACATTGCAGTAGCATTATGCCTTTTGTTCGCTCCCGTGAGCAGTTATGTGGCACTGAGTGTCATTTTCAGTATTTCAATTCTGGTCAGCGGTATCCTCGAAATCTTCTTTGCCGTCGGCAACAAGAAGATTATCAACAGTTGGGGATGGTATCTGGCAGGCGGTATCATTGACTTGCTGATAGGTATCTACCTGGTATTCTATCCGTTGGTAAGCATGGAACTGATTCCGTTTATCGTCGCATTCTGGCTCATGTTCAGAGGATTCACCCTTTGCGGTTACTCCACCGACCTGAAACGCTATGGCACCAAAGACTGGGGCTGGTATCTGGTCTTCGGCATTCTGGCCATTTTGTGTTCCATGGCTATCATTTGGCAACCGGGCCTCGGAGCTGTCACTGTGCTCTATATGCTGTCCATTACTTTCCTCATTATCGGTTGTTTCCGTGTCATTTTCTCGTTTGAGTTGAAAAGATTGCATAAAAACAAGTAAAAATCCAAGTTTATTTTGGGCTACTTCGGACGTATTTCGTACCTTTGTTAGCCCAAAATAAGCAATGATATCAAGTAAAAGTCTTAAATACACAGTCCGCATATTGCTAGGTATTCTCTTTGGGGTTTATCTGGGGATAATTGTGCTTCTGAACATTCCATACGTTCAGGGCAAACTGTCATTTATAGTGGGGAGAGAGTTGCGTAAGGTGCTCAATACGGAAGTTTCTGTGGGAAGAATCGACATGGGGCTGCTGAACCGTATCATTGTAGAAGATGTATTGCTGGAAGACCGCCAAGGCACGGAAATGCTGAAAGTGGCGCGTCTGTCCGCCAAATTTGAAATACTCCCCCTGCTGAAAGGGAAAATCACCATTACCAGCGTCCAGCTTTTCGGCTTCTCGGCCCACATGAAGCGGGAAACACCTCAGTCCCCCCCTAACTACCAATTTGTGCTGGATGCCTTTGCATCCAAAGACACGGTGAAGACACAGACGAATCTGGACTTGCGCATCAACTCTTTATTGATAAGGCGCGGACGTATCACGTATGATGTCTTGTCCGAACCCGAGACACCCGGACAGTTCAACACCAGTCACCTTGCCGTGAAGAATTTCGCAGCTACCGTTTCACTGAAAGCGCTTCGCAATGACTCGTTGAACGCCTCTATCCGTCGTCTGAGCTTTGAAGAACAATGCGGTTTCGCTCTACAGAAGTTCTCAATGAGAGTCACTGCCAACAATAAGCGACTGAATATAAAGGATTTCTCCCTCGAACTTTCGAATTCTGCTTTAAGCATTGACAGCCTTTCCATGCGTTACGACAGTTTGCCGAATCTTCCCAGACTGACAGCCAACGTGCAATATCAAGGGCGGGTCAACGCCTCTGTCGTGCTAAAAGATATAGCCCCTTTTGTTCCGGCTTTGGCCAAATTCGAGACTCCGTTACATTTCAACATGGATTTCTCCGGCAAAGGGAAAAATATAGACTGCCCTACCCTGCGGCTGACCGACAACCACAGCCTGATGATTAACGGAGAAGCATCCGTAGCCGACTGGGATGCGGGAAGAAATATGTATATCATGGGCAAGCTGACAAACGTAAATCTGAATAAAGAAGGCATCAGCACCGTGATGAGCAATGTGGCAGGAAAAGTGCCCCCTCTGTTTCAGCAGTTGGAGTATGTACGTTTTAGCGGTGACGCCACCGGATACCTTCATGATTTGATTGTAACGGGACTTCTGCGTACAGGTGTAGGTACAGTGAAAGCCGATGTAATGATGAGCATCGACGAACAGCAAAACCGTACCTATTCGGGAAGCATCGCCAGCGCCGACCTGAATGTGGGTAAACTGCTTGACAACGAAAAGAAATTCGGTACAGCGGACTTCAACGTGGAACTGAAAGGATTCAACTACAAAAACCACTATCCCGAATCTTATATCAAAGGAACTATTTCTTCGTTCGAATACAGCCAATATAAATATGAGAATATAGCCCTGGACGGCGTGTATAAAGACGGAGGGTTCAATGGTAAGCTGGCAATGGATGATGACAACGGCTCCGTTCAGATAGACGGTAGCTTCAATGTGGCATGTGCCATACCCGAATTCAACTTGAAGGCCGCCCTCAGAAACTTCAGGCCGAACAACCTTCATTTATCCGATAAATATAAAGATACGGACATTTCCCTGAACCTGACAGCAGACTTTACCGGAAAGTCCATCGACGATATGAACGGAAGAATCCGTTTGGACAGCTTGCTAATGAACGCTCCCGAAGGGAATAACTACTTCCTTGACAACCTTACCATTACAGCAGGACAGGTAGAAGGACAAAAGGAATTGCAAGTACTTTCCTCGTTCATGACGGCCGTCATACGCGGAGATTATTCTTATAACACAATTCCGGCCAGTATATTACAAACCGTTCAACGCTACATCCCTTCCCTGCTCACGCTGAACGAAAATATGCCGGTTCCTCACAATAACTTCAATTTCGACATCAGAGTAGACAATACGGAATTCTTTCAAAAGCTCTTTCAGCTACCGTTGGAACTAGAATTCCCCGCCTCCGTCAGAGGATATTTCAACGACCGTGAAGAAAAGCTGCGCGTCGAAGGGCATTTCCCGGCTTTCAAATATAACGGCACCCATTATGACTCGGGGGTACTCATCTGCGAAAATCCGTCAGACTGGTTCAAATGTTCCCTCAGAACCGGTATGCTGATGAACAGTGGTGCAATGGTAAACCTTACCGTCGACACCCAAGCCAAAAACGACCGGCTGGAGACAACCGTCAATTGGGGAAATAACACAAACGTCACTTATGGAGGTAAATTCGCTGCAGTGACCCAATTCTATAAGACAGAAGGAAAACACCCCATCTTACAGGCTGACATCAATATCAAGCCCACAAAGGTAGTGTTGAACGATACGATTTGGAATATACATCCTTCGCATATCGCCGTAGACTCCGGACGTGTCTATATTGACAACTTTTTGTTTGAGCATAAAGACCAGCATTTACGTATTGACGGCAAATTGACAAAGAGCAAGGAAGACTCCTGCCGTATCGATTTAAAGAATATCAATTTGGAATATGTACTGGATATAGTGCATTTTGACGATGTAGCATTCAACGGCCTGGTCACCGGAATGGTCAACCTGAAAGGGGTGATGAAAGAACCTGCCATGCACACCAGGCTCAATGTACATAATTTCTGCCTGAATAAAGCACTATTGGGTGAAGCTGATATCACAGGTGTATGGGATGCGGAGCTGGGTGGAGTGCGTCTTGATGCAAAGATTGCGGAAGAAGGCATCTCGGCTACGCATGTCACAGGATATGTATCTCCGAAAATGAAAGGGCTGGACCTGATGATTAAAGCGGACAGTACCAACATCGGACTCATCCAACCCTTTGTAGAAGGCATATTCAGCGATTTAACCGGACGTGTCAACGGTCATATCAGACTCTATGGAGACTTCAAGCATCTGGATTTGGAAGGAGAGGCACGTGCCAATATAGATACCAAGATTGATGTACTGAATACCTATTTCCAAATACGCAATGATTCGGTGCATATCTCCTCCGGGCAACTACTGTTTACCGACGTACACGTGTACGACCGTGAAGGAAACAGTGGAATAGTCAATGGCTATCTGCATCACACCAAACTAAAGAACCTGATGTATCATTTTAATATCAGCGGCAATAATCTGTTGATGTATGACACCCACGAAGCCGGCGATATGCCCTTCTACGGCAGAGTGTACGGTTCGGGAAGCGTCATATTGGACGGAGGAAACAACGCCATGACCGTAGATGCCTCACTGACAACAGGACGCAACACCTCTTTTACTTATATCACAGGTATCACGACAGAGGCTACCAATACCCAGTTCATCACCTTTGTGGACAAGACCCCCAAACGTATCCATGATAATGTGGAAACCAATCTGTATCATCACTCGAACGTGCAGAAAGAAAAAGAGGAAGAAGGCCCTCCCATGGATTTGCGCATCAATATGCTGATTAACGCTACTCCCAATGCTACCATGAAAATCGTGATGGACCCGGTGGCAGGAGACAATATTACAGCGACAGGCAACGGAAATCTGCAGGTGAACTACTTTAATAAAGGAGACTTTAAGATGTTCGGCAACTACATTATCGACCAGGGAATGTATAAGCTCAGCATGCAGGAAGTGATTCGCAAAGATTTTACATTGAAGTCTGGCGGCACAGTCACTTTCACGGGTGACCCCTATCAGGCCAATCTGGACCTCCAGGCAATCTATACAGTAAACTCCGCCTCATTGAGTGATTTAGGTATCGACACTTCTCTTTCACAGGGACAAAGCACCGTGAAAGTCAATTGCCTGATGAACCTGACCGGAAACTTGTCCAGTCCCGATATTAAATTTGACTTGGACTTACCGACTGTCAAGGAAGAGGACCGCGATGTGGTGCGCAGCATCACCAGCACAGAAGAGCAAATGAATACACAAATCATTTATCTGTTGGGGATCGGTAAGTTCTACACCTACGATTATGCCAACAACGACCAGTCCTCCAATGCCACCAGTTCATTAGCTTTCAGCACATTATCCGGTCAGCTCAATAATATGCTCTCCCAATGGATGGACAATAAGAACTGGAATATCGGCGCCAACCTGAGCACAGGAGACAAAGGATGGACAGACGTAGAAGCCGAAGCTGTCCTTTCCGGCAGATTATTGAATAACCGACTGATTATCAACGGCAATTTTGGTTATAAGGACAATGCAATGGCAAACACCAACTTCGTGGGTGATTTTGAAGCCATTTGGCTGCTGACCAAAAACGGCGACTTCCGTTTACGAGGATACAATCAGACCAACGACCGCTATTTCACTAAATCAACCCTGACCACACAAGGTATCGGTATCATGTATAAAAAAGATTTCGATAAGTGGAATGACCTGTTCCGTTGGTTCTTGTGGAAAAGAGCCCATAAAAAAGAGGAAAAAGAAGACACCTCCTCTTCCTCCCCAGCTTCGCAAACAAAGCGAAACGACCACTAATTAAATTAAAGAATATGAAGAAAACTTATTTGCCGGCAGAATGGCACAAACAAAGCTTGATACAATTGACATGGCCCCATATAGACACTGATTGGGCCTATATGTTGGAAGAAGTAGATACTTGCTTCCTTAATATAGCTTACGAAATTTTGGAACGTCAGCCTTTGCTGGTAGTAGCCCCGGAGCCTCATCGAATCGGGGACAGAATCTATGAACACGGATGCAATGTGAAGAATCTCACCGTTTCGGCCGTGAAGACTAACGATACATGGGCACGCGACCACGCCTTTATTACCATGCT
Organism: uncultured Phocaeicola sp.; assembly: GCF_948499155.1. Lineage (NCBI taxonomy): Bacteria > Pseudomonadati > Bacteroidota > Bacteroidia > Bacteroidales > Bacteroidaceae > Phocaeicola > uncultured Phocaeicola sp. Next base: position 219,303 of record NZ_CAOOSE010000004.1, on the reverse strand, counting down.
GAAAGAAAACGGAGAACCGCTCTTGTTGGATTTCTGCTTTAACGGTTGGGGAATGAAGTTTGCCGCCAATTATGATAATATGATAAACTCCAATCTATATTATCGCTGCAAGACATTGACCGGAGAATATGTCTACCAAAGAAATTTCATTTTAGAGGGAGGCTCGATAGAAAGTGATGGAAAGGGAACGCTCCTCACCACAGAGAAGTGCTTGCTGTCTCCCAACCGAAACGAGAAAACAAAAGAAGAAACGGAACAATATCTGAAAGAAATATTCAACTTGAAACAGGTGTTATGGCTGAAGCACGGTTATCTGGCCGGAGACGATACAGACAGTCATATCGACACGCTGGCACGTTTCTGTCCCGACGATACCATCGTATATGTGCAATGCACAGACAAAAAAGACGAGCATTATGAAGAGCTGGCGGCAATGGAGGAAGAGCTGAAAGCTTTCCGGACACCGGAGGGAAATCCCTACCGCTTACTCCCCCTCCCTATGGCCGATGCCATTTATGATATAAATGAAGAACGGCTGCCGGCAACCTATGCCAATTTCCTGATTATGAATGAAGCCGTTCTGCTTCCCACATACAATCAGCCCAAGAACGATACTCGTGCTAAAAAAGTGTTGGAAAAAGCTTTTCCAGGAAGAGAGATTGTCTGTGTGAATTGCACGGCACTGATTAAACAACATGGCTCACTTCATTGTGTCACCATGCAATATCCTGAAGGTGTATATTAATAAGATGTTTACAATATGAGAAGAACAATTAAAGTAGGACTCATTCAGCAGTGTTGTACAGGCAGCCCGGCTGAAAACATGGATAAACTGAAACGCAGTATAGAGGATGTAGCATCCAAGGGCGCAGAACTAGTGGTGTTGCAGGAATTGCATAACACGCTTTATTTCTGTCAGACAGAAGACACCTCCCTGTTTAATCTGGCAGAAACGATTCCCGGCCCTTCCACCGAATTCTACAGTGGGATTGCATCCGCCAACGGCATCGTACTAGTCACTTCTTTATTTGAGAAACGTGCTCCGGGAGTCTATCATAACACAGCCGTTGTATTTGATAAAGACGGCAGCATGGCCGGAAAGTACAGAAAAATGCATATCCCGGACGATCCTGCATATTATGAGAAATTCTATTTCACTCCGGGAGACTTGGGGTTCGAGCCTATCCAAACCTCAATAGGAAAATTGGGCGTACAAGTTTGTTGGGACCAATGGTATCCTGAAGGAGCACGTCTGATGGCTCTGAAAGGTGCTGAAATTCTAATCTATCCCACTGCCATCGGTTGGGAAAGTACAGATACCCCGGAAGAAAAGGCCCGCCAACTGGAGGCATGGGTCATTTCCCAACGAGGACATGCCATAGCCAACGGATTACCCGTAATAGCAGTCAATCGCGTAGGACATGAACCCGACCCCTCGAAACAGACAAATGGAATTCAGTTTTGGGGAAATAGCTTTGCAGCAGGCCCTCAAGGTGAAATTCTGGCACAGGCCGGCAACATGGAAGAGCAAAACATAGTAGTGGAAGTAGACATCACGCGAAGCGAAGAAGTTCGCCGTTGGTGGCCATTCTTCAGAGACCGCAGGATAGACGAATTTGACAAATTGACCAAACGATTTATTGACTAAAAGACGAATAAGTAGAAACGTTATCGTTATATAAATTCACATATTCGTTAAACAAATTGCGATTGAAGCTGTTTTGTTATCAGATTATCTAAAAGATATATTGATTAACAAAACAGCTTTAATTATGAAAAAAGTATTATTCTTAGCAGCATTGTTACTTGTTTGCTTCAGCGGAGTAACGAATGCACAAACCAGAAAACAAAGAGAAGATGCCAAACGCGAAGCATGGAAAAAAGAACGTCAGGAAAAGAAGGCTTTGGAAGCGCAACAGGATTCCGTGTCTTTCATGAAAGCTATCGATGCCTTGAAAAACGGTTCTTTTGTTTTGGAAGCCGACAACGTAGTATTCCGTAATGGTATCATGCGTTTCGTGTCCTCAAACACCAACTATGTGGAAGTAAACGACGGACAAGGAATTATTCAGACTGCCTTCACTAACTTTGTGTATAACTGGAGTCCGAACGGCCTGGGCGGTGTCACAGTACAGGGTAGCGTAAACGGTATAAGTATGCGCCAAGATAAGGATGGTAATGTGTATTACAACTACGGCATCAACGGCATTGCTGTATCAGCCACCGTCTCCATTGTATTGACCGGTGGTACTAATCAGGCCAGTGTAACCGTCAACCCGAATTTCTCCGGAAATACGTTGACCATGAACGGTTATTTGGTTCCTTACAATGAAAGCGACGTGTTCCAGGGAACAACCTGGTAATGCTTACCGAAAGACAATATAAAAAAACTCCTGAGAGCTATCTTTCAGGAGTTTTTTATGTATCTGTTACTTTTATTCTTTAATATCGACAACCAGATTCAACTCATCCAACTGTTTTTGGTCCAAAGCAGCAGGAGCATCCAACATCACATCACGTCCACTGTTATTCTTCGGGAATGCAATGCAGTCACGGATACTGTCAAGACCGGCAAACAACGATACCCAACGGTCGAGGCCGTATGCCAAACCACCATGAGGAGGAGCACCATATTTAAATGCATTCATCAGGAAGCCAAACTGCTCTTGTGCCTTTTCAGGAGTAAAGCCCAGAATCTCGAACATCTTGGCCTGCAGCTGAGAGTCATGGATACGGATAGACCCCCCTCCTACTTCTACACCATTTACAACCATATCGTATGCATCGGCACGAACAGCCGCCGGGTCTGTATCCAACAAGGGAATGTCTTCATCTTTCGGATGAGTAAACGGATGGTGCATTGCCATCAAGCGGTTTTCTTCTTCGCTCCACTCAAACATCGGGAAGTCAACAACCCACAGGCAAGCAAACTTATTCTTGTCACGCAAGCCCAATTGACGGCCCATCTCCAGACGAAGTTCACACAACTGCTTGCGAGTCTTCATGGCATCGTCACCACTCAGAATCAGAATCAAATCACCCGGTTTAGCACCAAAAGCTTCTTTCATCTGTTGCAGCACCTCTTGTGAGTAGAATTTATCTACGCTTGATTTTACATTTCCATCAGCTTCTACGCGAGCATACACCATACCCTTTGCACCAATCTGCGGTCTCTTAACGAAATCAGTCAACTGGTCAAGCTGCTTGCGGGTATAAACGGCAGCACCCTCTGCACAAATACCGCCAATATATGCAGCATCATCAAACACAGAGAAGCCGTGACCTTTCAGAATATCCATCAGTTCAACAAACTTCATTCCGAAACGCAAATCAGGTTTGTCGCTACCATAATATTTCATAGCATCCGCCCACGGCATACGAATGAACGGCTCAGTGAGTTCAACGCCACGCAATTCCTTGAACAAATGTTTGGCCATTCCTTCAAAGGTAGAAATGATATCTTCCTGCTCCACAAAGCTCATCTCACAGTCTATCTGAGTAAACTCAGGCTGGCGGTCAGCACGAAGGTCTTCATCACGAAAACATTTCACGATTTGGAAATAGCGATCCATGCCCGACACCATCAATAACTGTTTCAATGTTTGCGGTGACTGAGGCAATGCATAGAACTGTCCCGGATTCATGCGTGAAGGAACTACAAAGTCGCGGGCCCCTTCAGGAGTAGAACCGACCAACATAGGTGTTTCTATCTCGAGGAACCCTTTGCTGTCCAGATAACGACGTACTTCCATCGTCATTCTATGGCGTAATTCCAAATTCTGACGGACACAACCGCGTCGCAAATCCAAATAACGGTATTTCATGCGGATATCGTCACCGCCGTCACTATTGTCTTCAATAGTGAAAGGAGGAGTAAGTGCGCTGTTGAGGACATTCAGTTCCGATACGATAATTTCTATTTCACCGGTAGGAATATTCGTATTTTTATTTGAACGCTCATTCACTTCACCGGTCACCTGAATCACAAATTCACGTCCCAAATGATTAGCGCGTTCGCAAAGTTCGGCATTCACTTCTGTATTGAATACCAGCTGAGTAATACCATAACGGTCGCGAAGGTCGACGAAGGTCATTCCTCCCATTTTACGTGCACGCTGTACCCAGCCGGCCAACGTTACACTTTTGCCTGCATCGGAGAGTCGCAACTCTCCGCAAGTATGACTTCTGAACATATATTCTTTAATTTTAATCAATTATCGTGCAAAGGTACGACATGTTTTTCATTTATGCAATTTTATTGATTGGCTTCTAATGTCAATAATTACATATTATTATTCATAAAAAAAGTCCCGTTACACGAATGGTTACGGAACTTCTTTCCTGATAAGCAAATTATCGGTTATCAACCTTTAAACATTTCTATTATCTCTTTCAACTCTCCGGGAAACACCTCCCCTGTCTTTTGCCAAAGAATGGAATTATTCTTCATGAGAATAAAACTTGGAACAGTATCGACGTCGAATTCCTTAGCTACCTTCTCGTCTCCTTCGGTATTAACACGAATGATATTTATAGGATTTTCAAATTCATGTATCACAGGGTCTATCCATTCATAATGCGGCGACCAGTCGGCATAAAAAATCAGCAATGTCAAGTTTCCCGATTGCCCGGCATCTTCTATTTGTTTTGCAAGATTCATATTTATTCAGCTTTTAAGTTTTTATACAATCATTGTTATCCCCTGCTCCCCAAACTATCCGTATCCGGATTCAGTTCTTTTACGGCAGCTTTCACTTGCTTTTTGGTAGGTTTACCGGTATTGGCCACTTGTTCCACCGGATATCTCTTTTCCTCTTTGAGCAAATTTACTTTTTGCTCTTCTTCTTGCTTTTTATTCTCTGTGATATGCATACTCATTATCTTTTTAGGATTCATGCTAATGGAACAATACAAATTAATAGATGGTTCATTATTCCCTTTAAAATTTGCTTCCACCTCCCCCCCTCCATTATTCTTTTTTCGGATAACACTGCAATGCGAAGTCTGTCGCCTCCACATTGCGGGCAGTAATATGGGAAAAGGAAGAAAAAAAGTTTTGCTTTTAACAATCTAATATTCAACCATATAAAAAGAAACAATGAAAATACAAGATAAAAAAGATGCGCAAAAGTTTGCAGATATAAAAATAACTCGTACCTTTGCATCGCTTTTGAAAAACAAAGCAACACTAAAATAAAGATTCGGGGTGTAGCGCAGTCCGGTTAGCGCACCTGCTTTGGGAGCAGGGGGTCGTGGGTTCGAATCCCGCTACCCCGACACAATGAAAATCAAGGAGTTACGATAAAAAGTAGCTCCTTTTTTATTGCAAGAATCTATCATCGGCATAAAAACTTCAAAGAGAAACAACTACCCTTCCCTATTTCACTCGAAACAGAGATACTTCCTCCATGCAGATTCATTATTTGTTTGCATAAACTAAGCCCGATGCCGGAGCCTGTCGGTTTGGTGGTAAAGAACGGAACAAATATCTTATCCAGTACATCGGGAAGAATACCACTGCCATTATCACTGACCGTAAGCATAAACACTTGCTTTTCTTTCTCATAATGAGTGGTAATTACCACCTCAGGGGCTTCCTGCTCCGCACAGGCTTCACCTGCATTTTTCAATAGGTTGATAAGCACTTGCTCTATTTGAGAACGATCCAACATCAATATCTTGTCTGCATCCTCTGTCTTATATATATAATGTATATCCCGACTGGGGAATAGTTTCTTTAAATCACCCAACAATTCTTCCATTCTGACCGGGGCAAGAACAGGCATCGACAGGCGGGACAATTTCCGATAGTTCTCTACAAAGCCGAGCAGCCCCTTACTTCTCCGATGAATAGTCTGCATCCCCTGCAGCATAATGCCGTAATCTTTCGCATTCATTCCATTCTGCACAGCCCGCTCACTCAATGTTTCACTCAATGAGATGATGGGGGCAATGGAGTTCATTATCTCGTGAGTCAAGACACGAATCAATTTCTGCCAAGCCTCTATCTCGTTTTCTTCGAGTACGGAATGAATGTTCTTCAGATTTATCAGACGTAAATCCACTCCTTGAGAAGAGTACCCGGTGACCGTCACTGCCAATTCCTGCATGACATCTCCACGGCAGATGCGAACCGCCTTTACTTCACCCGGTTGAAGCGATGTGACAATCACAGGAAAACTAGCGTTGAGGGAAGACAGTTCACTTAACGAATGAATGGGATAACCGCATAAATCATGAACTGCCGCACTGTTCATCCAATGCACAATTCCACTGCTGTCTGCTACCAACAAACTACTGTCTACCGTATTGAGCAGCGTTTCATAATATTGATAACGTTCTTCTTTTTCTGATAGCTTCGTCCTGAACTCGGACACCACCTTATTTATTTCTTCGGCAAGCAACTGCTCGGAACGCGACTTATGCCGGACTGAAAAACTTAAAGAAAAATCAGAATACCGAATTCCCTCTATCATGCGGGCTACCATAAGGGTGGTTTTCTGTTGCCATTGGCATAAATAAAAGATGATGCCTACCACAACCAATGATGAAAACAACAAACAAAAATAGAGTTCATGCCGGAAAAACAGATAAGCGGCAATGGACGCTACCGCCAATAACAGCATGAGCAACACGATGCGGAGTGTTTGAAATCGATTCATAACCCTAATTTTTCTAATTTACGATAAAGAGCATATCTCGTTATACCCAAATACTCGGCAGCACGGCTCAAATTGCCTTCACTGCGCTTCATGGCACGCTCTACGGCATGACGCTCCAATTGTTCCAGGTTCAGGATTTCATCAGTATCCACCTTCTTTTCGGGCTGTGGCTGCAGCATAAAATTAGACGGCTTCAACAATGGGGAATCCGACAAAATCACCGCACGTTCAATGGCATGCTGCAATTCGCGTACATTACCCGGCCAATGATAGCGCATCAGCTTTTGCTTCGCCTCACGGCTGAGTCCGTTTATCTCTTTCTTATACTTATGGATATAGCGTTGTAAAAAATAGTCTGCCAAAAGAAGGACATCCTCACCCCTGTCACGCAAAGGAGGAATATGGATTTCGATTGTATTGATACGATAGAGCAAGTCCTGGCGGAAATTTCCCTCTTCCACCATCCGGTGAATATTTACGTTGGTGGCACTAATCAGACGGACATCAATGGGAATCGTATTCGTTGCGCCCAAACGCGAAATCTGCCTCTTTTCTATCGCCGTCAACAGCTTGGACTGCATAGGCAGCGAAAGGTTTCCGATTTCATCCAAAAAGAGTGTTCCTCCCGAGGCTACTTCCATACGTCCGGCTTTTGCCTTGCGAGCATCTGTAAATGCCCCTTTCTCATAGCCGAAGAGTTCACTTTCAAAAAGGGTTTCGGGAATGCTCCCCAAGTCAATCGTAATAAACGGAGATTCCCTGCGGGGAGAATAATGGCGGAGCGAACGCGCCACCAAATCTTTTCCGGTTCCATTCTCTCCCAATATTAATATATTGGCGTCTGTATCCGACAGCTTCTGGATGGTATCAAACACACTTTGCATTGCTTCCGAACGACCAATCATGTTGGGAATCATTTCATCTTGCCCACTCAATGCCACCACCTGCTCCTTCAATTGCTTTATCTCTTTACGGGAATCCCGCAACTTGATGGCCGACGACAAAGTAGCCAGTAACTTTTCTTTCTCCCAGGGCTTGGGAATAAAATCAATCGCCCCCGCCTTAATAGCCCTCACTGCTTTGTCTGTATCTGCATAGGCCGTCATAAAGAGTACGACCGCTTGCGAATCCAACTTCAAAATCTGCTCCAGACAATCAAATCCCTCCTGTCCGCTGATGGCGTCACGGCGGAAGTTCATATCCAGAAGAATGACATCCGGCTGAAAAGTGGTCATGAAATATTCTATGCGCCCCGGTTGGGTAGTGACTTTCACCTTCTCCACATAAGGCTCCAACAAAAGATTTAGTGCGAAAAGCACATCTTCGTTATCGTCTATAATGAGTATTTTTCCTCTATTTTCCATTATCTTAATTTTAGTATGCAGGAAATATCTTTTCCTGTGAGAGCAAAGATACGGTTTTTTAAGATGCGCTGTATGTGCGTATCCGCACTATTTTTGTGCGAATGCGCACGCAGTCTTCAGCGTCCACTCATCTGCAAATTACTGAAACACAACACGATATAATTATGGCACGCATTTTGATAATTATGAAAGCATAAAACAAACAGTATGAAACGATATTATATTTTAGCTTTTTATATTCTATTCGGTGTAGGAACAGCCACAGCACAAGAAGAAACAATCAGCCTCACGTTACAGCAGGCCATTGAAATTGCACAAGAACATTCGCCACAAGCCCAAGCTGCACGACACACTTATCGTGCAGCTTACTGGAACTACCGCTTCTTCCGTGCAAACTATTTGCCGTCTGTCACTTTGAGCTCATCTCCCAACCTCAACCGGGAAATCAATAAGATTACCCAGCCGGACGGCACAAACCTATTTATCAAACAAAACCAGCTAAGTACAGACCTGAGCTTGAAAATTAATCAGAATGTGTGGTTCACCGGCGGTAGTTTCTTTGTCAAGACCACCACCCAGCGCATTGATGAATTCGAGAATGATATCACGGCATACAATACCCAACCGGTGGTTGTCGGTTATGAGCAGTCTCTCTTCGGTTACAACTCCCTGAAATGGGACCGCCGCATAGAGCCTATCCGCTATCGTGAGGCACGCAAAGCATATTCCGAAGCCTTAGAACTGGTCGCCTCACAAACCAGTAGCCTATTCTTCAACTTGGCAACGGCACAAACCAATCTGGATATAGCCACTTCCAACCATGCCTCGGCCGACACCCTGTATAGATACGCCGAAGGAAGATATAATATAGGTACTATCAATGAAAATGAAATGCTCCAACTCGAAATAAACAAACTTACGGAGGAAACCAATGTAATGAACGCCCGCATCGAGGTGGAAGATCAAACACAGACTTTACGCTCCTTTCTAGGGATAAACCGGGAAGTCAACTTGCGGGTCATCGCCGATGATGAAATTCCCAATTTCGAAATTCCCATGCAGGAAGCACTGCATCTGGCGTTCGAGAACAGCCCCGAACCTGATACCTACGAACGCCTGAGACTGGAAAGTCGCAGTGCACTGGCCTCAGCCAGAGCCAATGCCGGACTGAAAGCGGATTTATACGTTCAGTTCGGTTTGTCACAGACTGGCAATAAGCTTGCCGATTCTTACCGTGATCCGCTGAACCAACAATACGCCAGCATCGGTATCTCGCTCCCTATCCTGGACTGGGGACGAGGCAAAGGACGGGTACGGGTGGCACGCTCCAATGTAGACTTGGTAAACACACAAACAGAACAGAGAATGAAGGATTTCGAATTGAATGTTTGTAAAATGGTACGCCAATTCAATCTGCAAGCCTATCGGGTGGCCGTTGCTTTCAAAACAGACAAGACAGCCGAAAAACGGCATGAAGTGGCAAAGCGGTTGTATATTCTCGGAAAGTCTACCATATTGGACCTCAATGCTTCCATTACTGAAAAAGACAGGGCCAGGCGTGATTATATCACTGCCCTGAAAACATATTGGGGATTGTACTACGGAATAAGAAGTATGACCGGATATGATTTTCAGAACCGTTGCCCAATAGAGGAAAGAATCGGATACGAACAAAATAAATAAAAACTATGGATATTAAAATTGAAAAGAAACCGTGGTATATACGCCATCGTTATTACCTGCTGGGAGGTATCGTCTTTGTTATCTTCCTGATTTATGTTATCAGCCTTTCATTCGGTCCCCGTAAATTACGGATAGAAACCGACAACATACAGATTGCGGAAGTGAAGGATGACAAGTTCATGGAATATGTCGATGTGGAAGGATTAATTCAGCCTATTCTGACCATTAAGATAAATACCCGCGAAGCCGGAAGTGTAGAGCGCATCATCGGTGAGGAAGGAACGATGATGAAGAAAGGAGATTCTATCCTTGTGCTCAGTAATCCTGACCTGCTTCGCTCTATCGAAGACCAACGCGATGAATGGGAGAAACAGCGGATTACTTATAAAGAAAAGGAAATCGAGATGGAGCAAAAAAGCCTTACGCTGAAACAACAGACCCTGCAGACCCAATATGAAATGGACCGCTTGGCCAAAAGCTTCGGCCTGGATAAAGAGGAATATAAAATGGGGATTAAAAGTAAAGCCCAACTGGAAGTTTCGGAAGACGAATATAATTATAAGTTGCAGAACAGCGCCCTCCAGATGGAAAGCCTTCGCCATGATTCGGCTGTGACGATTATCCGGAAAGATTTATTGAAGAATGACCTCGAACGTGAACAAAAGAAATTTACGCGTTCACTGGAACGAATGAATAATCTGGTAGTCACGGCACCGGTTGCCGGCCAGCTCAGTTTCGTAAAAGTGACTCCGGGACAACAGGTAGCATCGGGTGAAAGCATAGCCGAAATCAAAGTCCTCGATCAATATAAGATTCATACCTCCCTCAGCGAATATTATATTGACCGAATCACGACCGGCTTGCCTGCCACCATAAACTACCAAGGGAAGCGTTATCCATTAAAGATTACAAAAGTAGTGCCCGAAGTTAAAGACCGCATGTTTGACGTCGACCTTGTCTTCACTGGAGATATGCCTGACAATGTGCGCGTTGGAAAGAGTTTCAGAGTACAAATTGAGCTGGGACAGCCTGAACAGGCGATTGTCATTCCACGTGGAAATTTCTACCAATCCACCGGCGGACAATGGATTTATAAAGTCAATAGCTCAAAAACCAAAGCTATAAAAGTCCCCTTGACAATAGGACGCCAAAACCCGCAGCAGTACGAGATAACAGAAGGATTACAGCCCGGAGAATTGGTAGTTGTCACAGGATATGATACCTTTGGCGACGCGGAAGAACTGATATTAAAATAAAAGCGCACAGAATGATAACACTGAAATACGCCGGACGCTTCCTGATGCGTTCAAAATCATATACAATTATCAATCTCTTGGGACTGGCGTTCAGCCTGGCCTGCTGCATCATCCTGATGCGGTATATCCACCGAGAGCTGACCGTGGACTCGCATTGCATCGACCCACAACACATCATCATCCCATTGCGGGATATAGAAGGAAACATTCATCCCGGAAATCTGGAGCAAGGCTGGTCGGACACGGATTCAACCTACATTCCGGAAAGTCAAGTCGTGGAGCGATGCCGCCTGCAAATTCAGCAAAGGGACAATGTAAAGTATGAGAACAGCAATTATGCAATGAACATAATGGCTGTCGACTCTACATTCTTTCACTTTTTCCATTACCCCGTATTGACGGGAGAGGCACGACTGACGGCTCCCGACGATGCTATTATCACCCGACAGTATGCCCACCGGCTGTTTGGGAACGAGAATCCGGTAGGGAAAGTCGTGGAGTATTATGGAAAAAACGTTATTATACGAGGAATGATAGATGAACCGAAATGTAAGACCTTACTTCGGTTTGACATGCTCGTGTCACACAACCTGATAAAGCGGTGGCAGCTAATGGACATATCATTAGAGCGTGTGCTTCCCGGAGTAGACCTGGACGAGATAAACAAGCTCAGCAACGTATTTAAGAAAGATAAAAGAGGAAACAGCATACGCTGGAAATTCATTCCTTGGAAAGACTTCTATTGGGAGAATGCCGTCGGACATAATGACGATTACGATTCTATGATGCAATTCGGAAACCATACCCACCTGTATATTCTTTCGGGCGTAGCCATCTTATTACTGATGGTGGGAATATTGAACTTCATCAATATATATATGGTATTCATGATGAAACGTTCCAAAGAATACGGAGTAAAAAAAGTATTCGGTCTGCAACGCTTGCCGCTATTTATGCAAATCTGGCTGGAAAACCAAATCTTGACCGTCGTCGCACTGCTGACGGCATGGCTGTTGGTGGAAGCCAGCCAAATTCCTGTCAGCCAACTGATGGGTGAGCGAATCGGTTACTCTGCATTCGACTGGCAGATATCATTGGGCTTCTTGGTTTTACTGCCTTTGGTTACGTCCGTCTACCCGTATATCAAATACAATTACCTGTCTCCCATTGCGTCTATCCGCTCGATTGCATCGAATCGCCACTCCATCACCATCCGCATGGCATTCCTGTTCTTGCAGTATAGCATCACCGTATTGCTGCTTGTCCTGTCGCTCTACTTTGGCAAACAGTTGAACTTTTTACTGTCTACTCCTCCCGGATACCGGACAGAAGGAATCCTCAGAGCCGAATTGTTCCATGAAAACAATAATTATCTGGTACACGATAAGGAGGAGGATCAGAACAAGCGTTCTGCCCGATATAGTTATATCAAACAGCAACTGAATGAATGTCCCTACATTGAAAGGTGGATGATTTCACACCCTTCCATATTAAGAGGAAGTTCTTTCTGCACATTGCTGAATGATAAAGATACGCATCTTAATATGCTCACTCTGTTTCCTTCGCCCAACTTTTTCCATATATATGATTTAAAGGTACTGGAGGGAGAAATTCCGCAAAAGTTCGAAAGCTGGAGTGACTATAAAATCATTCTGAATAAAGCGGCGATGAAAGCGATGGGGTATACCCGAATGGAGGATGCTTTTGTGCGGAGCGAATCACCACTCTGGGTAACTGTCAGAAATGGGAAAATGGAAGAGGGAGGAACCAAACTGATGCCCGTAGTAGCTGTGATAGACGACTATTATCCTGCACATATAACCCAAGGAGTAAAGCCGATGGCATTTGTTGTCGGAGAAGAAGGCGGTGACAGTGATTTCATAATAGCCACCAAGCCCGGTAAGGAGAAAGAAGTAACGGAGCTCCTTAAAAAGATAGAAAAAGAAATATACAATACGGAGGAGTTCAACCATTCCTGGCTTACGGATGAAGTTCACGACTTATATTCCGAAGATAGAGAAACGGCACATATTTACTCTGTTTTTGCCTTGATAGCCATAGCAATCTCTTGTCTCGGCCTGTTCGGATTATCCCTGTTCGACATCCGGCAGCGTTATCGCGAAATAGCCATCCGCAAAGTAAACGGTGCCGGCATAAAAGAGCTTTACTTATTGCTTTTCCGTAAATACATCAAGGTGATAGGCGGTGCGTTTATAGTGGCAGTGCCTCTCTCCTATTATCTCATACATATTTATACGCGAGCATTCATCATGAAAGCCCCTATCGGCATCGGCATCTATTTCATTGCTTTATTGGTGATTCTCATCATTTCGTTGGGAACTCTGATATGGCAAATACACAAAGCCACCAACATAGACCCTGCCAAAATCATGAAATCAGAATAAACTCATAAAAGAATGAAAACACTGAAATACGCCGGACGCTTCCTGATGCGTTCAAAATCATATACTATTATCAATCTCTTGGGACTGGCGTTCAGCCTGGCCTGCTGCATCATCCTGATGCGGTATATTTACCGGGAGCTGACTGTAGACACACACTGCATCGACCGTGAAAACATATATGGGGTACATGTCAATATGGAAGGCAGTGAATCATTGACCGGCATCAGGCAAATCAACTATGATACCGTCAACATAGACAAACAGTCCATTGGAGCGATAGCCACCTACATACCGCTGGAACAGGATTACATTCAATTGGAAACCAACCGCTATACAGCAAGATGCCTTGTAACGGACAGTGTGTTTTTCCAATTCTTCCACTATCCCGTGATACATGGAAACACATCGCTGAAAACTCCTCAGTCGGCATTATTGACAGAAGCTTTTGCACGCAAGATTTTTGGAAATGAAAACCCGATAGGTAAAGTTTTCCGCTATTCCAATGGCAAAAACATAACCGTGGAAGGCGTTATCGGAGAACCGAAGTGCAAAAGCAGTATCCGGTTTGACGTAGTGCTCTCATCCACTTTGTCCAACGATTGGGAACGTATGAATATCGAACTTTATCATTTCCTGCCCGGCACGGATATGGAAGCGATGAACAGACTGGGCAGCAAACCCAGATACTTAAATAATCCTCAATACGACTCACGGATGTACACTTTCTCGTTCATTCCCCTAAAGGATATTTACTGGAATGGTTCACTGACTGACGACCTCCCATCCATGTTTCTTTCGGGAAGCCGCCAACATATCACCATCCTATGCGGTGTATGTATATTACTGCTGCTCACGGGTATACTCAATTTTATTAATATCTATTTGGTAGCCATGCTCCGACGCGGAAAGGAATATGGTCTGAAAAAAGTATTCGGCGCACGCGGCAAAACCCTGTTCGCCCAAATATGGACAGAAAACTTTATACTGGTGCTTGCTTCCCTTTTGGTGGCATGGTTCATCATCGAACTGACTTCGTTGCCTATAGAACACCTGTTCGGTTATCACAGTTCATATACACTGTTTGACGGTATTCTATCGGCAGGCATTCTACTGATACTTCCGTTATTCACATCTATTTATCCTTACATAAAGTATAACTACGGTTCTCCCATTCAGTCTATTCGCTCCATCGGTTGGGGAAACCGTTCCGTACGCTCGCGGATGTTTTTCCTTTTCGTACAATACATTGTCACCTTCCTATTGGTGATACTCTCCCTTTATTTCAACCGCCAATTGGATGTACTGCTACATACCGAACCGGGATTCCGTACCAAGGATATTATGATAGCCAATTTAGTTTATGAATCGAAAGATTTCAGAAGTTATACTCCCGAAAGTATCATGCAACGACGTCAGCGTATCATGCAACTGGATAATGAACTGGCTTCCTGTCCATTCATCGAGCTTTTTGAACCTAGTCGCGAGGATATTCTCGCTCCCGTCTACAAGACGCATTTTATCAATAACAAAGGAGAAAAAAAACTGATTGCCGTCCGCTATGCCACTCCCACTTTCTTTAAGCTCTATGGCATAAAGATAATAGAAGGCAGACTGCCCGAAGCTGATTCTCAAGACCGGAGAACCTTTCTGGTAGCCAACCGCGCCGCCATGAAAGCATTGGGCTACACTTCATTGGAAGAAACCGGTGTGGTAGAAGAAAATCAAAAAAGAGCTAACGCCAATGCATCTTTGCGACCGATTGACGCCATTGTGGAAGATTATTTTGACGGACATCTCACATTAGGTACTCAACCGATTCTATACACTGTCAGTACGAGAAGCAACGGCGACCTTTACCAAATAGCATATACGCCGGGCAAAAAGAAAGAGCTGGTAGAATTTCTGCACCAGCTGGAGAACAAAGTATATGGCAGTGAAGACTTTACCTATACTTTACTGGAAGATGACGTGAAAGCCATGTATGCCGAAGATTGCCAGACCGCAATGATTTATTCTATCTTCGCATCCATCGCCATCATTGTATCGGCACTCGGTTTGTTCGGCATTTCACTATTTGACATTCGCCAACGCTATCGTGAAATTGCCATCCGAAAAGTAAACGGTGCAAGTACGCGTGAACTTTATCTGCTACTATTCCGTAAATATACCTTATCATTGATGAGCGCTTTTGCCATAGCCATCCCCCTGTCCTGCTTCCTCATCTATAAGTACACACAGGATTTTGCCGTGAAAGCTCCTGTCAGTATCAGTATCTTTATAATCGCTTTATTGCTAGTGGCAGTTATTTCGTTGGGAACTCTGACATGGCAAATACACAAAGCCGCCAACATAGACCCTGCCAAAATCATGAAATCAGAATAATCAATCATAAATTAAAATCATGCTTCAACACTATATAAAAACGGCCTTTCGCCATCTGCTAAAATATAAGACACAAAACCTGATATCCATTCTCGGATTGTCTGTAGGCATTTTATGCTTCAGTATCTGCCTCTATTGCAGCCGGTTCATCTACTCTGTCGACCAATGCTTCATCAACAAAGAACGCATTACCAATATAAATCTCTATACCCCGGACGGCGTCATATATTCGGGTATTCCTGCCAGGTTAATAGAGAGCCTGCGCCAAACACCGGTTGACGAAGCAGAAGATTACACTTTCGTCGCCTACCCCAATCAACGCAGTTACAATGTAGAAACAACCGAAGGGAAAGAAGTGCCCTATGAAGACTTATACACCATGGAAGTAGATTCTTCCTACTGCAACATATTCACGCCCCAAATAGTGCAAGGCTCATGGAAGACGGCTTCGCATACGCCCAACTCCGTGATACTGACCCGCTCACTGGCACGGAAAATATTCGGTGCGGACGAGAGCCCGATTGGAAAACGGATGATACTGGCACAACGATTATCCACCTCACCCGCCACCACCCCACGAACGGGAGGTATCGCCTATACCATACAAGCCGTGATAGAAGATATTCCACTCAATACCAGCTTGAGCTTTCTACAACAAGTTGATATGCTTGTCCTGAACGATAGTGAAGGTATATTACAGTTTGAACATAATAATAACATGACAGGCGGCTGGGGTTTCGCCCTTCTCCGTCCGGGCAAAACACCCACCCAACTAGAGGCACGTTTTCGGGCAATGAACCTGAAACATACAATGTTCAAACAAGAGAACGATGTGACAGCTTCACCTTTCGGGAAAAATTTCCGGGAAAAATCCATCGCCCCTTATTTTGCAGGAATCACATTCGTCATCGGTCTGCTGATTTTACTGACCGGCTTGCTCAACTTCTTCCAATTCCTGACAGGCAGTTACCTGAACCGTTCACATGAGTTCGGCATACGCAAAGCGACAGGAAGCGGGAACCGGCAATTATTCGGGTTGCTCTTTACTCAAGCTGTTCTAGTCTCATTGATTGCTTTCCTATTCACTTTCAGTCTGATAGAAATACTCAGTCCGTTTCTGTCATTTTCGCTTTTCGACTTCACCTTGCTGGTGGAACGAAACTTGCTACTGACACAGACCACAGAATATATGGCAGGTATTCTTCTGCTATGTCTATTACTGTGTCTGATAACCGTATGGCGGATTAAATATATTTCCATACAGACAGGCATTCGCGGCAGCAACCCCAAACGAAGTCGCCACAGTGTACGTAATGTCCTTCTGGGTATTCAATTTTTTATCTGTTGGCTATTCGTCGTGTTTACGGCAGCTCTGTATCTGCAAGCCGACAAGACCGGAAGTACCCTATTCCATACGCTGACGGAAAAAGAAAAATCCGAAATCATCAGTATCCCATTGGATTGCCGTTTTATGAAGAACGACGAAAAACTTGCTTTGATAGAACGTATCAGCCGCCATCCCTCCATTACAGACAAGTTGCCGGCAGACATAAATTATCTGAATGGTCTTTCGGGTACAGGCATGTATACAGAGAAAGGGAATCGAGACAGCTATATAGAAGTCAACATTATGAACATATCAAGCAACTTCTTCGAATTTATGAACATCCCCATCCTTAGCGGACATACTTTAAAAACAGATGAACAGATGGTGGCAGACCATAAACTGGTAGAACACATGGGAAAAGACCTATTGGGAATGACACTATACAACTATGAAGACGGATATACCGTATGCGGTATTTGTTCCGACTTCATTGCAGATACCTACAACCAGAGTCAGGGCTTCATCTTTTTGCCCTGCAAATTCAACGACTATGTAGGCCATTGCTATATGAAATGCAAACCGGGCCGTGTGGAAGAAGTAAAAAGCTTCATAGAAGCAACATTGAAAGAAAGTTTTCCCCCGAGCATACAACCCCGGATTTCTACTTTACTAGAGGATATACATCAGGCACAAGCCATTGAAAACAAAATGAAAGGCATTATTCTGTTCTTCTCCTTTGTCAGCCTGATTATCACTTTATTGGGTGTTTACTCGGCTATTACCCTGGACACGGAACGCAGACAAAAGGAAGTGGCTATCCGCAAAGTGAACGGTGCCGGACTAAAACAGATTATCTTGTTGTTTGCCCGTATGTACATTTACCTGCTGGCATTTTCTGCCATCGTAGCCTTCCCCCTCTGCTATATCATATTGCAACTATGGAAAAAGATGTATATTGTATTTTTCAATGACGGACCATTGTTTTGGATTGCAATTTTTATGGGAGTAGCCGCCATTACTATACTAACCATTATTTTCCGCATTCTGAAGATTGCAAAGAGCAATCCTGCTGAAGTAATTAAAAACGAATAAAAAACAAACACAACAATGACAATACATTATTTAAAGGTAGCATTAAGAAATCTGCTGAAATATAAAGTTCAGACAATAGTCAGTATTCTAGGATTGGCTGTAGGCTTTGGATGCTTTGCATTATCACTTTACTGGATACACTATGAAACGACTTATGATAATTTTCGGAAAGATGCAGACCGTATTTATATGGTACGTACAAATGACGAATATGCAGAAGGGAAAATATCGCCACGCGTGCCTTATGCACTCGGTGACTACTTGACAGAACATTTCCCCGAAATAGAAATTGCAGCACCTTTTCATGTCGCTCCAACAAAAGTGGCCATAAATAATCAATATCAGGATATTTCATTCTCATCAGCAGACAGCGCATGGATGAGCTTGATGAATATACAAATCATAAAAGGTAATCGCAACTTCATGCTACCGACAGACAATGCCGAAATAGCTATCACCGAGGAAGCTGCAAAGAAATGGTTCGGCAACGAGAATCCATTGGGGAAAAAAGTGAAAATGTCAACACGTGCAAAGAATATTTGTGCCGTTGTCCGTGCAGAGCACACGCATACTTGTTTTCCTTTCGAGCTGATAGGCAATCCGGAAATAGGCAGGACTTGGTGGTATATTAATTGGAATATGTTGATTAAAGTAAAGCCGAACACCAATATTCAAGAATTGGAAGCCAAGATTAATACCAATTTGCCTCCTGAATTACAACAAGTCACGTCTACGAGAAAGACCGGTATCGAACGGATTATTCTTACTCCACTTTCGCAATTGCATTATGCCAAAGATTTCCGTAACGATAAAAAAGCGGGTATCACCTTTGATTACATTATCTATTTCTCCATAGCAGGTATTCTGATTATTGCGTGTGCATTAATCAATTATCTTACATTATTCGTCAATCGCATGAGAGTACGCCAACGCGAAATGGCTCTGCGAATGATACATGGGGCCAATATACATTCACTTGTTTCCTTGCTTACAGTAGAATTTCTGCTTCTCTTGATATGTGCTGTCACCACCGGGTTTCTACTGATAGAAATATTCCTGTCGTCTTTTATCGAACTAACAGGAATAGATGCACCGAAAGTTGCCTTATATGGAGAAGCATTTCTCTTTATCTGCCTCGTCTCTTTTATCATTCTGACAGCCATCATTGGACTTTTGTATGTATTATATCATCGTTCACTACATCGCTCATTACAACATAATGCCGGAAGGAAGGCGGGTTCTTTATTGCGTAAAGGAAGTATCGTATTACAACTATTTGTTTGCTTATCTTTTATCGGATGCACGGTACAGATCAATCGGCAATTGAATTATCTGCGCCAACGCGATTTGGGTATGAATTTCCACAACATAGGAAGTTTTTCCATTTCCGGGGACATAGATTACACAGCAATATATAAAAAGATAAAAAACCTGCCCATGGTCACCGAAATTATGCAACCCGATTATTGTCCCATACTTTTAAAGTGGGTAGCAATTGCCCAGTGGAATAATTGGGAAGGACTGGATACGCCACTTGAAAGACCTATACCCGTCAATATATACTTAGGTAAAGAAGAGTTTTTCCGTTTTTATGACATCAACTTGCTTGCAGGCAAATGGCTTAATGACTTCTCGACCTTCGAGGATATCATTATCAATGAATCATTGGCACGCAAAATGGGCTGGAGTCCTCAGGAAGCTATCGGCAAACATATTAAATCCTATATAACTTATACCATTGTAGGCGTAGTGAAAGACTGTCATTATGTGGCACCTACTCTGCCTATTCCCAACACTGGTTTTGTAGTAGGCGAACAAATGGGATTGATGGAACGAAGTGCCGGTATTTTATTTAAGTATAAAGAAGGAACTTGGAACCAATGTCGGCAGGCACTCGAAACAATTTATCAAACGGAGTGTCCTACAGACAAAGACTTATATATGGGCAGCGAGCAAGAAGTATACAACAATTACCTCCGTTCTGAAGATATGCTGGCGCGTTTACTCAGTTTCGCGTCTATAATATGTGTGCTTACCGCCATGTTCGGCATTTACTCATTGGTGACTCTCACTTGTGAACAACGACGCAAAGAAATAGCCATACGTAAAGTCAATGGTGCAACGGTATGGAGTATTCTATTATTATTTTTCCGCGAATACTTAGGGATGCTTTGTCTTTCCGCACTTTTTGCGTTCCCCATAACCTACATTATCATCAAGCATTGGATAGAAAATTATGTCCGTCAGGTCAATATCAATCCATTGTCCTTCGTCCTTATTTTTATCGGACTGGCATTGATAATAATAACAGGAATAAGTTGGCGTGTATGGACAGCAGCCAATGAGAATCCTGCTGAAGTAATTAAAAACGAATAAAAAACAAGCACAACAATGACAATACATTATTTAAAGGTAGCATTAAGAAATCTGCTGAAATATAAAGTTCACAGCTTTATATCGGTTATCTGTCTGGCAATAGGTATCACCTGTTTCAGCCTGATGAATTATTTTATTGATGCCGTAACCGCGCAGACAGATCTGCCGGATTATGAGCATCGCATCAGACTGGTCTGCTGTTCGGAAGATACCGCAGCCGATATCTATTGGAAATGGGATGACATCCGTTATTTGGATGAGCAATCCATAACAGGCATGGACAGCCTTGTAACAGCTTCCTACTCTCGCGATACCGAAATCACAGTCATCGACAAAAACCAGCAGGAACTGCCTTTCCTCATCAAGTACCAATGTGTCTCATCCTCCTTCTTCCCCTATAATGCCATTCGTCCGGTCAGTGGAAAAAGTAGACTCGATGCCCCCGATGAAGTCATTATCTCTCAGGAATTCGCCCACAAAGCGTTTGGAAAAGAAGACCCGACAGGCATGATTATCCACCTTGTACCGACCTATAAAGAATATCCCGAACAGATAAGGGATTACAAGATTGTCGGTGTAGTAACCAGCCAAGACACCGATTGCTACTTTCCCTTATCCATGGACCCATATGCTTCATTCAGTGTCGGCACTTTCCTTACAGGAGAAACCACGCTGGAAACCTTGAACAAGCAACTAGAAAAAATAACCTGGCGGCATGGGGAGTGGAATGTACATGCATACGCCAGCCTGACATCGGCACGCAACGATGATTTGCAAAGAAGCATCGCCATGCTGCTTTTCCGCTTTGTCGGTTCACTTATCCTGCTGTCGGGACTTATCAATTTCCTGAAATTCATTATCCAGATGTTTTATAACCGGCAACGTGAACTGGCTCTACGCAAATGCCTCGGATCAGATATCAAGGGACTATTCTCCCTGCTCTTTGCCGAAATATTCTGGATGATGTCCGCTGCCTTCCTCCTCTCATTGGTCGTAACAGAGGTAGTGGTGTCTCTGGCGTATACTTATATCCCCCAAGAAGACATGATTCCCTTGCCTATGCCAAAGATATACGGCATGCAACTGGGCCTGTACATCGTATTGCTACTGGTATGTATGTCCGTCATAATGTACCCCATTTACCGGTTGCGACAATTGAGCATCATTCACTATATCGTGCAAAAGCGGGAACGGCACGTATTCCGCAACATCATGATAAGTGTACAGCTGGCTATCTCCATTTTCTTTGTAGGCGGCGTGTTCGGAATCACACTCATCTTTAACCAAATGTTCGATAAAATGTACAGCCCATTATCTTCCGAGGAAGAACAACAAATTGTATCCCTGTCGGTGAACAGTATCCGTATGCGGCAGAACATGGACGCCATCCTTTCAGACATCAGCCGTCTGCCTGATGTCACAGACCGGATATCCCTTTCACGCTCCTTCGACATCCAATCATTCACCTATATGAATTACATCAAAAACGGGCGTCCTCAGGGACAAGTACTCATGACTACCGGAGATCCGCACTATTTCGAATTCTTCAAGATTCCGATGGAAGGAAAGTTAGTGGACAGGAATGAGCAGGGAACAGTATACGTCAGCGAACAGTTTAAGGAACAATTACAAAAGGACAGCATAGAAGGCAGCGTCACACTGAGCGGCAATGAATATCGCATAGCCGGTACTTTTCGTGCATTATATAAGGAAGGCGGGCAAAGAAATCTGTCCGGTTCCGTGTTTTTAGTAAACCCCTATCCTTCCTCTTATTACTTCAAGACCTCCGGCTCCGACGCTACCTCAAACGTAATCAAAGCGATAACGGAAGTCTGCCGCCGCTATGTTCCTGCTACATTACCACTGGATATCCGCAATTTCAGTGACTCCAAACAAACCGTTATGGGCACTGTGAATCTGATGCGAAGTGTGTTCATGTTATTGGCTGTCGTCAGTCTGCTGCTGGTGGTGCTCAGTATTTATTCCGCCATCTCTATGGATACGGTCAGCCGACAGAAAGAAGTCGCCATCCGGAAAATAAACGGAGCTACCCCTAACGTCATCGCCCTGTTGTTTGCCAAGACTTACTTAATTATTTATATTCTCACCTTCTGTAGTGTCTATCCCATACTTAGACTGACTCTGATGGAGTTGACATCAGAAACTACTTTCGGGGATATTTACAGTTGGGATAAAGGAGCATTGCTATTCCTTGCCATCGCCCTGCTGATATTCTTAGTAACGGTTTACAAAATATATGAGATAATGCATCTGAACCCGGCCAATATCGTAAAAAAGGAATAATAGAAGCGTCCATCGTGCGCTATCGCACGCGAATAGTGCAAAAACGCACGATGGACATATACAGACAGGCCTATTATATCATTCATTATCAAGCAAATAACTCTCAGGCATAGTTATTGTATATTATCATAAAAGAACAAACACTTAAAAACCGCTTTATGATTAAACACCTCTTGACTGTTACCTTCCGTAACATGACAAAACAGAAAGGACGGAGCATCATATCTGTGCTTTGCATCACAGCAGGGCTGTTGTGTTTCAGCATCTGCCATTATTATAGCACCATTATGAGCCGAGGTAATAAACTCTTGGACACTTACGAACGTATGGCAGTCATTCGGGGCAAAAACAATCCCAACATGTACATGGGATTTAGTCTTGACAAAATAAAAGAATTGGGGAACGAAGAGATACTAGGCATGGCATTTTTCACTAATGGAACCACAAACTTTAAAACACAATCGGATGCTGTCTACCGTATATCTGCCACTTTCTGTAACCATGACTATTTTCTGGTTTTTCCTCCAAAACTCATTGAAGGAAGTCTGGAAGAGTTCGATAAACGACCGGAAATCATTGTCGTAACCAAAAACTTCATCCGGAGATACGCCGATGCCGGTACTACTATCGGTTCCTCCGTCACACTCAATAAAACAACTTATACCATAGGGGCCATCATAGAATCTTATCCGGCAGGAATGAACAACTATATCACTTCCTATGATTTGTTCATCCCATCCTCCGAATCATACGGCGATAAAGTCCTGCTACTTGGGAAGCCTTCGGATATAGAAATCATAAACAAACGTCTGGCATTACTTGATTGGGAGGGATACCAGACCACCCCCCAATGCTATTTGATGAGCCAGCTGCCTCAAACGTCAGGCCTGGAACTGTATATCAGTATCATCGGACTGATTATCCTGATTGTTGCATTGACTAATTATTTCTCATTCAGCATCAGCTCTTTTGTCAACCGCTCACACGAATTGGCTCTCAGACAATGCCTGGGAGGAAAAAGCAGCAACATCTTTGGATTGTTATTCATTGAGCAATTCATCATCCTGACGTTAAGTTGCATACTTACGCTTGCCTTGTCTGAAAGCCTGCTGCCTGCTTTCATCGACAGTCTGAGCTATAATATCCGCCGGGAACTGGAAATCGACATTCCTTTCCTGTTAATAAGCGAAATAAAATATACCGTTCTCATTTGGGGAACCTCATTCCTTTTATGCTATATCTCTGTCACCAGAATCATCCGCCACATGCACCGCAAAGGACTAAGCGGAAGAGCCGGAAAAGGAAAACATCTATTACGTAATATCTCGTTAGGATTGCAGTTTTTCTTTTCGTTCCTTTTCCTTTTCGGGATTGCAGGAATATATTTCCAAATGCAAAGTTACTCCAACAGCACCACCCCCCTACTGACAGATGAAGAAAAACAGAACCTTATTATCATTCCCACCTATTCGTATGATAATAAGTTAAATAAAGAATTAACAGAAGTCTGTGACTATTTCCGCTCTAAAAGTTGGTGCGAATCACTATCTTTATTCTGCTTTAACACTATGAATATAAAGAAAGAGTATGTCATAGTCAATCAAGTGACAGAAGAATTCCTAGACCAAATGAAAATAGAGAAATACCATAAACCGGGAGAAAAGTTCGCTTATATCACACCCACCATTGATACTGAAATAAGAAGTGACAGTAGCTTTCAAACCATCCGGTTCAGAAAGGAATTGGAATACCCCATCAAGGGACAATGCCATATATTCCCTCAACCCAAATATGGAACTTCTTATTTAACAGTGCTGCCGTTTGAGAATAAACACGAACCCGACAAAATCATCCTGCAACTGAAGCAAGGGGCAAACCGCAAGCAAGCCCTGCAGGAGATAAAGAAAAAAATAAATACTTATTACCCGGCAAATGCCACGTATGAAGCAACAACGCTTTACGATGAACAAGTAGGAGAATTGAATGTCTTGCGAAATCTTTTCATCGTCTGCGCCATCATATCACTACTCATTACCATTCTGGGAATCTATCACTCTATACAGATAGATACGGAGCGCCGACAAAAAGAAGTAGCTATCCGAAAAGTGAATGGAGCCCACATCAGCGATATCTATTGGTTGTTTGGCAAAAGCTATGTGACACTTTATCTGATAGCAATGATATTGGCCATACCAATCTGTCTCTTTCTGATGATTATGGCAGACAGTATGATAAAGTTCGACTATGGACATCCGATGTTATGGAGTATCCCAATGTTTGTTGCCGCTATGGTAATCATACTGACCATCAGTTGGCGCATTTATAGGATAGCCCGCATCAATCCGGCAGAGATTATCAAAAACGAATGATATAATAACATTTAAAAATAGAACAATTATGATTAAGACAGTAAACTTACAAAAAATCTTCAAGACAGAAGAAGTTGAAACATGGGCACTGAATAATGTCAGTCTGGAAATTAAAGAAGGTGAATTCGTAGCCATTATGGGCCCTTCAGGTTGTGGCAAATCTACCTTATTGAATATTCTCGGATTATTGGACAACCCCTCGGGAGGCGAATATTACCTGAACGGCACAGATGTGTCTAAATTTACCGAAGCACAACGTACCAACCTCCGCAAAGGTGTCATCGGTTTCGTTTTTCAAAGTTTCAACCTGATAGACGAATTAAACGTTTACGAAAATATTGAGCTACCCCTGCTTTACATGGGTATTCCGGCTTCCGAACGCAAACAAAGAGTAGAAGAAGCCATGAACCGTATGGCTATCGCCCACCGTGTAAAACATTTCCCACAACAACTCTCCGGAGGTCAGCAACAGCGTGTAGCCATTGCCCGCGCAGTAGTGGCAAATCCTAAATTGATTCTTGCCGATGAGCCTACCGGTAACTTGGATTCAAAAAACGGTAAAGAGGTTATGGAGCTTCTGACAGAACTGAACAAGGAAGGAACAACCATCGTCATGGTAACCCACTCCCAGCATGATTCAGGTTATGCGGGAAGAACAATCAACCTGTTTGACGGACAGGTGGTCAATGAAGTAAAAATCTAAGTTGTGTCTTTAAGGTACAGATAGCACGGAAATCACGGAATAAAAGAGTATTCATATTTCCGTGTAATTCTGTATCTAAAAAGAAACTCCTGACAGTTAAATTATCAGCCTATGAAAAAATATTATCTATTAATATTGCTCGGAATCTGTTTTATCAGTTGTAAAAATCAGAATCCATTGCCCGATATGCAATTAGGCGCTCTGACAGATTATGATATAGAGGCATTTGATACATCCCCAAGGTATTTTAAAGATTATCAGACTTACTATCTGGAAGGTACTGCAAATTTATCTTCTCGTGAGGCTGTCCGAGAATTAACTCGTCATCATGACCGTATCTATAGCCTGGCAGACGGACGACTATATGTCCATCACCATAAAACCGGAAAGAGACTGCATATATTCGACTCTGTCCCCACCTCTTTCCGTTCATTTGATATAGACACTATCCGGCAACGAATCTATGCTTTAGACCATAAACAGATTGTTTGCTATGACACTATTGGCAACAGACTTTCCACATTCTCCTTGAAAAACCATTCAAAGAACGAACGGCTGGCCGTCATCGGCAACGGTGGTCATCTTTTGCTCACCACCATGACATACCCACAGCCTGAAATATACCACATAGACTACGAGAACCGGAAACAAATTCCGCTGCGCAGCCCCAATAAGAAAACAGAGATTTACACTGACACACTGGATGCTCCCCTCTCCATCATCGGACACAGCAAAAGAGGCACCTATTATAAATACATAAATAATGACACTTTGTTCCTCGTTACTCCTCAAGGACTGATTCCCATGTATGACTGCCACATGAAGAAAGCATCAAAAAGCGATTTTAAAATGCGCTTGCTTTCTTTAGATGAAACAGATGAATACTGGATTCCCCGATATCGTACCTCAGTAGTCGTGAAAGGAAAACATTATAGATGCACTGAGGCCGGATTTATCACCAAAAGCTTTCAACCTATAGAAATTCCTTATAACTTCGGTCATATCAATCCCGAGAAACGGGGTGCCACCTGCTGGATAGGCAAATATCCTTTCTTCATGAGCAAAGATTGCCGTGACATTCTGCAAATCAACTCTACTGAATTGGACAGCATCTACTTTTTGCCGGAGGAACTACAGACAAGAAAAGCCTCCAATGATTTAATCTTAAATGTTCTGAACCTAAAAGATAAAAAGAAATGAACACCATTGCCACATTTAAAATCATCTTCCGCAGTTGGTGGAGAAATAAACTGTTTATTCTCATCTCTCTCATCAGCCTGACAGTGGGGCTCGGATGTACCAACCTGCTTGTCACTTTCTTTATTCACGAGTATAACATCGAACAGCAGACACCCGACCGGCAGCTCATCTTCGCACTGCGGCAAGACTCTCCGATGGAAGAAGGTGTAAAGGTATCCTACGTCGATGCGAACACTGCCGAACAGATAAAGGAAAAGTATGCAGAAATAACAGATATACTCCGTCTGAACGGAATGAATGCGAATGTCTGTAAATACAATGAAATAAAATATGAACACCCGTTATTTATATGTGCAGACTCTACATTAAATAAGTTTTTTCATTACACCGCTTTGGAAGGCAATCTTAGCACAGTATTGACAACCCCGGACAAAATAGCCATCAGCGAGACCTTTGCCCGTAAACTATTTCACGGTCATAGCGGCATAGGAGAAATGATTGAGATTATTGACGCGAATGGTGAGATACAAAAATATGAAGTAGGTGCTATTCTGAAAGAACGCCCACAATCATTCCTGCATTTCGACTTGTTAACCGGCATAACAGGAGAGTTTTGGGGAGGCCCAACTCTTCTAAAGCTACACCCCGGTGCTTCCGCATCGCTCTTACAAGAGAAAATAAGAGAGGATAAAATACCGACTCTCACTTCCGGAAACACACAGTATTACGTAGATGCTCTCAAAAGCCTGTATTTTAATACCAACAAAAACAGCAGGCAACAAGAGCTGTCCTATTTCCAGCAAAGCGATGTACCTTTACTCTACATCGGCCTGATATCAGCTCTGCTGGTACTTGCCATCGCCTGTTTCAACTATACCAACCTGAGCCTGTCACGCACCCTGCAACAGATAAAAATGATACATATCGAGAAACTGATGGGAGCTCAACTGAAAGAAATCCGCAAACAGTTATTCTACGATGCAACGCTCACCGTATTATTGGCATTTCTGTTTTCCTTGTTACTTATCAATGACTTACTACCGTGGTTCAATGAATTACTGTCGGCGCATCTGTCCCTTTCCTTCTTCTTCAGCTGGCAGGTCTTGCCATTGCTTTTAGCATTTGTTTCTGCCATGGCAGTGATACCCGGATTATATATCAGCCGGAAACTTTCCCGCCAAACCTTGAGTGAGTACAGCCACAATTACACCGGAAGAAAAAAGCAACAACAGATATGGATACTAGTCACCTTGCAGTTCATCTTTTCCATCGGATTAGTTTACGCCACAACAATGGCACAAGCCCAAATGGATTTGTTGAAGTCTCGTGCCCACCTCTATGAAAATACCATCGAACTAAATGGGAAAAGCCCCTTCTATAAGGAACTGAAAAAAATCAACGGAATAGAATCAATATCTTTATCCAGAAGCTCTGTACTGAATGCGTGGATGCGCGAACTTCCCATACAACAGCCGGATGGCAGCGTGAAACATTATTATATAATACAAATTCCAACGGACACAACATTCCTTTCAACCATGCACATACGCCAACTGGCGGGTGTGTCACCGGCTAAAGCATATCAGGAATACTCCCATCCGGTATTTATCAACGAGAGCTATGCCCACATATTGAACATTGATGCTTCAAAAATAGGACATAACCTCCGTGAATTTGACGCATTTGCCGATAGCCTGAGCGTATTGGCCGGTATCATAGAAAGTTTCCCTTTCAATTCGCTGAAAGAAGAAATTGCAGGACAAACAATATCTTTTGTACCCGAAAGTAACCTGACCAGATACGGCATGTTTATACAGGCCAGACTACATCCTGAAACACGCCGGGAAACGCTGGCACAAATAAATAAGCTATGGGAGAAAATGTGCGACGGAAGAGAGTTTCAGTATACAGACATGCACCAAAAGTTTATGCAACGGAACAAGATGATTATAACTCTGTCAAAAATTCTGATAAGCTACTCACTCATAGCACTGGTGCTTACCTGCTTCGGGCTGTTCGGTATCTCATGGTATGCAGTCCGTCACCGCACCCGTGAAATAGCCATCCGCAAAGTGCATGGTGCCTTAAACCGACAGATAGTGTGGGCGTTGAACCGTTCTTTTCTATGGCAGATTTTGATAGCATACGCCATCGCCATTCCCCTCGTGTGGTGGCTTATGGAGCATTGGTTGGAACAGTTTGCCTACCGGACTTCCGCTACGTGGTGGAGTTTTATCTTCCCGCTTATTCTAGTTATGGTTATCACAGGCATTACGGTGACCATACACAGTTATCGCGCTGCCCGCAGCAACCCTGTCGAAAGCCTCAAAACCGAATGATGCATCTATGGGTGTTACATCAGGCCTGCTTCCGTTTCTCCTGAAAGACCACAAGAGACACGGAAGCAACCACCAGTGTAACACCCATCGCACTATAAACGGTAAATAATTCTTTAAATACAAACACACCTATCAGTACTGCCGTCAGCGGTTCCAATGCTCCCAAAAGAGAAGTAAGCGTAGGGCCGGCCAGTTTTATGGCCTTCACTAGTGTGATATTTGATATGGCTGTCGCCGGAAGTGCCAATCCTAGTATATAAAGCCAGGCAATCCCATCGGTTTCCAAGCGAATACCACCTTCCCGACAAAGACCTCCCAGAAAGAAAAACAAAGCCCCCAGTCCCATCACATAGCAAGTTAAGGCTGTGGAATCAATATGTACCGCACGGCTTTTCCTTACTCCTATGATATAGCCCGCATACGAAAATACAGAGACACAAGCGGCTATCAACCCTACCCCGGTATCTCCTCCACTAAACTCAATATCACCCGATGACAATAATGAGGCTCCTATCAATGAAAGCAATATGGCAGTAAATGTAACGACGGACTTCTTTTCTCCATAAAAAGTAATCATGACAATAGCCACGGCCAAGGGATACATGAAGTGGATAATAGATGCCACTCCGCTTGCTATATTCTGATAAGCAATGACCAGACTGAATGAGGTTATCGCCCTAAACAGGCTCAATACGAAAACGGTCATAAAGTCCTTAGTGCCCAACCGGAAGTTACATCCCGAAAGCAATCCGAACAATACCAATACTACTGTAGCTACTCCCCAACGGTAAGTCAGCACCTCAAAAGAAGAAAAGCCGATAGCTAATAAACTAATAGAAAAAAAAGGCGCCAGCCCGAAAGTAGCCGACGACACTGCTGCATATATAATTCCTTTTAACTGATTCATTCTGTCACTGTCTATCTAGAAACAGACACAAAGATACGAAAAACAGCTCATGCACAAAAGTCCGTGAGCGTAAATATTCACTCAGATGGACCCTGACACAATGACATATATACGTGTGGGCTTATGCGGACGTACGTGTGGACCTATGCGGACGTACGTATCGGCTTATGCGGACGTACGTATCGGCTCATGCGTATATACGTGTGAATTGTACTGGCCGATGCCCTTTAGAGATAACCGAACCGGACATCTTCTAAAAAAACAGATGCGGCTCAACAAAAGATTGTCAAGCCGCACCGTTGAAACAAATTCTTTTATTTCAATATGCCTAATTTCTTAAAGCATTGAGTCAGTTTGTCTACTGCATAGTCAACCTGCTCTTTGGTATGGGTAGCCATCAAAGCAACACGAACCAATGTATCTTGAGGTGCACATGCAGGAGGGATAACCGGATTGATAAAGATACCTTCATCAAACGCCAATTTGGTCACCTCGAATGTCTTATCGGTATCGCGCACATAAAGCGGGATGATAGGACTCTCTGTATCACCGATTTCAAAACCAGCCTGACGGAAACGGTCTAATGCATAATTGGTAATCGTCCACAAGTTTGCCTTGCGTTCGGGTTCTGTCTTCAAGATGTGAAGTGCTTCACGTGCGGCAGCGGTTGCAGCCGGAGTGTTACTTGCAGAGAAAATATAAGAACGTGAATTATGACGCAACCAATTGATAGTATCTTTGTCTGCTGCCACAAAACCACCGATGGAAGCAAGTGACTTAGAGAAAGTACCCATAATTACATCTACCTGGTCGGTCAAGCCGAAGTGGTCGCATACCCCGCGTCCCTGATGTCCGAATACTCCCAAACCGTGAGCTTCGTCTACCATGATGCTGGCATTGTATTTTTCTTTCAGGCGGACAATTTCGGGCAAATTTGCCAAGTCTCCTTCCATAGAGAATACTCCGTCAACCACAATCAGTTTCACTGATTCGGGCTTGCACTTCTGAAGTTCTTTTTCAAGAGCTTCCATATCATTGTGCTTGTACTTTAACTGAGTAGAAAAAGAAAGACGACGTCCGTCTACGATAGAAGCATGGTCGCGGTCATCGCAGATGATATAGTCATTACGGTCTGTCAGGCATGAAACCACACCTTCGTTTACCGTAAAACCGGTGGAATAAACCAACGCATCATCCTTACCTACGAATTCTGCCAATTCTTTTTCTAACTGAACATGAAGGTCGAGTGTACCATTCAAGAAGCGTGAACCTGCACAACCTGTACCATATTTACGGGTTGCAGCAATTGCTGCTTCAATAATTCTTTCATCGTAAGTCAGCCCCATATAAGAGTTAGAGCCAAACATCAGGACTTTTTTTCCGTCCATGATAACTTCCGTATCCTGATGGCTGTCTATCTCACGGAAATAAGGATAAACACCCTGCTCCATGTATAACTGAGGCAATCTGAATTTACTTAACTTGTCTTGTAATAATCCCATATTTTATTATATGTGGCGTAAACCTCATCGGTTTACATTAAAATAAATGTATATAAACTCACTAATACATTCTGCTTTTAGGGAGTTCCCGTCAAAACAGGCTGCAAAGATAGTAATTTCTGCAAAGCATTGTTCTCTTTTTCAAAAAAAATATTTAGTAACATCAAAACTTTTATGATTTTCGATGGTTATAACTAAAATGTATTACTTTTGCATCTTATTTGAAAGCTAAACGACCTAAAGAAGTATGACCGCAAAAAAAAGAATTGTATTTGTTGTAAATCCCATCTCAGGGACGCAGGGGAAGAAGGCCATATTGAAATGGATTGACGAGCGCATAGACCGTGCGCTTTTTGATTATTCTATTGTAAAAACGCAATACGCCGGTCATGCCGTCGAAATTGCGGCGACGGCTGCCAAAGAGAATGTAGACATCGTAGTGGCCATAGGCGGCGATGGTACGATTAACGAAATCGGTCGTTCGCTGGTACACACAAACACGGCACTAGGTATCATTCCTTGCGGTTCGGGCAATGGATTGGCACGCCATTTACGTATTCCGATGGACGCCAAAGCAGCTATTGACTTGCTGAATACCGGCGAATGTACTTGTGTGGACTACGGAAAGATAAACAATATGCCGTTTTTCTGCACATGCGGTGTAGGGTTTGATGCTTTTGTGAGTCTGAAATTTGCCGATTCAGGTAAAAGAGGCTTATTGACCTATCTGGAGAATACCTTACACGAAAGTCTGACGTACGAACCCGAAACCTATGAAATAGAGAATGAAGAGGGAACAATCAAATATAAAGCATTCCTGATTGCTTGCGCCAATGCATCGCAGTATGGCAACAATGCCTATATTGCTCCTCAGGCTTCCTTGACCGACGGACTGATGGATGTCACCATCTTGGAACCTTTCACCGTGCTTGATGTGCCGTCCTTGTCCTTCCAGTTATTCAATAAAACGATTGACCAAAACAGCCGCATTAAAACCATGCGTGCAAAAAAAATAAAGATACACCGCACCAAAGAAGGGGTAATGCACTATGACGGTGACCCAGTGATGGGAGGTAAAGATATCGAAGTGGAACTTATTCCTCATGGGCTGAATGTGATAATCTCCAATAAAAAAAAAGAGGAGGAACCTTTTAGCCTCCTGCAACAGATAGCAGAGTATTTTAGCGGTTTGAAGCCTAAACATGAAGAGATGATTAAACAGAAGTACAATCACCTTTTTGTATTGAACCGCCATTTACTCAGACGGTTATCCAAAAAATAGGTTACATTTTCAAATAGAATTCTTTGGTCAGCGCTATATATTCCTCACTATATATATGGCGGGAAAGCTCCACAACCAAACAACCCTCCACACATGTTGCCGGTTGCTTCTTAAATTCCATCAATACCCGCTTGGGGGTGGCATCCGGCTTGGTTTTTATCCATGTACGGCGAGACAAATACAACCCTTCCTCTGAGGCGATTTTCATAAACTCATCCATACCGTCTGTCGGAATAATGACAGAGAAACGCCCTGATGAAGAAAGTAATCTTCCACAACTATTTATCAGCGATTCAAAATTTAAACCGACTGTGTGACGGGCCATGTTTCTTTGTCCGTCAGGACATTTCAGCGAATTGACAAAATAAGGAGGATTTGACACGATTACATCATATCGGATATCTGAATCAAAATGGCAAATATCATGGTGCTCCACCTCTATCCTATCGGGCCACGGCGAGTTCTTTACATTCTCTTCGGCCTGCTTCACAGCATCTTCATCTATGTCGACAGCCATAATATGCGCTTCACTGCGCTGGGCGAGCATCAGGGATATCAGCCCTGTCCCGGTGCCGACATCCAAAATATCGCGTGCATCAGACACCTCTGTCCATGCTCCCAACAACACCCCATCCGTGCCTACTTTCATGGCACAACGGTCATGATAAACGGTAAATTGTTTGAATGAAAAATAAGGATTCGGCATAGTAGTCATATTATTTTTCGCCAAAAATAGTCAATTCAGTCCGAATACGCCAAATATTAGGAATTATTTGATTTTAAAAACTCATTTAGTACTCACGAATTTTCCTTATTCGCCAAGGAATGATTAACTTTGTCCCCGTTTTGGGCAATAGTCCAACATTAAAAAACAGAACTAGGAAGATAGAATTATGGTTAAAAGAAAAAAGACAGAGGATATTTTGATGAATACAGATGCTGATGACATCTCTATGCTGGCTGAAATCCAAACCGATTTGGAAGACATATCTGCAATCGAATTTGAAAAAGAGATTCCCATAATGCCTTTGCGCAATATGGTCATGTTTCCATCGGTAGTCATGCCTGTAACTATCGGACGTCCCAGTACGTTGAGACTGGTCAACGCTGCCTATAAGAAAAAACAACCCATAGCCGTTATCTGCCAAATACAAGGAGATTTGGATGACCCGGGATTTGCCGACCTATACCATGTGGGAGTCATTGCAAAGATTCTCCGTGTTTTTGAAATGCCGGGCGGCAATACCACCGTTATCATGCAGTCCAATGGTCCCAAAATCCATCTGGACAACATAACCAGAGCTGTCCCTTATTTAAAAGGAACGGTTACAGCTATCCACGAGAATTATGAAGAGCAGGACAGCGACGAATTCAAAGCCCTGATAGATACCTGCAAAGACTTGACAGCCAAATTTATTGACGTTTCGGAAAAGCTCAGTCCTGATACGGTATTTGCTATAAAGAATCTGGACAACCCGGAAATTCTGGTTAACTTTATCAGTTCAAACTTCCCTTTTGCTGTTGAAGAAAAAATAGAATTGCTGAAATATGACGTATTGAAAGAGCGTATGTATCGCCTTATTCAGATATTGAACCGCGAAGTGCAGTTGGCCAATATCAAACAAAACATCCAGATACGTACCCGCGAGGATATCGACCGCCAACAACGCGAATACTTCCTGCAACAGCAAATAAAGAATATTCAGGATGAATTGGGAGGTGGACAAGAAGACGAGATTGATGAATTGCGTCAGAAAGGCCAGTCCAAGAGATGGGGAAAGGAAGTGGCAGAACTCTTTGAGAAAGAACTGTCCAAGCTGGAGCGTATCAACTCGCAATCTCCTGATTTTAATGTGCAGCTCACTTATTTGCAAACATTGCTGGCCTTGCCTTGGGAGTCATACACTACAGACAACCTGAATATCAATAATGCAGAAAAGACTTTGAACAAAGACCATTATGGATTGGAAAAGGTGAAAGAACGTATCTTGGAACATTTGGCTGTGCTGAAGTTGAGAGGCAATATGAAATCACCTATCATTTGTCTTTATGGCCCTCCGGGAGTAGGTAAAACATCTTTAGGACGTTCTATCGCATCTGCCTTAAAACGTAAATATGTGCGTATGTCATTAGGCGGCGTACATGATGAGGCTGAAATCAGAGGACACCGCAAAACTTACATCGGCGCTATGCCCGGCCGTATCATCAAAAGTTTGATTAAAGCCGAATCGTCCAATCCGGTGATTATTCTGGATGAGATAGACAAACTGGGCAGCGACCATCGCGGAGATCCCAGTTCGGCTATGCTGGAAGTACTTGACCCTGAACAAAACAACACGTTCCATGATAATTATCTGGACGTGGACTATGATTTATCCAAAGTCATGTTTATTGCCACTGCCAACAACCTCGGCACAATCCCTTCTCCATTGCTCGACCGTATGGAGTTGATTGAGGTGAGCGGATACATCACAGAGGAAAAAGTGGAAATCGCCCGCCGTCACCTCGTACCGAAAGAGCTGGAAGCCAACGGCATAAAGAAAGGATATGTAAAGTTCAGCAAACAGGCTTTGGAATATATCATCGAAAATTACACACGTGAAAGCGGTGTGCGCGAGCTCGAAAAAAAGATAAACAAAATCATGCGCAAAATTGCCTTGCAGTTTGCACGTGACGGCTTCGAGCTGGTGCATGAAATCAAGCCTGATGACGTAAGAGAATACCTGGGTACTCCCGAATACAGTCGCGACAAATATCAAGGCAATGACTATGCAGGTGTAGTAACCGGACTGGCATGGACAGCCGTAGGCGGAGAAATTTTATTCGTAGAGACCAGTTTGAGCAAAGGGAAAGGCGGAAAACTCACCTTGACCGGAAACTTAGGTGACGTGATGAAGGAGTCCGCTATGCTGGCCTTGGAATATATCAAGGCTCACACACAGCTACTCAACCTGAGGGAAGATATCTTCGACAATTGGAACATACACGTCCACGTGCCCGAAGGAGCAATTCCCAAAGACGGGCCTTCTGCCGGCATTACCATGGTCACTTCATTAGCTTCCGCCCTTACCCAGCGCAAGGTGAAAGCCAATCTTGCCATGACAGGAGAAATCACGCTACGCGGAAAGGTATTGCCCGTAGGCGGTATCAAGGAAAAGATATTGGCAGCCAAGCGTGCCGGCATCAAGGATATCATTTTATGTGAAGAGAACCGCAAGAATATCGAAGAAATACAGGCGATATACTTGGAAGGAGTAACTTTCCATTATGTAAATGACATTAAAGAAGTATTGGAACTTGCTTTGACTGACGAGAAAGTAAACGGTGCCATAGACTTTAATACTACTCATCAAACAAACGAAGAAAAGAAATAAATATGACTTTTGACTTACAATATACAGACCCCAAATCTAATGCCCGTGCCGGGATTATCACCACAGACCACGGACAGATAGAAACTCCTATTTTTATGCCGGTAGGCACGTTGGGAACAGTAAAGGGCGTGCATTTACATGAGTTGAAAGACGATATTAAGGCACAGATTATATTAGGAAACACGTACCATTTATATCTGCGGCCGGGGCTGGATATCATCGAACGTGCCGGTGGCCTGCATAAGTTTAACGGTTTCGACCGCCCTATGCTGACCGACAGTGGCGGCTTTCAGGTGTTCTCTTTGTCGGGCATCCGCAAGATGCGCGAGGAAGGTGTGGAATTTCGTTCACACATCGATGGTTCCAAGCACATGTTCACCCCTGAAAAGGTAATGGATATCGAACGTACCATCGGAGCGGATATTATGATGGCTTTTGACGAATGTACTCCGGGCACCGCCGATTACGAGTATGCAAAGAAATCGATGCAACTCACCCATCGCTGGCTGGACCGCTGCTTGAAACGTTTCAACGAAACAGAACCCAAATACGGATATAAGCAGTCATTGTTCCCTATCGTACAGGGTTGTGTATATCCCGACCTCCGCAAGCAATCGGCGGAATTTATAGCATCAAAAGGTGCTGACGGCAATGCTATCGGAGGATTGGCAGTGGGTGAACCGACCGAAAAGATGTACGAGATGATTGAGGTAGTCAACGAAATTCTGCCTAAAGACAAGCCTCGCTATCTGATGGGAGTCGGTACTCCAATAAATATATTGGAAGGAATAGAACGCGGTGTGGATATGTTTGACTGCGTGATGCCTACCCGTAACGGACGAAACGGAATGCTTTTTACCAAGGACGGAATCATGAATATGCGTAATAAGAAATGGGAAGACGATTATTCGCCCATCGAGGCCGACGGCGCATCGTATGTAGATACCATGTATAGCCGTGCTTATCTGCGCCACTTATTCCATGCACAAGAGTTGCTGGCCATGCAAATTGCTTCCATCCACAA
Organism: uncultured Phocaeicola sp.; assembly: GCF_948499155.1. Lineage (NCBI taxonomy): Bacteria > Pseudomonadati > Bacteroidota > Bacteroidia > Bacteroidales > Bacteroidaceae > Phocaeicola > uncultured Phocaeicola sp. The sequence continues at coordinate 181,752 of NZ_CAOOSE010000004.1, read as the reverse complement.
TTTGGCATTCTATCTGTGGCTGGCAGGTGAAGCACGCAAGCATATCATTGCCGGTGACTTCTCTACATGGAAACCAATGATGGTAAAGCGCTTATCCACAAGATTATAATTTATAGAAAATGAAGAATTGGTTCAAGAAGAGCACAGGTAAATTCACGAAAGATGAAGAGCAGTCGCAGACTGGCAACAAACACTTGCAAAGCAGATGGCTCAAGAGGCTGGATGTATATATCATCAAGAAGTTTCTCGGGACCTACTTCTTTGCCATTGCATTGATTATTTCCATTGCAGTAGTGTTTGACGTGAACGAGAATATCGACAGGTTTATCAATAATAAGGCACCGCTGAAAGCTATCGTCTTTGATTATTACATGAACTTTATTCCTTATTTCTCCAATCTGCTCAGCCCGCTTTTTGTCTTTATTGCCGTTATCTTCTTTACTTCCAAACTGGCGGAGAATTCAGAAATCATTGCCATGTTCTCTACAGGAATGAGTTTCAAGCGAATGATGCGGCCGTATATGATTTCAGCAGCCATTATCTCTGTAGTAGCTTATGGACTGGGTGCATACGTCATCCCCAAAGGAAATGTGACACGACTCGACTTTGAAGACCGCTATAAAAAGAAAAAGAAGGTGGAGTATGTACGCAATGTGCAGATGGAAGTCGACAGTGGTGTAATTGCTTACATTGAACGCTATGAAAATTATAACAAGACAGGCTACCGTTTCTCTTTAGACAAATTTAAGGATAAAAAATTGGTATCCCATCTCACTGCACGGAGCATCACCTATGATACAGCCAGTGTACACAAATGGATTATCAAGAACTACATGATTCGGGAAATGGACGGTATGCGTGAAAAAATCAGTAAAGGCGACCGGATGGACAGTATCATAAAAATGGAGCCGCAAGACTTCCTTATTATGAAAAATCAGCAGCAGACAATGACCAGTCCTGCCCTGAAGAGCTATATTGACAAGCAAAAGAAACGTGGTTTTGCCAATATCAAAGAGTTTGAAATTGAATACTACCAACGTATCGCCATGTCTTTTGCCGCCTTTATTCTGACTACCATCGGTGTTTCACTATCATCCCGTAAGGTTAAAGGAGGAATGGGACTGAATTTGGGTGTAGGTTTGGCCTTAAGCTTTTCTTACATTCTATTCCAAACGGTTTCCGCAACTTTTGCCATCAATGGAAATACTCCCCCGATTGTGGCAGTATGGATACCTAATATACTCTATACACTAATAGCAATCTACTTATACAGAAAAGCTCCTAAATAATTATAGGAGCTTTTCCAGTTTTTCACGCCAGTCTTCACCATTCGCGGGTTGCAACGTGACAAAGCCAAGTTCTTTGCCTACGGCTATATTCGAAGCACCGTCATCCACAAAAACAGTTTCAGAAGGATTCAGCGCAGCATCCCTTACCATATATTCAAAGATTCCCCGATTGGGCTTTACACATTTCACTTCATAAGAAGCATATATCTTATCCACATAATCGTCCAGCGGACGGCCTGCAGGTGTAAATTCCTTGCTACGCGCCCATCCCATAATATATGGATTGGTATTGCTCAATATATAAACATTGTATTTACGTTGACGAAGGGTATTCAAATAGTCCAATTTATACTGTTCCACAGCAGTAATAAATCCTCTCCATCCTAATTCCACCTCTTTGTATGTCAGTTCCTTGCCACAACTCTCACTCAGTTTCAGTCGAAAAGACTCAGCATCGATACGTCCGTCCTCCACTTCCAAAAAGATACCTTTCTGGTGATACTTGTCAAGCAGATTATCCGCATCCCTCACTCCTATTTCAATAAACTTCTTCACTGCACGGTCACGGTCAATATCAATAATAACCCCGCCAAAATCAAACACAATATTCTTTATCTGTCTCATACCTTTTTAATTAATTATTGCAAAGATAAGCATTTGAAAAAGAATAGAGAATGATGTAAATCAATAAAAAAGCACTATTTTTACCTACCAAACAGAATATCCATCCTTAAAGCAAAAACAAATGAAAATAAGAAACCTACTCACCCGAAGCCTGTTTTGCCTCTTAACCTTTATATCCAGCCCTTCCTCATCCGTCTGCCTATTCTCCCAAGGAGAGCAAAACGATAAGGAACAAACGATATTAAGAATATGGAAAGCCGGAGAAACGGTCAGTCAGAAGAGTATAGCACAGTTTGGAACAGCCAATTGTTTTAAGATACAGAAGATTGACGACGCCCTCTTCAAAAGAATCTATGGAAAGTCCTATAAAACAAACTGCACCATACCGAAGGAAGAATTACGTTATCTGAAGGTGCTCCATTATAACCTGAAAGGAGAAATATGCCTTGGTGAATTAGTCTGCAATAAAGCCATAAGCGATGATTTAATCGAAATATTCCGAGCCTTGTATAAAGCCCGATACCCCATTGAACGAATGGTATTAATTGATGAATATGACGCAGAAGACAATCGGTCCATGCAAGCCAACAATTCCTCTTGCTTCAATTTCCGTGTTGTGCCGGGCACCCGGAAACTGTCCAATCACAGCAAAGGGCTGGCAATAGATATCAACCCGCTTTATAATCCTTATGTCAGAACCGACAAGAACGGAAAGGTCATCATATCTCCCGAGAAAGGGAAGAAATATGCAGACAGAGGCCTGTCCTTTCCCTACAAAATAGACAAGAACGATTTATGCTATAAGGAATTCATTAAACACGGTTTCATTTGGGGAGGTGCTTGGAAGAGCCTGAAAGACTACCAGCACTTCGAAAAAGTACGTTAGTAATCCTTTTCGGACCGGGCCACTAACAGACATAAGAATAGAAGGAAAAAAGCATAAAAAAAGCCATGTCCTCTGTAACAGAAGTCATGGCTATTATTTTTGTTGTATTTTTGTTTTTCCTTACGGAAACTCTCTTCTTAATTTAAATAAGAAGAAAGTTGGGATGGAGTGATGTCTTTCGCTACAATGACACCGTTTTCGTCCAAAAGAAAATTCTTAAACCCTTTATTCAAACGATAAGTTTTGAATAAATCGGAAGAATTACCTGCCAGTTCAACAAAACAATTAGATGTTGAAATCCGGTCTTTTTTAATGGTTTCGTTAAATATTGATTTAAATTCATCAAACGAAACAGAAACCATTTCCACGTTATCAGCCTGCTCTATTGCATGATTCAAGGTAGCATTCTGTACTCTTGAAGGAGCATCATAGCTGGCCCAAAAACTAAGCAACACGTATTTACCTCTCAAATCTTTTAAGTCAATCAGTTGCTTCTCGCCGCAGATAGTAAAAGTCGGAGCTTTATCTCCTATCGTCAGCCCTTCTGTCGGCGTGTCTTTCCCTACAAATGAGAACGAAATCAAGGAACTAATGATTAATACAACAAAAATCCACTTTACATTTTTAATCATGTAATTCGGTTTTGGTTAATACTATCCGGGACTGCCCTTAAACAGTGATTCCTCCCCAGAACATTGTCTTTTGGCCTGATAATCAAAGCCATTATATTTGGAAATCTGCGGCAAAGGTAAGGAGTTTTTATGCGAACTCCAAGAGTTTATATCAAAAAATATGTTATATAGCATAAAATCATCCATTCCATCGAGAAAAAAGAATCTCAAAAAGATAGCTTGAAAGGATTAAATTGCGTACTTTTGCAATCTGTAAATAGCAACATTTTATGTATGGATACAAGTACTGAACTTATTTTAATTCGTATCACCGGTTTGGACAGGCCGGGACTGACGGCTTCCATTACGGAAATACTTTCAAAATATGATGTTACCATTTTGGATATAGGACAAGCCGATATTCATAGCACTCTTTCATTGGGTATTTTATTCAAAAGCCGGGAAAAAGATTCGGGTAATATCATGAAAGATTTGCTATTTAATGCATCCGCTTTAGGAATTACCATCCGCTTCTACCCCATTACGGTGGAAGAATACGAGGAGTGGGTAGGAATGCAGGGAAAGAACCGCTATATCCTGACCTTGCTGGGACGTAAACTTTCTGCCAAACAGATTGCAGCCGTCACGCGCATCATTGCGGAACAAGGTTTGAACATAGATGCCATCAAACGTTTGACAGGTCGTGTTCCTTTGGACGAGCAAAAGGCAAATGTGCGTGCCTGCATTGAGTTCTCCGTTCGCGGCACTCCCCGAGACCGGGAAGAAATGCAGCGGGAACTGATGAAACTCAGCAGCGATTTGGAAATGGATTTCTCTCTCCAATTAGACAATATGTACCGACGTATGCGTCGCCTGATTTGTTTTGATATGGATTCTACACTTATCCAGACAGAATGTATCGACGAACTGGCGGAACGTGCCGGTGTGGGTGACAAAGTAAGAGAAATAACCGAACGGGCCATGCGTGGTGAAATAGACTTTATCGAAAGTTTCACCGAACGCGTAGCTTTGTTGAAAGGTCTGGATGAGAGTGTAATGCGTGAAATAGCCGAAACCCTGCCCATTACGGAAGGGGTGGAAAGACTCATGTTCGTATTAAAACGATATGGCTATAAAATAGCTATACTTTCGGGTGGATTCACCTATTTCGGCAACTACCTGAAACAAAAATACGGCATTGATTATGTTTACGCCAATGAACTGGAAATAGTAGACGGTAAATTAACCGGCCGCTATTTGGGGGACGTAGTAGACGGAAAGCGTAAAGCGGAATTATTAAAACTGATTGCACAAGTAGAAAAAGTAGATATCGCACAAACCATAGCCGTAGGTGACGGTGCCAATGATTTGCCCATGCTGTCTACTGCCGGGCTAGGCATTGCATTCCATGCAAAGCCCAAAGTAGTGGCGAATGCCAAACAGTCCATTAATACCATCGGACTGGATGGAGTGCTTTATTTCCTTGGCTTTAAAGATTCTTATCTGGAAGAGCGCGGCAAACTGTAAGAAAGATAGTATAAAATATATATATGAAATTTTCAGAACTAAATTTAGAAGAGAGTGTGCTCCAGGCATTGGAAGCCATGAGATTTGAAGAGTGTACTCCCGTACAAGAACATACTATTCCTATCATCCTTGAAGGAAAGGACTTGATAGGAGTCGCACAAACAGGTACCGGTAAAACAGCAGCGTATCTCCTCCCCATCTTAAATCAATTAAGCAAGGGAGGTTATCCCGAAGATGCCATCAATTGTATCATCATGGCACCGACCCGCGAACTGGCACAGCAGATAGACCAGCAAATGGAAGGTTTCTCCTATTTTATGCCGGCATCCAGCGTAGCTGTATACGGTGGAAACGACGGAGTGCGTTTTGAACAAGAGAAAAAGGGGCTGACCTTGGGAGCAGAAGTAGTCATTGCCACCCCCGGCCGCTTAATCAGCCATCTTAGTTTAGGATATGTAGACCTTTCCAAAGTGTCTTTTTTCATCTTGGATGAGGCAGATCGTATGTTGGATATGGGCTTTGCAGACGACATCATGCAAATAGTAAAATATCTCCCTAAGGAACGCCAAACAATCATGTTCTCTGCCACAATGCCTGCCAAGATACAGCAGTTGGCCAAAACTATCCTGAGAAATCCGGAAGAGATTAAATTGGCAGTATCCAAACCGGCTGAAAAGATTATCCAAACAGCCTATATCTGTTATGAAAATCAAAAGCTGGGCATTATACAGTCATTATTTCAAGACCAGACGCCTGAACGCGTGATTATCTTCGCATCATCCAAAATGAAAGTAAAAGAGGTTACTCAAGCTTTCCGTCGCATGAAACTTAACGTCGGCGAAATGCACTCTGACTTGGAACAGGCACAGCGCGACCAGATTATGCATGACTTCAAGAGTGGAAAGATAAATATCCTGATTGCAACCGATATTGTTTCACGAGGCATTGACATTGATGACATACGCCTGGTTATTAATTATGATGTGCCGCACGACAGTGAAGATTATGTGCACCGCATCGGCCGTACAGCCCGCGCAAACAACGATGGGTGCGCTATAACCTTTGTCAGCGAAAAAGAACAGACACAATTTAAGTCCATCGAAAACTTTATAGGTAAGGACATTTACAAAATACCTGTACCGGAGGAATTAGGCACAGCGCCCGAATACAATCCACGCAGTAATAATAATGGTGGAAAAAGAAAAGGAAACTTTAAAGGGAAAAGAAACAGTGCCACACGCAAACCCGGAAATGGCAATAACAGTAAAAAGCAGCAGAAATCATAAAACCTGTGAGTTTACAGCCTCTCCATATTATAGGAGCTGTGTCAAAACTCCCCTTTTATCAAAATCACCCTCGCTACAGCTACCTGTGGCGAGGGTGACTTTTAGTTTATGAGAGTTTCGACACACCCTCACTCTTTTCTTTATTCAACGAGCCAATTCATAGGATAGTTTACCATTCGTATCTATCGCAATATTGACCACATAACAAGAAGCACCATCCGGTATGCAAACAGTGGCCTGATAATGATAGCCTTTTGCATCAACTCCCATAAAGTCCATATCCGAAAGAATGGCCCACTGCAAGAAATCATCGGGTATGACATCCTTGAACATCTGCCTCGTAATATCCTTCGCAAACAGACTTCGTTTACCTTCGTATACACAAATATGGATGATATTGTCATAATATACATTATCCACACTCAAGCCCTCTTCCGAGACTCCCGGACGCATCACTTTTATTTTAGACGGATTGATATAGACATAACCACGATAACGCGTATTGTTATACATCACCACCGAATCTTTCTTGATAACTTCCGTATACACAGGAACTTCTTGCTCATGAACAAAAGATAAAGAATCAGCATCGTTCTCTGCCCTGTGCAGGCGAATGACATCCCCTACCAGTGAATAAAACCAGAAAATATATTCTCCCTGTTTCTCTATCTTATAATTATTGACCTGTGCTCCATAAGTAGTCAACGTATCGCCTGTAATTTTAAAGGCGACTGGAGCAACAACAGCATCAGCATAATAAATAGTATCGCCTGCAACCTTTAGCACAGCGGTTTCCGTATTGTCGTCCAGCCAAATGCCTTGCAACTTTTCTTTCGCCTCTCTATCCTCTTCTTGCAAAGCCTCTTTTTTCAGATTAGCTCCGCAAGAAGAAAATATCGCAGCCAAAACGACAATCAAATATGATTTATACATCTTTAATGTGATTATTTGCCTATGCAGTGATAAACAAACCCTAAATCCTGAAGTTCTTTTGCGTCATAAATGTTACGCCCATCCAAGACTACAGCCTGTTTCATTGTTTTCTTAACAACTCCCCATGCCGGTAAACGGAATTCTTTCCATTCTGTCACCAACATCAATGCGTCAGCATCCAAAAGAGCATCATACATATCGCGAGCATAAAATATTGTATCTCCTATTCTTCTCTTTGATTCCTCCATCGCCGCAGGATCATAGGCACGGACCACACAACCAGCCTTTCTCAATTTCTCAATCAATACCAATGCAGGAGCTTCACGCATATCGTCCGTGCCGGGCTTGAATGCCAATCCCCACAGGGCTATGGTCTTACCTTCCAAATCACCATTGAACACCTTTTCCAATTTCTCAAAAAGAAGACTCTTCTGGGTTTCGTTCACGTCTTCCACAGCTTTCAAGACCCGCATCGGATATCCATTCTGTTCTGCCGTCTTGATTAACGCCTTTACGTCTTTTGGGAAACAGGAACCGCCATAGCCACATCCCGGATAAAGAAACTTACGACCAATGCGACTGTCAGAACCGATACCGTCGCGTACCATATTTACATCAGCTCCTACCAACTCACAAAGATTGGCTATGTCATTCATAAAACTGATACGGGTAGCAAGCATTGAATTGGCAGCATACTTAGTCATCTCGGCAGAAGGAATATCCATAAAAATAACACGTGAATTCAGCATCATAAAAGGCTTGTATAATTTGGTCATCAGTTTCTTTGCCCGTTCAGACTCAACACCGACCACCACACGGTCGGGACTCATAAAGTCGTCAATGGCATTGCCTTCTTTCAGAAATTCAGGGTTCGAAGCCACATCAAACTCTATGGCTACCCCTCTCTTATCCAATTCTGCCTGAATAGTGTCTTTCACTTTATGTGCAGTTCCCACCGGCACGGTACTCTTTGTCACCACCAACGTGTATTTTTTCATATGCGCGCCAATGGTTTTGGCAACCGCCAATACGTAACTCAAATCGGCACTTCCGTCTTCATCAGGCGGTGTACCTACAGCACTGAACACGATATCTACATTATCAAGGCAATTCTCCAGTGAAGTCGTAAAATGAAGACGGCCGGCATTGACATTGCGTTGCACCATGCCCTCCAGTCCCGGTTCATAAATGGGAATAATACCTTTCTGCAGACTCTCTATCTTCTCGGCATTTACATCCACACAAGTTACATTCACGCCGGTTTCGGCAAAACATGTACCGGTTACTAGTCCAACGTATCCGGTTCCTACAATTGCTATATTCATTTTATTATTAGTTACTCTAACTTTTTATACGCTGCAAAATTACAATAAAAATATGTGGCAAGGATATTTTCCTTCATAAAAGTTGCGCTGAAATGGAATAAAAATGCTATTTTTGCAGTATGATTGAATTGGCTAGACATATAGAAATTCTGTTACTGGAAAATGATTGCGTCATTGTTCCTGAACTAGGTGGGTTTATAGCTCATTATCAACCAGCGTATTACGCTGAATCCGATAACCTCTATTTCCCTCCTATGCGTACCATTGGCTTCAATCCCCAGTTGACAATGAATGACGGACTGTTGGTACAGTCATACATGCAAGTCCATCATACAGACTTTCCGGATGCAACACGGATGATTGAAAAAGAGGTGGAAGAACTAAAAGATACTTTATATAAAGACGGATATGTCCAATTATATGGCATAGGTGATTTGCATTACACTATTCATAATTCTTACGAATTCCGTCCCAATGAAGAGGGTATCCTTTCTCCCCATTTATATGGTTTCAGTTCTTTATCTATCAGTCCCTTAGCCGAAAAAAGTTCAATTACTTCTTCAACCAAGGAGTTGGTATTAAAGCCCCAAAAGGAAAGAGCCGCCATCCGTTTCAACCGTCGCTGGTTGGGCAACGCAGTGGCAATTGCCGCAGCTGTTATCCTGTTCTTTTTCCTTTCGGTACCTGTAGAAAACACCTATGTGGATAAAGGCAATTACGCCTCTTTGGGAACAGACGGATTATTTGAGGCCATCCGTTCACAGTCGCTGGCAACCACTTTAGTTATACCACAGCAGCCAAAGACAGTTCAGGGCACAAAGACATCGGGTACTCCACAACAGCAAGTGGGACACAAGAGTTTAAAACCGGTAGTCGTCAAAGTGGAAAAGGTCGGTTCGCCAAAAACAGAAACTCCCAAGCAAGATACAGGTAAAGAAACCCCGAAAACGGAAAAGCCTGTTGCCGGTAAGACAACTCCTGCAACGGCAACTGCATCTCCCGCTTCTGCTCCGGCACAAAATAAAGCCGAAGCTGCCACAGCAAAACCAAAATACTTTATTATAGTATCCAGTTTGGCGACAGCCGCCGATGCACAGCAAACATTAAAGGAATATAAGCAAAAAGGCTTTAAGGAAGCGAGCATCATCGAAGGAAGCGGACGTTACCGCCTTGCCCTCTGCGGGTTTGCCGACAAAAATACTGCTTATAAGAAAATGAATGAGTTAAAAAAAGACGAAGCATTCAAGAATGCATGGTTACTGAACTCTAAATAAACAGATTATCTCCCATGAAAAGAGTCTTGTGTCCTAAATGTGACAACTATATAACTTTTGACGAAACAAAATATACGGAAGGACAGTCTTTGGTCTTTATATGTGAACACTGCAAAAAGCAATTCAGTATCCGTATCGGAAAGTCAAAATTAAAAGCGACCCGCAAAGAAGAAGTTCTTGACGAACAAGCCAACAACGAAGACTTCGGAAGCATTGTGGTGGTGGAAAATGTATTTGGCTATAAACAGGTATTGCCTTTAAAAGAAGGAGACAACCTGATTGGACGTCGCAGTAAAGGTACCGATGTAGATATTTCCATTGAAACATCCGACCCAAGTATGGATCGTCGCCATTGCATAGTCAATGTAAAACGAAACAAACAGGGAGACCTCATATATACCCTGCGGGACAATCAGAGCATCACCGGAACATTTCTATTAAATGATATATTGGGAGACAAAGACCGGGTCAGAATAGAAGAAGGCGCCATCATCACTATAGGTGCCACCACTCTTATTCTGCGAGCAGCAGAAAAATAAAAGTTATGAAACGTGTTATACTCATCACAGGCGGCCAACGGTCGGGCAAAAGTTCTTATGCAGAAAAATTAGCCCTCAGTTTGTCGCCCAATCCTATTTATATGGCAACTTCCCGCATTTGGGATGAAGAGTTCCGCCAACGGGTCATCAAGCATCAGGAACGCCGGGGGCCGGAATGGACAAACATAGAAGAAGAAAAGAAATTGAGTCGTCATCAGGTAAACGGACGAGTGGTACTGATAGACTGCGTGACTTTATGGGCCACAAATTACTTTTTCGACCTGGATTCTGACGTGGATCTGTCATTGCAAGCCCTGAAACAAGAGTTCAATGCCTTCACTGCACAAGATGCCACTTTTATTTTTGTAACAAACGAAATAGGTTCAGGGGCTGTTTCCGACAACCCCATCCAACGCCGTTTTACGGATTTGCAAGGTTGGATGAATCAATATATTGCCTCCCAAGCCCATCAAGTATACTTAATGGTATCGGGTATTCCTGTATTAATAAAACAATAAGACCATGAAAACTTTCCATATCGAACTTCCTGACCGGCAAATACAGGAAGCACTGATAGACAAAATCAATAACCTGACCAAACCAAAAGGTTCTTTAGGCGTACTGGAAGAGCTGGCATTACAAATCGGGCTCATCCAACAGACGCTCTCTCCCACTCTATGCCATCCCCACAACATCCTGTTCGCTGCCGACCACGGCATCGTGGAAGAAGGAGTCAGCAAATCACCCAAAGAGATTACCTGGCAACAATTGAGTAACTTCCTCCATGGTGGTGCCGGAGTTAATTTTCTCTGCCGACAACATGGGTTCAAACTTATACTGGTAGATGCCGGGGTCGACTATAATCTTCCTTACGAAAAAGGAATTATCAACTGCAGTGTAGGCCGCGGTACCCGAAGTTTTCTCCATGGTCCGGCCATGAGCCATGAGGAGATGGAGCTATGCTTGGAACGTGGTGCACAGATGGTAGACAGCGTATATGCCGACGGTTGTAACGTAATCAGTTTCGGAGAAATGGGAATAGGCAACACATCTCCCTCTTCCATTTGGATGCATTTATTTACAGGCATCGCTTTAGAACAATGCGTGGGAGCCGGTAGCGGTTTGGATTCGGAAGGTATCCGTCATAAATACAATGTATTGAAACAGGCAGTCGACAACTACCAAGGCGACGGATCGGCAAGAGACAAGATTGCCTGGTTTGGAGGTTACGAGATGGTAATGGCTATCGGCGGTATGCTGCGGGCTGCCGAACTGAAGATGCTGATATTGGTCGACGGCTTTATCATGACCAACTGCATCCTTGCCGCTTCCCGGCTCTACCCGGAAGTCTTGCCATACGCCATCTTCGGCCATCAAGGAGACGAAATAGGACACAAACTGGTACTTGACGCTCTAAACGCACGCCCCTTATTGAATTTGGGACTCCGGCTGGGCGAAGGAACCGGTGCTATCTGTGCCTATCCCATCATTGTCTCTGCCGTAACCATGATGAATGAGATGGATAACTTTGCCCATGCATCCATCACAAAATACTTTTAATAATGAAACTGCTTGCCGCACTCATATTCTTCACCCGGCTACCTTTTTGGAGAATAGCCGAAGTTCCCGCCGCTTATTTTAAGCGTGTAGTCGATTATTGGCCTTTTGTCGGTTGGCTCACCGGAGGAATAATGGCAGGCACACTATGGCTCTCCGCCCAATTTCTTCCCATGTCCATAGCCGTTATCCTTGCTTTACTGGCACGGTTGCTCATCACCGGCGCACTGCACGAAGACGGTCTGGCAGACTTTTGCGACGGCTTTGGCGGCGGAACTTCACGCGAGAAGATTCTCTCGATTATGAAAGATTCCCATATAGGAACATACGGAATGTTAGGACTTCTATTCTACTTCGGATTACTATGGAATCTGCTCTCCACTTTATCGCTCTCTTTGGCGTGTATGGCTGTAGCAAGCGGAGATGCATGGAGTAAGTTCTGTTCCGCACAGATAATCAACGTCTTGCCATACGCACGCAAAGAAGAAGAATCAAAAGCAAAAGTCATTTATGACCGCATGGACATCCCGACATGGATAGTGGCCTTTGTAGCCGGTGGACTTCCCATGTGTCTTTTCCTGAATATGTCCTATTGGTGGGCAGCCCTTGCACCCATTGCCGTTGTTTTCCTGTTATTGCAATTGCTGCGCAAACGCTTGCAAGGATACACAGGAGACTGCTGCGGAGCCACCTTTCTGCTGTGTGAACTCTCTTTCTATTTAATAATAAACCTAATTTATACCAACTTATGGTAGTATATCTCATTCGCCACACTTCTGTAGACGTCCCTCAGGGAGTGTGCTACGGACAGACAGATGTCCCTTTGAAACCAACCTTTGAAGAAGAGGCTGCACAAACTTCCGCCCAACTCAAAGGTCTTCAGTTTGACAAAGTATATATGAGTCCGTTAACCCGCTGTGTACGCCTGGCCACGTTCTGCGGTTACCCGGATGCCGAGCGGGATGACCGCATCAAAGAAATCAACTTCGGTGATTGGGAGATGCAACGTTTTGAGGATATAACCGATAGCAACCTTCAGAAATGGTATGCCGATTATCGGAATGTGAGAGCTACCAATGGAGAGTCGTTTCAAGACCAATACCAACGTGTAGCCGACTTCCTGAATGAGCTTCGCCAAAAGCCATACAAACAAGTTGCCATATTTGCTCATGGAGGCGTATTGATTAATGCCCAGATTTATGCCGGAACAGTAAAGCCCGAAGAAGCATTCAGCGCATTGACCCCCTATGGAGGAATCATTAAGATTGAGATATAAATCTTCCCTGCAACTTATCTTTATAACGGAAGAAAAGGGTATGCTCCTATCAGACAGAGAATAACCCATATCACCATTATCCCCTCGGCAACCCGGTTTACTCGGACAGCGATACGCATATCAGACGAGTGAACCGGCCTTTCATTATTGCCTATAAATGGTTTGTAAACCATCTCACCGAAATAATGATGAGGACCACCGAAACGACAATTCAAGATTCCGGCCAAAGCCGCCTCGGGATAACCGGAGTTAGGGCTTGCATGCTGATTGCCGTATCTTTTCACAAACTTCAATAAAGAAAGACGCCCGGTGGAAAGTATCATCAAAACAGCCGTCAAACGAGCCGGAACATAGTTGGCAATATCATCGATGCGGGCTGCCCACCTGCCAAACTGCAGATATCTTTCGTTCCTATATCCCACCATAGAATCCAATGTATTTATCATTTTATATGTCAACATACCGGGAACACCCAATAACAGATACCAGAACAAAGGAGCAATTACCCCATCACTCAGATTCTCTGCCAGCGTTTCTAACGCTGCCAACCTCACCTCCTGGTTCGTCAGCTCGGAAGTATCCCGTCCCACAATGCGGGAAACCTGTTTTCTACCCTCTTCCAACGAACGGTCGGCAGCCATAAAAACCATGCGCACTTCATTGACCAGCGTAGTTCCTGCCAAGCAATAAAAGATAAGAACTGCCGAGGCCGCTACCCCTATCCAAAGATTCATGACATATAGTCCGTGTATCAATAATGCAGAAACTCCATAAATGAATACAATAAGCAAAATAGCCGTCCATGCCCCTTTCTCCACCCGGTGCTCTCCTTTGTTCCACCGCTTTTCACAAAAAGAGATGAGCTTGCCAAAACCTACTATGGGATGGGGAAGGCAGGAAGGGTCACCTATCAACTTATCCAACAGCCACCCTGCCAACAGCGGTAGTATCAATATAAGTATGTCCATTTCTTTATACCTTCTATCAGTTCATTGTTTTCTTCCGGAGTTTGTGTAGCAATGCGGAAGAAATGCTCGCTCAGGCCTTCAAAGTTGGACGCATCACGAATAAGGATGCCACACTCCTCTGCCAAGTATTCTTTTAAAGCTGCAGCCCGCCCCATCCGTAACTGTGCCAACATATAGTGTGTATCCGAAGGCCATACCTCCATTCCTCCTATTGCAAGCAACGCTTTAGCCAACCTGTCTTTTTCCTTTAGTAACAAGGACATATCTATATGATACTCCTCAGTATGCTGAAGTAAATAGTGCCCCGCTTCTATAGCAAGCTGATTGACAGACCAAGGCATGCGCTGCAAACGGATTTCGTGCAGCAAGATTTGATTGGCCGTCATAAATCCCAAACGGAGTCCGGGAACAGCAAAGCGTTTGGTCATGGAATGAAGCAGAATTACATTAGGATATCGGGCAGCTTCCTTGGCTGTCAGCAACGGCTTCAGCGTAAAGAATTCATACGATTGGTCTATCACAAAATAACATTCCGTATGTTTCACTATGAGTGCTTTCAAAGCCTCTTTATCCAGTACATTTCCTGTAGGATTATTTGGATTGCATATCCATATCAGGTTTGTTCCCGACGGTATCGTATCCAATGTATAAATGGCCTGTATCTTGTGGTGATGCAGACGGCAGGCATCAGCATATTCACTGAAAGTAGGCACCAAAATGGCGGAGCTTTTTCCTTTAAAGGTCTGGGCTATCAAATAAATGGCCTCCGTAGCGCCATTAGTCACACAAACCTCTTTCTCTTCCGACAGATGGAGAGAATGTGCCAATGCCCGTTCCAAAGAGTAAGGCTCAGGTTCGGGATAACTTCGGATGCTTTCCATCCGATGATATAGATACTCATGCAAACCATTATGATTTACATGATTATATACATTTGAGCTAAAGTTTATCCTTATCTTTTGCCCATACTTATAGGCATCATCTCCGTGTCCGTCAATCATTGTCACGCATTATTTGATATAATAGCGGCAGATTCAAGTGCTTACGCACGTGTGCCGCCAACTTATCATATTGTTCTTCTTTATAAGTTTTATAATCCAGCGTCTGCCGGTTCAGCTTGCCGGCATAAGGCTCCAGCAGAAAGTCGATGAAGACCTGATTGTCAAGGATACCGTGAATATAGCTTCCCATGCATTTTCTATCGACAAAATAGCCATCCGCTCTACCGTCCTCCAATCTATTCAATGGAGAAGCGGGAAAACCGGGCACAGGCTCTGTCTCTCCCATGTGAATTTCATATCCCCGGCAGGCCGTTTCATTATCCCGAAAATGAAAAGTCACCTGGCGAGTGACCTTTTCACCTTGCATGGTAGTTATCATGGGAAGCAATCCCAGCCCCGGCAGTTGACGGATATCTCCCTCCACCCCATCAGGATCGCGGACTTCCAATCCCATCATCTGGTAACCGCCGCAAATCCCCATGACCGAAGCCCCCTGGCGATGCGCACGCAAGATAGCCTGCGCCACACCGTTGCGGCGAAGTTCATACAGGTCATCCAATGTGCTTTTACTTCCGGGAAGCAATATAATATCCGCTTTTGCCAGTTCCTCTGTGTTATTCGTATAGTAAAGATGCACACGTTCATCACGTTCAAGCATATTGAAATCTGTGAAATTAGACAGATGACGAAGTAACACCACCGCCACATTTACCTTTCCTTCTATCGCCTGCATACGTTTATAATCCAGCACAACCGAATCTTCCTCCTCGATATGAATATCCTTATAATAAGGAATCACCCCCAAGACAGGAATACCACACAACTCTTCCATCATTTTTATACCCGATTCAAAGAGGCGTATGTCTCCCCTGAACTTATTGACAATGATGCCTTTTATACGCTGCCGGTCTTCGGGCGTTTGCAGCATGACCGAACCGTAAGCACTGGCAAACACCCCTCCACGGTCAATATCCGCCACCAGTATCACATCAGCATCAGCATAACAAGCCATCGGCATATTTACCAAGTCCGTATCCCGCAGATTTATTTCCGAAATGCTGCCGGCTCCCTCCATAACAATGGGATTATAACGGGCAGCCAAGCGGTCGAAAGCAGCATTGACTTCTTTTCTCAGTTCCTCGCGCCCCTCCTTGCGGAAGTATTCATACGCATCACGGTTGCCAATCGGCCTGCCGTTTAATACCACCTGCGAGGTGCAGTCCGAACTAGGTTTCAGCAAGAGTGGATTCATGTCTGTGTGACAAGGAACTCCGGCAGCCTCGGCTTGCACCGCCTGCGCCCGTCCTATCTCCAGTCCTTCGGGAGTGGCATAGGAATTCAATGCCATATTCTGCGCCTTGAAGGGAGCAGGCCGATAGCCGTCTTGTCTAAATATGCGGCACAGAGCGGCTGCAATGATACTTTTCCCGACATCACTGCCTGTTCCTGCCAACATGATAGGGTGTAAGTTCTTATTCATTCTTCCCAAAGCTTTAATATATCGGTTTCTCCCCAATAGAGATGGGTATATCCGGCTATTACATTCTTATATCTGTATAAAGGAGTATTTACTTCCACTCCTTTGACGGTGAACTGTTTTGCCACCGAAGGAAGTGTGTCGGGCTCTATGACACCGGAGTAATGGAACTCATGTCCCTTCAGTTCAAGTCCGCGATACTCCAACCGGCGATAACCCAAATGCAACTTTGCTCCCACCATCGTACAGTCCAACGGCAAGACACCTGCCATGGCATAGGCCGTTCCCCCCTGACGTGCCGTGAGCGAACGAGTCAGAAACATCATCCCGCCACATTCGGCCAATATCTTCCCTCCTTCCTCGGCAAAAGCCTTTATCGCTTCCATCAGTTTCTTGCGGCGGTGCAGTTGGCGGGCAAAGAGCTCCGGATACCCTCCGGGAAGATACAATAAATCCGCTTCCGACAAATCGCTGCCATACACCGGACTGAAATAAGTAATGTTTCCCACTTCCTCCAACCGAGCGATATTCTCACGATAAATGAAATTGAATGCCGGATCGCGCGCCACTGCAATCTTCAGTTTCTTTGCGCGGGGAGTAAAACTCTCCACTCCCGCTTCGGAGCTATATGGCAACATATACCGGCATGGAAAACCACGATGGCAAATATTCAGGAGTTTATCAATATCCACGTACTTCTCCACCAATGCCGCCGCCTGCTCTATTACTACGTCCATCGCACGTTTGGCCGTCAGCGTCAGCCCCAAATGGCGGGATGGAATCTTGAGCCCCTCGGTGAAAGGAAGATAACCCAAACACTCTACGCCGGCATCGACACACGCATCTTTCAGATAATTATAGTGGGGTAATGAAGATACCTGATTGAACACCACTCCGGCAATCTTCACGCCCGGATGAAAATGCTTGAATCCATAAATCAGAGGAGCAACCGAATAGGCAGTCGCACGTGCACTGACAACCAATATTACCGGGATGCCCAGCAGTTGCGCTATCTCGGCACTGCTTCCTTCCATTTTGCTGTAACCGTCAAACAGTCCCATCACCCCTTCGGCAACACACGCATCGGCCCCCTCTCCATACTTATTATAAATATGCTGCACATGTGTCTTCGATGCCATCCAAGTATCCAGATTCACCGACTCGCGGTCTGCCGCCAAGGTGTGAAACTGAGTATCAATATAGTCAGGGCCACATTTGAAAGGCTGCACCCGCATGCCTCGTTTCTTCAACGCACGCAACAGTCCCATCGTGAAAGTCGTCTTCCCGCTTCCCGAAGTAGCGGCCCCTATAAGCAATTGTGGCTTCATACTTTTAATCTATATTTTAAATCGGGTGCAAATATAAAATAAATATCTAACTTTGTGCCCGATTTAAGCGATACAATCTCTTTCACAACTTTGTTTACCTTCCCGATACATGAAAAGCTCCGATAAGTATAAGTAATGATAGCATAATCATTTAATTAATTATAGAAGAATGGAACTTTTTAGAAATCTATTTGAAGGATACCCTAACCTGTGGGGTGGCGGAGTGGCACACTCCGTGTTGATTCTTTCGCTTGTCATCGCCTTCGGCATCATGCTGGGGAAGATAAAAGTGGCAGGCATTTCATTAGGTGTGACATGGATACTTTTTGTAGGAATCGTATTCGGACATTTCAATCTGAACCTGGATGAGCATCTGCTCCATTTCCTGAAGGAGTTCGGACTGATTCTGTTCGTCTATTCTGTCGGCCTGCAAGTAGGGCCGGGCTTCTTCTCGGCTTTCAAAAAGGGAGGGTTCACGCTGAATATGCTTGCCATGATGGTCGTATTCCAGGGAGTTATCATCACGGTGGCACTGCACTTCATCACCGGAGTGCCTATTACCACGATGGTGGGTATCCTCTCGGGAGCTGTCACCAATACACCCGGACTGGGAGCCGCACAGCAGGCCAACAGCGACCTGAACGGCATCGATGCGCCCGAAATCGCACTCGGTTATGCCGTTTCATACCCACTGGGTGTAGTAGGCTGCATCCTTTCGCTGCTCGCACTGAAATATTTATTGCAGATTAAGCCGAAGCAGGAAGAAGCGGAAGCAGAACGCGGCTTGGGACATTTACAGGAACTGACCGTGCGCCCCATCTCACTGGAAATCAGGAATGAGGCGGTAGACGGAAAAACGATTAAGGATATCAAGCCGCTGGTGAACCGTGACTTCGTTATCTCGCGCATCCGCCACTGCGACGGAGACAAGCAGATGGAACTTGTCAACTCGAATACAGTCTTTCATCTGAACGACGAAATTCTTATCATCGCCAATCCGATAGACGTAGAGGCAATCACCGTTTTCTTCGGCAAGCAGGTGAATGTGGAATGGGATTTCAAGAACAAGAACTTGATTTCACGAAAGATTCTGATTACCAAACCTGAGCTGAACGGAAAGACCTTGTCGCAACTCAAAATCCGCAATGATTTCGGGGTCAGCATTACGCGCGTAAACCGTTCGGGAGTAGACCTTGTCGCCACTCCCCACCTGCAACTGCAGATGGGTGACCGTGTAAAGATTGTCGGTCATGAGCTGGGAGTGGCACAAGCCGAAAAGATATTGGGCAACTCGATGAAACGGTTGAACCATCCCAATCTGATTCCTATCTTTCTGGGTATCGCACTGGGATGTATATTGGGCAGCACTCCGTTCATGTTCCCCGGCATCCCCCAGCCGGTCAAGTTGGGACTGGCAGGAGGACCGCTTATTGTCTCCATCCTGATAAGCCGTTTCGGACCGCAATACAAACTCATTACTTACACCACCATCAGTGCGAATCTGATGGTCCGCGAGATAGGCATCTCTCTGTTTCTTGCCTGTGTGGGCCTCGGTGCAGGTAAAGGATTTATTGAAACGATTATCAATGAAGGCGGGTATGTATGGATAGGCTATGGTGCCATCATTACCGTACTGCCACTGCTGATAGTAGGATTTATCGGGCGCTATGCCTTCAAGTTGAACTACTACACCCTTATCGGAGTGTTGTCGGGAGCCACAACCAACCCGCCCGCTCTGGCTTATTCCAATGACCTCACCTCATGTGACGCACCCGCGGTGGGTTATGCCACTGTGTATCCGCTCACGATGTTTCTTCGGGTACTCACGGCTCAATTACTGATTCTGTCACTCGGATAAGCCGATACAGCAACAGTCTATTCTTTCTGAGACACGGATTCCGCAGATTGGCTTCGGCCTCATTTATCTGCGAAATCCGTGTTGTTTTCTTCCTTTTCCTTTCCAAAGCCGAAATAAATGATTGAATCCGCCCTAAGGTAGTCTGTTAATGCGCATTGCATTGAAAATAGCCAGCAGAGCCACCCCCGAATCTGCAAAAACGGCTTCCCACAGTGTCGCCACTCCCACGGTTCCCAATGCAAGGATGGCAAATTTCACTACAAAAGCCAATGTGACATTCTGCCAAATGATGCGGCGCGTGTATTTGCCTATCCTGACAGCCGTTACCAGCTTCGACAAACTGTCGTCCTGAATAATCACATCTGCTGTCTCAATCGCTACATCACTTCCCAAACCTCCCATCGCAATTCCCACATCGCTCAATGCCAATACCGGCGCATCATTGATTCCGTCTCCCACAAAAGCGACATGATGTTTCTCATCCTTCAGCTTCTGAAGCCGGGCCACCTTATCGGCCGGCAATAAATCACCATAAGCATGCCTGATATCCAGACGGCGTGCTATGTTTTGTACCAGTGCGGTCTTATCACCCGACAGGATTTCAAAATGCTTGATACCTTGTTCCTTCAATCCTCGAACGGCTTCTACCGCATCCTCCTTCAGCCCATCCGCCAAAACAACCACACCTGCATAAACACCATCGCACGCACACAGAATCAGACTTTCGGGCATTTCACGCAATCCTTCCGGATAAGTTATTCCAAACTTGTCCATCAGCCTATAGTTGCCTGCCAGTATCTGCTTGCCGTCGATGTGTGCTTCCAGTCCGTAGCCGGCCACCTCCGTCACTGTCCCCACCGGGTAAAGAGTTTCCTGTTGCTGCTTTGCATACTCCATCACGGCTTTTGCCATCGGGTGGCTGCTCTTGCTTTCTGCCGATGCAATATATTTCAGGACTTCCGCCTCCGAATATATTCCCGCAGTCTCTATCCGACAAACACGGAAGTTGCCTGTAGTCAGTGTACCTGTCTTGTCAAAAACAAACGTATCTGCTTTCGTGATGGCGTCCAAGTAATTGCCGCCTTTAAAAAGAATGCCTTTGTGTGATGCCGCACCGATACCTCCGAAGTAACCCAGTGGAATACTCACTACCAAGGCACACGGGCAGGATATCACGAGGAACACCAAAGAACGATACAGCCAGTCGCCAAACAGATAGGTAAAAGACGGCTGCACCAATGAATAAAGAAACGGAAGCGCCAAAATGAGGAATGCGACCCCGATGACTGCCGGAGTATAGTAGCGGGCAACCTTACGCATGAACAGTTCTGTCGGCGCCTTGCGTCCGGCAGCCTCCTCCACCATCTCAAGCATACGTGCCAAGGTGCTTTGGCTGTAAGGTTTCGTTACGGTCAGCCGAATAGTCTCATTTACCGGAATCATGCCTGCCAACACCTCACCGGACTGCCTCACCGAACGCGGAAGGCTTTCGCCGGTCAATGCTGCCGTGTTGAACACTCCCGCCTCATTTTGCAACACACCGTCCAAAGGGACTTTCTCGCCCACTCTAACCTCAATGGTTTCTCCTATCTCTACCGCTTCGGGCGAAACAATCGAATATTGACCTTTACGAAAGACAGAAGCTGTGCGCGGACGCATATCAAGCAGGGCACGAATATTGTCGCGTGCTTTGTCTACAGCACCATCCTGCAACTGCTCGCCTACTGCATAAAACAACATCACTGCCACCCCTTCCGGGTATTCGCCAATGCAAAAGGCACCTATTGTGGCAATCGTCATCAGCATAAACTCATTAAAATACTCTTTCTTCATAAAATGCTCCCATGCTTCCGCCATGACAGGAAAGCCAACCGGAGCGACTGCCGCCAGATACCAGGCAAGACTGACATAAGGCAGTGCAAACCATGCCGTCTGTGCATATCCCAACAGAATTCCCGCCATCAACATCAGGAACGAGAAGATTTCATTACGATACTGTTTCATATTTATTTTCTTATTTTCTTCTGACGCAAAGGTAAACGAAAAGGCATGCAAGTAAGTTGCAAAAAAAGAAAAGCAAAAAATATGTCCCGCCCTTTGCCGCTTTGTAATGGGAAATACATAACTTTGAACACTGAATATCAAACATAACGATACAATAATGGAAAATATAATAAAAAAGATAAAGCAGGACTATCCGGTCTCCGACCAAAGCATAGACTTGCTGGTCTCGTGCCTGAAGCCTCATCGCTTCCCCAAGAAGTACCAATTGATAAAAGAAGGCATCTATTGCAAGGTGGCCTACTTTATAGAAAAAGGGATGACGCGTTCCTATTGGCTGGTAGACGGAGAAGAAATCACGACGTCTTTTTCGTGCGAAGGCAATATCGTATTCAGCATGGACGAACTATATTACAACAAGCTGAGCGAAGAGTTTGTAGAGTCGCTGGAGGATATGGAGGTTTATGAAATCTCACTCAGTCATCTCACCCATCTGTTCCAGACCAATATCGAATGGGCAAACTGGGGCAGGGTTATCCATCAGGATGAATACAGACGCCTGCACCGCACTCATAAGGAACGGCTCACCCTGCCTGCCAAAGAACGGTATGAACAGATGAAAATACAATTTCCTGCCGTATGCGAACGTGCTAATTTAGGATATATCGCTTCTTATCTGGGCATCACTCTTCCCACACTCAGCCGCATCAGAAGTAATGAAAAAGAGTTCTGAAAAGAGAAAAGTTCTAAAGTTACTGTTACATTATTACTGTAGAGGCAGATTCAATCCATCTAAAAACGACTTACAGTCTGTATTCAGGAAGATTGGATTCGCCTCTATAAGACCGGTTTTCAACCTCTGCATACGTTATGAGCTCCCTAAGTCGTTTCATTAGCCGGAGCAAGCGTTTTCGTCCTTTCGATTATGCCTTTCTGTCCGTCAGATTACTACAGTCTTCGGCAATGGACTGTATAGTCCGCTACCGAAGACCGTACAGTCCATTACAGTGGACTGTACAGTCCGCCGTCGGAGACTGTAATAATCTTCCGTTAAAAAAGGCTTGGCTGACCCTAAGAAACGGCTTACCCTTCCCTTCGTTCTTCCATGTATTGGCATTGTGGCATTCCTCACTGTGTTAATCACCTACTTTGAAGTAAATTTTCTGCTCGGAGGCATGCACAGTTATGCCAATGGATAAAAAGAATGGAAAGAAGCATTGCCACAATGCCATAAAATTATAAATTTGCAACATTTAAAGCATCAACTATGATAAACTATAAAACCATAAATAAGAATGAGAACGTAATGGTCTGCTATTCTGAATTCACTCCCTCAAAAGGTGTTGTCGAATATCAGGTCATGATTCAACTGACGAAACCCGGGCAATCTTATGAAGAGCAACTGAAATTGCTGTTGGATACCTATTCAGATTTAAAAGAGAATGAATTAAAAAAGGGTACTACTATTTTCAAACGATACTTTCTGAGCGATGCTGTCAATCAGGCCGACCTGCTTTTAGCTGCGGAAACGGAACACTCGGATTGTGCCCTGTCTATCATAGAACAGCCACCCTGCAATGGTACCAAGATTGCACTATGGGCTTTTCTGCAAACGGAAGTAAGTACCAAGGTGCTTCCCGAAGGACTCTTCGAGGTGACACACAACGGCTACCGTCACCTTTGGAAAGGAAGAGACTTCAACCGTGCCTCTACTTCGGAGTACCAGACACGGCTGTTGCTGAATAACTATGTGATGCAACTCAGTGAGCAGAATTGCAAGCTGGCGGATAACTGTATCCGCACATGGTTCTTCGTACAGAATATAGACGTCAATTATTCAGGTATGGTGAAAGCACGGAATGAAGTGTTCCTCACACAAGACCTTACGGAAAAGACACACTACATAGCCAGCACCGGCATCGGCGGACGACATCCCGACCCGCAAGTGACAGTGCAGATGGATGCGTATGCCATCAACGGAATACAACCTGCCCAGATACAATTCCTGTATGCCACTACCCATCTGAATCCCACGTATGAATACGGAGTGAGTTTTGAACGCGGGACGTGTGTGAAATATGGCGACCGCAGACAGGTATTCATTTCGGGAACCGCCAGTATAAATAATAAAGGTGAAGTGGTGCACCCGGGTGATGTCCGCAAACAGACGCACCGCATGTGGGAAAATGTGGAAGCACTGCTTAAAGAAGCCGAATGCAGTTTCGACGATGTATCACAGGCCATCATCTATCTGCGTGACTCTTCGGACTATACTATCGTTAAAGAATTGTTTGACAATAAATTCCCCCAACTGCCCCGTGTCATTGTACATGCGCCGGTATGCCGCCCCACATGGCTGGTAGAGATGGAATGTATTGCTGTAAAATCCGATGAGAATGATGAATTTAAGGACTTCTGATGTATTAAAAGGAAGCTTTTGTATGATACGGCAACTGTATTAGAAAAAGATTTGAGCTATTTAGAAACAGGCTTTTAATAAAAAAACAAAAATGAAAAGACTTCTTTTATGGGCATTATCCGCCCTGTTATTAACCTTTCCGGCAACGGCTCAGGACTTT
The DNA here is from genome assembly GCF_948499155.1 of uncultured Phocaeicola sp. Taxonomy (NCBI): domain Bacteria; kingdom Pseudomonadati; phylum Bacteroidota; class Bacteroidia; order Bacteroidales; family Bacteroidaceae; genus Phocaeicola; species uncultured Phocaeicola sp. The sequence continues at coordinate 157,413 of NZ_CAOOSE010000004.1, read as the reverse complement.
ATTCCTGATGCTTCGTTCTACGGTGAAAACTACTGGACACCCGATACATTGGGCAATCATCGAGTGGTTATCTCAGTAAAAACTCCCGCCACCGTGACGGAAGCCTACATCCCCTGGCGCAGACGCGACAAAGACCCTCATCAGAAAGGGATTATCGTCATGAATGCCACAACCGGGAAAATAGTCAATAATGTGCTTCCAATGGAAATCAACCGCGAATACGGAATCATCCGCTTCGATGCCGAAGAAAATGCCGGAGAATATTATGTCTACTATCTTCCCTATCACACCTCAGGAGGCCCCTATCCCAAAGTTAACTATCCACAGCAGCCCGATAAAGCCGACCCGCAATGGAAAGCCGCGTGCAGCGCCATACCCGAAGGTAAAGCTCCCCGCGCCACACTGGTCCGCTTCGAATCATTAGGCAGTTTCAATAGTTTCTATCCGATGGAAATCATCGCCACGGAAAAGGAGAAGCAAGCATTAATGGATGCCAACAGCGATGCACCTTTCCTGTTGTTGCCCGAAGACCGTAAATATCCCATCCGAATGTTTGACGAACTCTCTTATCGCCAGGTTGCAAAAGGTGCGACAGGGGAATTCTTCGGTGAAGCAGACCTGAACGAGTACTATGTTCTGCAACTCGGTTTGTGGGCTTTCAAGCGTGCCGTAAACGGAGCCAAAGTCACCTTCACTGATTTGAAAGGAAAGGACGGAAGCATTATCCCCGCCTCTGCCATGACTTGCTTCAATACGGAAGGGGTGGACTGGCTGGGACGCCCCATGCATCCCATTGTAGACGTGAATAAAGGACGCATCCAGCCTCTCTGGATTGGCATTCAGATGCCCGAACATGCCGCTAAGGGACTTTACACCGGAACCATCACCGTCAGTGACCCGGTAGGCACTCAACAAGTGAAAATATCCATAAACCTCTCCGACAATGTTCTTGTGGATAAAGGTGACAGTGATTCATGGCGCTTGTCCCGCCTGCGCTGGTTGAACTCACAGTATGGCGTCAACGATGACTTGGTGAAGCCTTTCACCCCCATGACTGTCACCGGCCACACTATCGGAGTACTGGGCAGAAGTATAACGACCGACAATTTGGGTCTTCCTGCCTCCATCCGCAGCTATTTTACCGAAGAGATGACCTCATTGGGTAAAGATGCCAAGGAGATATTGGCACAGCCCATGCGCTTCGTTATCCGCCAGAATGGTAAGGAACTCCCCATTGTCATCACTTCTCCTTTCCGGTTCACCCGTCAAGAGAAAGGCATCGTCGGTTGGACTGCGTCCGGCAAAGCCGGCAACCTCAACGTTCTGGTAGATGCACACATGGAGTTTGACGGATTCATGAGCTATCAGATAACAGTGAAAGCCGAAGAAAATACCCAAGTGGACGATATCGCCCTGCTGACCCCAATGAATGCATCAACCGCCAAATATCGTCTGGGGATGGGATACGAAGGGTCGTTGCGCCCCAAAAGTGACAAGTGGAAATGGGACGTAGACCGAAATCAGGAAGGTTTCTGGTTCGGTGATGTAAACGCAGGGATGCAGTGCCTCTTCCGCGCAAAGAACTACCGCCGTCCGCTAAATACGAACTTCTACAAACAGCAACCGCTGAATATGCCATACTCGTGGTATAATGAAGGCAAAGGAGGCATTAGCTACAAGGAGACCGGGAAACAAGTGAATATTGAAACGTATAGCGGCAAGCGCAACATTCTGAAAGGCGAGGAACTGCATTTCAACTTCCTCGTGCTGGTGACTCCTTTCAAGCCCATCGACACGATGAAACAATGGACAGACCGCTACTACCACGGTTACCAGCCTGCCGAGAAATTGAAAGACAGCGATGCACACGCCTATCAAGCAGTCGATGTAGTGGGAGAAACAGGAGCCAATGTCATCAACCTGCATCACGGCAACGCCATCAACCCTCACATCAATTATCCGTTCTTCCGACCGGCTTTCATGAAAGAATATGTAGACCAGTCGCACGCCAAAGGATATAAAGTAAAGATTTACTATACAGTGCGCGAACTCACTAACCATGCTCCCGAACTCTTTGCCCTGAAGAGCCTCGGACACGAAATCTTCTCTCCGGGCAAAGGAGGAGGCTACACTTGGCTGCAGGAACATCTGGATGACGATTATATCGGCGCCTGGTTTGTAGACGCTTATAAAGACGCTGCTATCGTGAACACCGGCATTTCACGTTGGCACAACTTCTATGTGGAAGGGCTGAACTGGCTGACCAAGAATGTAGGCATCGACGGAGTATATATTGACGACCTTGCTTTTGACCGCAACACCATGAAACGCATCCGCAGGGTATTGGAAAACAATCGCCCCGACCCGCGTATTGACGTGCACTCTGCCAATCAGTTCAATCCCGCAGACGGATTCATCAACAGTGCCTTCCTCTACATGGAACACATGCCTTATCTGGACCGTCTTTGGTTTGGCGAATACTTCAAATATGAAAAATCTCCCGCCTACTGGCTGACCGATGTCTCGGGTATTCCGTTCGGCATGATGAGCGAGATGCTGCAAGATGGAGGAAATCCGTATCGCGGCATGCTTTATGGCATGACAGCGCGTGAACCGATGGAATCTGTTCCCTCACAATTGTGGAAAGTATGGGATATGTTTGGCATAAAAGACAGCCGCATGATGGGATACTGGGTGTCTTACAATCCCATAAAGACCGGCCGAAACGACATCCTTACCACCACCTTTGTCAAAGAAGGAAAAGTAATGATAGCCATTGCAAGTTGGGCTGACAAAGACAGTGACGTAACCCTGCAAATAGACTGGAGCAAATTAGGTATCGACCCCGGCCGCGCCAAACTGACCGCGCCTGCCATCAAAGGCTTCCAAGAGGGCTTTGTCCTCTCACCCAAAGACAAAATCAGAGTGCCTAAAGACAAAGGCTATCTCTTTATTTTGGAATAAAGACCTTTGATAGTTGCTTTCTACAACGAAAAAAGAAAGCTTTATATAAAATTGAAATCACCCTCGCTACAACTATCTGTGGCGAGGGTGACTTATAGAAAAATACTTCTATCACAAAGAAGCATAAAGTTCCGGCATCCGGGCGTGATGCCATATATAAGAAGCGGGATAAATATCTTCCTGTTCTTTATCGAGTATTTTCTTCAGAATGTTACACTTACTCTCGCCCGTCACCAGGAAACAAGTATGTTTTGCCTCTATCATCGGCTTTCCGGTCATACAGATACGAACCGTTTTATTATAAGGATTGACTGACACTGCATAAGGTTCAGCCGCTGTCAACAAATCCTTCCGGTCAGGAAAAACAGAAGAAGTATGACCGTCCTCTCCCACTCCTAACAATACAAAGTCAAAGACCGGTACTTCATCTACAGTCGGCACGGTAGCCTTCACCAAAGAAGAATACAATATAGCTTCTTCAGCGGGAGCTCCCTCGCCCACTATCCGATAGTAATGCGAAGGAGGTAGTTTTATTTTACTAAACAAAAGACGATTGGCAAGACCAAAGTTGCTTTGCGCATCGTCAGGCGGCACGCAACGCTCGTCCACCCAGTAAAAATAAAGACGTGTCCACGGCGTGTATGCCGCAAACTCACTCTCCCACACCTCAAACAATACCGCCGGAGTCGTTCCACCGGAAAGGGCAATGGTAAAAGGACGCTCAGAATCCTTCTCCATAGCCTCCAATATACGAGTAATGAGGGTTTGTGATGCCTGCCGGGGCGATATATATAAATATTTATCGGGTATCATAACAAACAATATAGTTTAGAATGTGTCAGATTCTTACAAGGATTAGTCCATTCGGCATGGCTGCGCTCTATAAGTACGTCCGCCTCTTTCGGTCCCCATGTTCCGGCAGGATAACCATAAAGAGGAGTTTCCGGATGTTTCTTCCAATATTCCAGAATCTTATCAAAATACGTCCAACTCTCTTCTACAGCATCCGAACGGGTAAACAAGGTAGGGTCGCCTGCCAAACTGTCTTCCAACAGACGGACATAGGCATCACCTGTCTCCTGTGCGTTTTGGTCATAACTATAATCCATCTCCATTGTTCCCATGTAGAATCCCGAGCCTGGTGCTTTCATGGCAATACGCTGCAAGATACCCTCATCAGGCTGGATGCGGAGAATCAGCTCTTCACCGCGATAGAGCCCCTCCTTCATCTGAAACATCTGCATGGGAGCAGGTTTGAAGTGGACAACAATCTCGGTCACTTTTGTCGGCATCTGCTTGCCGGTACGAATATAAAAAGGTACGCCCTGCCAACGCCAATTGTCTATTTTAAGACACATGGCAACATAAGTATCCGTGCGCGAGTCGGGATTGACATTCTTTTCTTCCCGATAACCCACTTGTGTCTCACCGGCCATGTATTGTCCACGAACAACATTCTCGCGAATGTACTCATCAGTCAACGGATGAAGCGATTGATAAACCTTGATAACCTCATTTCGGAATCCGTTCTTATCAAACTTGGCAGGCGGTTCCATCGCAGTAATGGCAAGTAACTGCATCAGATGATTCTGCACCATATCGCGCAATGCGCCTGAGCCGTCATAATACCCTCCACGAGTCCCGATGCCCATATTCTCGACAGCGGTTATCTCAACATAATCAATATAGTTACGATTCCAAATAGGCTCATAGATTGTACTTCCGAAACGTGTCACCATGATATTCTGCACCGTCTCTTTCCCAAGGAAATGATCGATGCGGTAGATATCCTCCTCCTTGAAGTAAGTGGAATAAATCTTATTCAGCTTACGTGCCGATGCAAGGTCATAACCGAAAGGCTTCTCGACAATGATACGTTTCAGTCCGGGCTTTTTAAGGATACCGGCATCGTGAAGATATTTCGGAATCAGTTCGTAAAGCAGCGGTGGAGTGGCCAGATAGAACAAATAATTTCCATCATTCTCATATTGGGGAGACAGGGCTTTCAGCCGTTCGTTCAACAAGGAATAAGTCAAAGCATCAGCAGGATCCATTGACTGATAATAAACTGTGGCAAGAAAATCATCCACAGACGCTTTCTCCTTTTCGTCCAAAGAAGAAGATTTCATCAACTCCTCTTTCAGATAAGTACGATAGGTTTCATCCGAATAGGCAGTGCGGGCACACCCCACAATGGCAAAGTGTTCAGGGAAACGTCCCTCATTGTGAATCTTCACCAGGGCAGGCATCAGCTTACGCCGGGTGAGGTCACCCGACGCGCCGAATATAACTAAAAACAAACTATGTGGTAAACTCATAAATCAGTTCTTTTTTATCGGTTTATTTTATTTCTCTTCTTGCCATTGTTCATGGAAGAACTCGCCTCTCGGACTATCCACTCTCTCGAATGTATGCGCTCCGAAATAATCACGCATCGCCTGAATCATATTGGCTTGCGAACGATTGGTGGTCAGCCCTAGAAAATAATTCAATGCTGCAGAGAGCACAGGTACAGCCAATCCTTCTTTCAGCATAACACCCACCGACTTCTTCCATATAGGAAGAGCTTCCGCCACTTCCATACCGAAATGTTCGTCAAGCAACAGGTGCGACAATCCCGGTGCACGACGGTAAGCCTCGGCAATATCATTCAAAAAGGCAGAACGAATAATGCAGCCGGCACGCCACAGCAAGGCAATGGAGGAAAGGTTCAAATTCCATTTATAAGTGTCACTCGCTGTGCGCATCAATGCAAACCCTTGTGCATATCCTACCAGACGAGCCGCATAGAGAGTGCCCTCCAGTCCGGAAACAGTATCTTGATAATTATACACCGGATGATTCTCAATATGCATATAATGTTTGGCCATCAACACACGCAAACTCTTTTCAGCGGATAGATTACGTGCAAAAACAGCCTCGGCAATTACATCAAGAGGAGTATTGAGTTGTAGCGAATTGATAACACTCCAACGCCCTGTCCCTTTCTGTCCGGCAGCATCCAGTATACTGTCTATCAGATAACCGCCTCCACATTCCTTATGACGGAGGATGGCTGCCGTTATCTCAATCAGATAACTCTTCAAACGACCCTGGTTCCAACGTTCGAAGATATCCGCCATCTGCTCATTTTTCAGTGCCAACAGATGCTTCAGTGCATAATAAGTTTCTGCTATCAATTCCATATCACCATATTCGATACCGTTGTGCACCATCTTCACATAGTGCCCGGCACCGCCCGGACCTACCCATTCACAACATGGAGTACCATCCTCAGCACGAGCCGCAATACTCTTCAACATCGGTTGTATCACCGGCCATGCCTCCTGAGCTCCGCCCGGCATAACGGACGCACCATGCAATGCCCCCTCTTCGCCTCCTGAAATACCACAACCGACAAAATACATTCCTTTTTCATACAGTTCCTTCACCCGGCGCTCCGTATCCTCAAAATTAGAATTTCCGCCATCAATTATAATATCACCTTCATGTAACAAGGGAAGCAGATTGCCTGTCAGTTCATCTACCGCAGGGCCTGCCTGCACCATGAGAAAAACGACTTTCGGAGTCTTCAGTGCATCCACAAACTCTTCTAAAGTCTGAGTACCTACAATGTTTTTGCCTTGCGCACGCTTAGCTATGAAATTATCAACTATATGTTCTTCTTTATCGGGAACCGTGCGATTCCACACTGCTACTTTCCATCCTTTACCAGCCAGGTTCAGAGCCAGATTCTGCCCCATTACTCCCAGTCCAATCAATCCAATATCTGCCTTTTCCATAATTTAATCTTTTTATATTTAACAAATGGCAGATTTATTTGTTCAATAATTCTATCTTTGCGAACATATCAATCTTACACTATAATGAAAAAGATTAAAATAGGGTTGTTGCCCCGTATTATCCTTGCCATTGCACTAGGTATCGCATTCGGCAATATCCTCCCCGGAGGATTGGTAAGAATCTTTGTGACCTTCAACGGAATCTTCAGCGAGTTCCTGGGTTTTATCATCCCGCTGATTATCCTCGGACTGGTAACACCCGCCATTGCCGACATCGGCAAAGAAGCGGGGAAAATGCTGGTAGTTACCACGCTTGTAGCATACGGAGCAACGCTATTCTCAGGTTTCCTATCTTACTTTACAGGCATCACCTTCTTTCCGTCAATGATTACTCCCGGAGCTTCCATCGAACAAATAAGCGAAGCCCATGACATCATTCCTTTTTTCACGGTAGCCATTCCGCCTGCCATGAATGTCATGACCTCACTCATCCTTGCTTTTACGCTGGGACTGGGCATCGCCCACTTGGACACCACAGCACTCAAGAATGTATGTAATGACTTTAAGGATATTATCATCAAAACCATTCAGGTCATCATCCTACCATTACTGCCTATCTATATCTTCGGCATCTTCTTGAATATGACACATTCAGGACAAGTCATGAGTGTATTGTCGGTCTTCATAAAGATTATCGGGGTTATCTTCCTATTGCATATTTTCCTTTTGGTATTTCAATATTCTATTGCAGCATTATTTGTCCGTCGTAACCCGTTCCGGCTGTTGGGCAGAATGCTTCCGGCATATTTTACGGCATTGGGTACACAATCATCGGCTGCCACTATTCCAGTGACTCTAAGGCAAAGCATCAAGAACGGTGTGAGCGAAGACATTGCCGGTTTTGTAATTCCGCTTTGTGCCACGATTCATTTATCGGGCAGCACCCTGAAGATAGTTGCATGCGCATTGGCGCTGATGATGATGCAGGGAATGCCTTTCGATTTTCCCATGTTTGCCGGATTTATCTTTATGCTCGGCATTACAATGGTAGCCGCACCGGGCGTTCCGGGTGGTGCGATTATGGCTGCACTGGGCATCCTCTCTTCTATGCTGGGTTTCGGTGAAAGCGAACAGGCGTTGATGATTGCGCTTTATATTGCAATGGATAGTTTCGGAACAGCTTGTAATGTGACGGGCGACGGAGCGATAGCACTGATTATCGATAAGTTCTTTGGGAAAAAATAACAAATGAAAGAGAGCATGCCAAAAGCAACGCAATGTAACAGTTACATCGGACTTCTGGCATGCTCTCTCCCTTTTGCTGCACAATGCTTTAGAATACCGGCATCTGCCAAATAAAGCCTACAGAAACCCGGTTAGTGGAATAATTGTCTTCTCCCAACGCTTTAGCCCGGTCAGTAAATCGATAAGAGCGACCGGTATAAGCCAGGAAGAAATGCAAATTGGTTTCCATCGGATAATATTCAATGCCACCGACGTACCCCCATGCCGTACGGTACTTTCCTTTTTCCACCTCATCACTGCTTTTGTAAACGGAAGCAGTCTCATACATACCCTTGGCAAACAGATTCCATTTCGGAGCAAAACGATAGTTGACATGGAGCACGTATGACATATATTCGGCATTAAACACGTTGTGGTTGAGGTCACCGCCCATCATTCTCGTAATAATACCTTTGCGGTCTACTCCTTCACGAGAATACATCCAGTCAAAATAAGCATGCCATTGAGGATTGAAATTGAACTCATTACCCAAAGCATAATAATACATTTTCTCGCCTTTTGTTTCGTTCATAATAGATGCAGACCACCGGGTTTTAAATACATCCATGAAATTACCATTCCAGTTCAAGGTGTAAACCAACGGAAGTTTTGTCCGTTCCAAGTCGCCATACATCTCTTTGGAAGGCCCGTTCAAACTGTTCAATACCTGAAACTGTATCTGCTGGTAAGGATTATAATTATAAGCTATATTCAAACCGGTCATGAAATTATTCATGTTCTCTATCATATCACTGTATTCGTAGATTTCAATGGGGTTTACATCAAACTCGATTCCTCCGTAAGCAGCGCATTGCTTGCCGGCAAAGAATGAAAACTTATCCAGTTTGACACCGATGCCTGCATAGTCGATACTGGTCGGAACATTGTCGATGTTTCCCGAACCGTCGTTGCCTCGGTTGAGTCGCTGGCGATAGCGATAACTGAGCCAGTCATTAATGTTGCCTTTCATTTCAATACGGAGTTGTTTCATCTCGAATGCACCTTGGTCAAAGCCGGATTCATTCCATTTCATGTTGAAATCACCATGCATATTGAGATACAGATTGAACTTGTCGGTCTTCTTTTTGATACCGGTCACCTCCTCAAAGAGGCTTTTATTATCCGACATGAAATCGCTTTTTGAAGATTGTGCATATAGCGAGTGTGGGCCTGACATGGCAATGGCCGTCAGGCATAATAACATTATCCTTTTCATAATTAAGTATGGTTTGGGGTTTGAAAATAAATGAGAACATCCACTGTAGGAGCAGAAGCATCCTGCCTCTACAGTGGAAAAAATATCGGGCATCTGCCCTATGTAAACCGATTAATACTCGTTGAAGTATTGCTGAATCTTCTTCCAGTCATTTGTCTTTGTCAATGCAAGCATCAACAATACACGTGCCTTCTGCGGATTTAGTTCTTGAGAAGCCACAAACTGATATTTATTATCATCCACTTCTGCATCAAGAGTGGTAGGCCCTGTCGGAACACGGCTTGAACGAACGACTAAGATTCCTTGTTTACGCGCTTTTTCCAACATCGGGAACAGATTCTGATGAATGTTACCATTGCCTACACCAGCATGAACGATTCCCTGATAGCCATTATTGAGGAACGGAGTCATCACATCGGCATCCACATTAGAGTAACTATAAACAATACCCACTTTAGGCAATTTATCAAGATTTGTCACATCAAACTCCGACTTGGTAGTATGACGTTTCAAAGACTCCATATTATACGACACCTTTCCATTGAGAATGTATCCCAATGCACCCGAATTAGGAGACTGGAAAGTCTGCACATCTACCGTATTCATCTTAGTTGCTCCCTGAGCACCCAATATCAAGCCGTTCATTGCAATCACCACTCCTTTCCCTTTCGATTCTTTGGCTGCAGCAGCAACTACCGCATTATAGAGGTTCAAAGGACCGTCAGCACTCATCGCCGTAGAAGGACGCATAGCCCCGACCAATACCACCGGTTTATCGCTCTTCACAGTCAGATTCAGGAAAAATGCTGTTTCTTCCATTGTATCTGTCCCATGAGTAATCACGATACCATCCACATCGCCACGGCCGAGCAACTCATTGATACGTTTTGCCAATGTCAGCCAAACGGCGTCATTCATATCCTGAGAACCAATTTTCACAATCTGCTCACCGGTCACATTGGCAATCTTATTCACTTCGGGCACAGCATCCAGCAGTGTACTGATAGCCACTTGTCCGGCTGTATAATTCGTATTAGTAGCCGAAGCACCGGTTCCGGCAATTGTTCCTCCTGTTGCCAAAATATGAATATTAGGCTTTTGGGCAACTGCTGCAAAGGCGCCGAGCAACAACGTCACAGCCAGCAAACTGAGTTTTCTTAATCCATTCATAATCTTTTCTAGTTTAGGTAATTAATATATTGAGACTAAAATATTTGTATCAGTAACAGTCCGACAACAATCGATACAATCGTGGCTATAAGCCCCGGCATCATAAAGGAGTGGTTTAACACCCATTTACCGATTCCGGTAGTTCCTGTACGGTCAAAATTAATGGCGGCAATCACAGTCGGATAGTTGGGAATAAAGAAATAACCGTTTACTGCCGGAAACAGAGCTATCAGCATCATTGGCGAAATGCCCAAAGCAATTCCCAAAGGCACAATAGCACGTACAGTGGCCGCCTGACTGTAAAGCAAAATAGACATTACAAACAATGCCACACCGAAAAGCCACGGCATCTGGCGGACAATACCTTCAATAGAACCTGTCAGTTCTGTTATGTTACCATTAATAAAGGTATCTCCCATCCATGCGATACCGAAGATAGCAATCACTGCCTGCATCCCTGCCGGAAATACACTTCCCTGAGTTGCCTTGATACCGTCAGTACGCGAGATAATCAAAATTAGTGCGGCAGCCGACAACATCAAAATCTCAATCAGTGAAGGCATATCCAATACTTTTCCGTCAAACGAAGGCCGAAGGCTGGGAATAGAGCCGAACAATACAATCAACAAAGTGGCCACAATGAAGATAATCACAGAAAGGCGTGCCTGAAACATATTCTTCACGTCATTCAACTCCACGTGCTTATCCTCCAACAGTCCCTCCTCCACACGACGCAGATATTCAGGATCTTCCATCAACTCCTTACCTACCCTCATCGAAGCGAAAGCGCCTACCAGTACTCCTATCAAGGTAGCGGGAATGGTTATTTTCAATATATCGAACAAAGTGATATCAAAACCGGTAAGCAACCCAAGGAGTGCCACGGTAGCAGCGGAAATAGGACTCGCTGTAATAGCCTGTTGCGATGCGATTACCGCAATGCCCAAAGGACGTTCGGGACGGATTTTTGTCTCGGCAGCAACTTCGGCAATCACGGGAAGTACGGAATAAGCCACATGTCCTGTTCCCGCAACAAAAGTAAACAAGTAAGTTACCAATGGGCTCAGTATAGTAACATGTGCCGGATTACGACGCAGCAGACGTTCCGCCAATTTCACCATAAAGTCCAGTCCGCCCGCCGCCTGCATACAGGATGCGGCAGAGATAACGGCAGCAATCATCAACATCACATCAATAGGAGGCGCAGTAGGCTGAAGTCCGAAGACAAAAGTCAAAATAGCGAGGCCCACACCCCCCATCACTCCAAGTCCGATACCTCCTAAACGGGCACCCACAATAATAGCGGCAAGTACAAATAGTAGTTGTAATAACATGATTCGTTTTTATTGTTATAAAAATACAATTTTAATTCTCATAACAAAGATAGACCAATTCTGTTCTATAAACCGTAAAAAAGCGGAGAATTTTCTTTTTTTTCACTACCACACGAAGAAAAGGCGTGGTTTTACAAATAGTCACCCAAACATTTTTCCGATTCAATTGTTCAATATAAATAGTTATATAATGACAAGACAATGAATAAAATCTGTAACCTTTTTGGAATCAAATATCCTATTATCCAAGGTGGTATGGTGTGGTGTAGCGGATGGCGGTTGGCCTCTGCCGTAAGCAATGCAGGAGGACTCGGATTGATTGGTGCCGGCTCTATGCATCCTGAGACGCTCCGCGAACATATTCGGAAATGTAAAGCAGCCACCGAAAAACCTTTTGGGGTTAATATCCCGCTGATGTATCCCGAGATAGATGCAATCATCCAAATCGTAATCGATGAAGGCGTAAAGATTGTCTTTACTTCTGCCGGAAATCCGAAGACTTGGACCGAGCATCTTCATCAGCACGACATAGTGGTAGCACATGTCGTGGCAAGCAGTAAGTTTGCTGCCAAATGCGAAGAAGCAGGTGTAGATGCGATTGTTGCCGAAGGCTTTGAAGCTGGCGGTCACAACGGTCGCGAAGAGACCACGACCCTGTGTCTCCTTCCTGCTATAAAAAAGATTACAACCGTTCCGCTAATGGCAGCAGGAGGCATTGGCTCCGGTGAAAGTATTTTGGCCGCCATGACACTGGGAGCCGACGGAGTCCAAATAGGTACACGCTTTGCATTGACAGAAGAAAGTTCGGCACACTTCACATTCAAGGACCGTTGCCTCAGACTGAATGAAGGTGACACCCAGCTCACCTTAAAACAGCTCTCACCGGTAAGACTCGTCAAGAATGAGTTCTTCAAGCAGGTGGAGAAAGCAGAGACACGCGGTGCATCTGTAGAAGAATTGAGGGAATTATTGGGCAGGGGGCGTGCCAAGAAAGGTATTTTTGAAGGAGATATTTACGAAGGTGAAGTAGAAATAGGACAAATAGCCTCTTCTGTACATAGTCTCCAAACAGCCGAAGAAGTAATCAAGGAACTGATAAATGACTTTAATACAGCATTAAAGCGGACAAAAGAGTTTTCCTCTTTTATCCTATAAATCAATAACTTGTATCGGTTAATCTTTTTCTTCAATAGTTATTCATTTCTTGTCAGATGCAATGAATTGGTAATACACATCGGCAACTCTTCCTGATAGTGTGTCACCATTATCATTGTTTTATCTTTTCGTTGGCAGAAAGTCTCAATAATATCTTTTACCAAACGACGGTTTATCAAATCGAGCCCATGCAACGGTTCATCCAGTATCAGTAATTCCGGGTCTTTAACAAATGCACGCGCCAATAACACCAGACGTTGTTCTCCACTGGAGAGCTGCAAGAAACTACGCTCTTTCAGATTGGCAATACCAAAAATATCCATCCACCACTCACAAACCTCCATCTGTTCAGGACGCGGACGCTTATAGAGTCCCACCGAGTCATGCAGTCCGCTTGCCACAATATCAATGGCCGGCAGATTCTTTAAATAAGCACGATGCATCTCCGGGCTGACATACCCGATGTGCTTCTTTATTTCCCAAATGCTCTCTCCCGATCCGCGCTTACGCCCGAACAATGTTATATCGCAGGCATAACTCTGCGGATTATCGGCACAGACCAAACTAAGCAATGTCGATTTTCCGGATCCATTGTCTCCGCTGAGCGCCCACTTCTCACCACATTTCACACTCCAATCCAACTCTTTCAGGATAGTCCGTTCACCATAACGAATACTTACCTTATTCAAGTCCACCACATGGTCGGTATGATAAAGGTCATCACTATAAGGAAGTGCCAAAATACGTTCTTCTTTTTCTTTCGAGAGCACACGCTCAGGTGCAGGCTTACAACCGGCAAGGTAAGTCTCCAACGTAATTTTATCACCGCATAAACGATTTTCCACCGGAATCACATGCGTAATAAAAGAAGGTATATCATCTGTTTTTGAAAGTATCAGAATCACTTGCAGAGCGGTCACGCGTGTGAGTTCACGAAGCAATGCATGGAGTTGGTCACGCGTCTTGGCATCGAGACCGATGAAAGGATTATCCATTATCAGCACACGCGGATTACTCAACAAGGTCTTAGTCAACTGAAATTTACGCAGTTCTCCACTCGACAGCAGAATAATGTGTTTGTCCAGCATCGTTTCCATGCCGAACAAATCATACAAGGCTGTTTTCAGTTTGGCATTAGTAGCTTCCGGCAAAAGGTCGCGAACAATAGGAGTTTCATCCAAATCATGCGCATTCCAACGCTGCTGATAATAATAGTTCCCATCTGCATCACCATAAGAATCACGGAAGGCAATGTATTTTATATTGTCATACGCCATCTTTGAGGGCGAAGGCGAGAAATCATATTTCACTTCATTCATCAATAGTGGCCAACGTCCGGTCAGCGTATCTACCAATATACTTTTTCCCGCCCCATTCGGACCTACAATAGCAATGTGCTCACCTTCTGCAAGTGTCATGTTTATCGGCTCTTTCATCCGATAAAGCGGATGACGGGTAACCCCATTCTCAATAGCAATAATATTCTGCATTTCAGTATCTCATTTCAGTCTTAAACAGACTGCAAAGGTAGATAAAATTTAATAGAAAACATCCGCCCGGATGCAGGAAAATATGCTTTTTAGCATATAAAACTAGGTTTTTTCAACCTTTTGTCATAACTTCGTGCACTTTTTTGGAGAAAAACTTATGTATATATTCCGTTCCATTTACGAAATCATAAATACCGTTTCCACAGCAAAAACATTGCTAACGGAAATGTTCGAAAAGAGAAAAACCGTCAGTTTCAGATACATAGATGCCCTAGAATTATTAAAAGATGATGAAAATCGTCTCAAAATATTGATTGAGAAAGAAGTGATCCATCAAAATGGCAATTTCTTGGAGCTGGACGTGCGTTTTCTCGATTTCTTTGAAACGCTGCTCGAAGCTAATGAAGAAATTGATACCGCAACGATTGACGAAAACATCGAGTACTTGCATGAATTGATGGATTATTACTTGAAAGAAAAGATACAGTCGCGCAAAGAGAGTTATGTAAGGAACATCAAACTGACGTTTCAGAAAATAGCCCGCGTAACGATACGCAATATCATGAATTTGCAAAACAGTATCGATAACACTTTCAAGCATGAACCGACGTACCAGATCAAAATCGCCAAGCTGAAAAACCTGGACAAGAAGCGCATCAACATACAAAGCCTGATTGACTCTACCGAGCACCTGATTCTGCACGAAGAACGTCTTTTTTTCCAGCAGGCCACCGATGAGGAATTGGGACGCATCTTGCTGGAATTGCGTCAGGAGCTGCAATTGTCTGCCCATAGCCTTATACGGGCGCAACAGGACATTATCAACTATCTGAACCAGATAAAGAACCAAGTGATACTGGTGGAGAAGATTCGAAAAGTAAAATATCTGCAAGACCAGTTTGAATTGCGTGCCCGGAGCAATCTGGCGGAAGTGATGGAAAGTGAACACTCCATTTTATTGGAAGGCAGTGCACAGACTTCATTCAAACTATCGCCCGAATATCTGGCAAGTGATGAAGTACGCCCCATTATCCTTAGAATCCTGAGCAACCAGAAGACCCGTGAGCGCATTCGCAAGAATGAAGCAGGGGCTTTTAGTGAGGAAGATATGGAGGCGCAAGCCATGTATGAGGAAGTGGTAAACTTGGAAGAAGTAGTTAAGAACTTTTTACAGGCTGGTGCAGAGGCGCGATGGAAAGAGGAGCAGCCGCAAGACTTATTTACCTTCTTGCTACACTATTCCTTTCAGCGTGAAGTAAACGAGAAAGAATGTACCACACTGTTTTGCCAAATAGTGTCGCTCTACGAAGACAAATTCGAAATAAGCGATGCTTTCGGACAATACAAACAATATGAATATGCTAAAATATATCCTTTATAGATTATGAATTTGAATATACAAATACCAGACAATACAGCATCAATATTCGAGTACATGCAGAAAGGGCAGTTTATCTGTTCCAACAGCACGGATATCGACCTGCGTGATATGTATAATACGATTGATGAAAACTACGAATCTTTGTACCAATACTTTTCACAAATAAACTATACATTAGAAAGGGGAAACGAGTATTTCTACTTCTCGCGCACGGAATCAAAAACCACATTGGAACAAAAGATACTCCGTGCCTACTATTGGATAGATGTACTCGATTTCTTTAAGACCTATGATGAAACATTCGGTGCAGGCTTCCGTTTCCAACCGGAACAGATCTTGGTAGAAGCCAACATCAATGTTTTGCTACAGAATAAGTTAGACGGCATTCGCAAACATTTCTCGGACAAAGATATCCGTAAGGACGTGCTCGACAATATGATACGCTTATTGGTAAAAGAGTCGTTCATCGAACTGGAAAATGAGAAGACCAACACTTATAAAGTGCTGACTTCATGGCATTATCTGGAGAAATTAGTCGATAGTATCAACATTTTTGAAGACATTGAAGATGAGAAACCTGAGTAGAATAATCTTTATCAACAGTGCGAATATTCCTTATTCGGACGACATACATCTGGATGGGAACATCCACTTTATCGGTACACAAGGGGTAGGAAAAAGTACCATTCTGCGTGCAGTCTTATTTTTCTACAATGCGGACACACAAAAACTGGGTATTCCGGTTGAAAAACAAAATTACACGGACTACTATTTCCCCTTTGCCAACTCATATATCATTTACGAAGTGGCAACAGAGCACGGGGCATTCTGCATCCTGAGCTTCAAAGCCATGAACCGGGTATGTTACCGTTTTATAGATTCGCCCTATCGCAAAGAATTCTTTATTGACGAGAACCGAACCGCTTACAGTGGCACAGACCGCATCCGTGCTGTGCTCGACCAATATGAAGTGGCGTATTCGCGCATCATTTATACTTACGATGAATATCGTAATATCCTGTATGGTAATGCAACGAGTACTGAGTTCCGCCGTTATTCACTGATGGAAAGCAAACAATATCAAAACATTCCGCGCACCATCCAGAATGTATTACTGAACTCAAAACTTGATGCCGAATTTATCAAGAAAACCATTATCTCTTCTCTAAACGAAGAAGAAACCTCTATCGACCTGAACAGTTACAAAGAGCACCTGAAAGATTTTGAAACGCGTCTGAGGGACATTAGTGAATTTCAAAGGAAAGAGACGCAGAAACAGGCAACGGAGATTACTCAACTATCACAACAAACGACCCGTCTGCAAAGTGATATCATGCAAAATTGCCGCGAACTGGTGATTGCCCGCCAGAAGGCATCCGAAGTGTTGCCCGAATGGAAAGAAAAGCGTGACAAAGCTACCAATGACATACAAATACAGGAAAAGCAGAAGGCGGAATTGCAAAACGAATCACGGCAACGTTGCGAAAAGATACAGGAAGAACTGACCATCGTCAGCAATGACTTGAAGAAAGCCGTTCTGAAGGAAAAGGAATATGAAGAACATCATATACAAGAAGTGATGGAGCGTTCTGCCAAAGAAACGGAATGGAAAAACAAACGCCTCGGTTTGCAGGAAGAACAACGCATATTGACTTCGCAATATACGGAAATCTCTTCTAAATATAAATTGCTCATTCAAAATCTGGATAACCAGTGGAATAAAATACACGAAGAGAAAATTCATCAGCTAGATACATTAAATACTGTTTACAACGCTCGTTTGGAAGAAGCCCGCAAAGAAAACCAAAACCAGACGGAAGCTTTATATCAGGAGTATGAGAACCTGTCACAAAAATTGCATCCGTTAAAAGCCGAAAAACAGACAAAGCTGGGCGAAATGGATTATCGTATTCGTTCGTGCCGCAAAGAAATCTTCTTCGAAAAGGAACAAGAGGAATTAAAGGTGCGCATTCAGTCGTACACCTCTACCCACTTGGAGCGAAAGACACGTATCAATGAGGCACAAATCACCATCAAAGACTTGATGATGAAATGGGAACACGAAGTTCAAAAGTTGGAAAAAGGAATAGATGATGAACTGTCCCTGTTGCAGATGGAATTGCAACAGTTGCACGTCCGCATAGAGGAATTGCAGCAGTTTCTTACCCATAGCAAGAGTACTTTGCAGGGTTGGTTGAAAGAAAACCATAAAGGATGGGAAGAAACAATCGGCAAACTCTGTGATGAAGCTATATTGTGGCAAACCAACCTCTCGCCGCAAAAAGCGGAAGGCAATTCTTTTTATGGCATCCAAATTGACTTGAATGTCATAGATCGTCATATCAAATCTATTGATGATTATAGTAGGGAAAAAGAAGAAAAAGAACAACGTTCGGAAGAGATCTCTATCCGCATGCAACGTTTGCAAGCCGAAAAAGCGGAGGGACAAGAGCAAATAAAGCGAAAATACCAACCGCTGATAAAAGAACAGAAAAATCGTATCAACCAGTTAGAATATGAATTGGAAAAACTGGAACGCCAATACCAGCAAGACATGCTCGACCTTGAGGACTGGAAGAAAAAGGCAGAGGTCGCCCGCAATGAAAAGTTAGCCCGGCTGGATGAAGAGAAAAGTAAAATTGCTTTAGAGCTGGCTGCCGTCAATGAAAAGCTGGATAACTTGGGGCAAGAGAAAACAAACAAGCTCAATGCCTTAAAAGAAGCATGGGCGCATTTGCAAAAACAACTCTTTGAAGAAAAGGATATCCAGCAAGACCATATACGCAAAGAAGAAAAAGAAGAACAAAAGCGCATCAATGCCAGCAAAGCGCAGCATGAAGCGGAAATGCAAAAAGAATTGCATTCCCAAGGGGCCGATACCGAGCGTTTGCAAAACATTGCCAACCAACTGGAACAAATCGAGCAGGAGTTGTCTTTCATCAAAACGCACGCGGCACTGATTATCGAATACCAAAAGGACAAGCGTGATCTGATTGAACATATCCCTGCATGGAGGTATCAGGAAGAAGACCTGAGAAAGCAATTAAAGAAGGAACGGGATACCCTGAGAACGGAAGTCGATGCCTTACAAAAAGAGATAGACAGAATAAAGAAGATTTTACAGGAAGCAGAAGAGAACATTCGTCATCTGCAACAGAATCTGGATGCCTATGCCAATATAGAAAGCTTTGACTGGTATAAATCCCATCAGGATATTTTCAGGAATGACCCTTCTATGGCAATCATTACACAAAAGAGTTGCATGGAATTGATAGATTTGTTGAATCAATGTTACATGCAATTCATACAGGTGCAAATCAAACTGCGTAAAGCCGTAAACTTATTTACAGGACACTTTGACGAGAACAATACTTTCAAGTTTAAAACTAAATTTAATGAAGACTGGGAGTACATACGCTTTGCCGACGAGCTGCACGATTTCATAGAGGAAAACAGAATTGACGAATATGTACGCCGTATCAATAATGAGCATTGGGATACATTTAAACGTATCAGTATGGACGTTACTTCACTCTCTTCTTCCGAAAAAGACATACAAAGCATCATCGGCAAAATAAATAAAGGATTTGCAACCTGCAATTTTGTTGGTGTCATTCAGCGCATCGAGATGAAAATGGAAGAAAGCAGTAACCGGGTGGTAAATGTGCTCCATGATATTCAGAAATATTACAAAGAATATGGTTATGATCTTACCCCTGAAACAAACTTGTTCTCTTCGGAAAAAGAACCTTTGATAAAAGAAGAAGCCATCAAACTGCTGCGCGACTTTATCAAAGAAATTCATGCCTACCGTTATGATAATATCCGACTGTATGACTCCTTCGAACTGCGTTTCCGCATTGTAGAGAATGGTAATGATACGGGATTTGTAGAGAAAATTTCGAGTGTGGGTTCGGAAGGTACAGATATTTTGGTAAAGGCTATGATTAATATCATGTTAATCAATGTATTCAAAGAAGGCGCTTCGCGAAAGTTCAAAGATTTCAAGTTGCACTGCATGATGGATGAGATTGGGAAACTCCATCCGAACAATGTGGCGGGTATCTTGAAATTTGCCAACGATCGGAATATTATCCTCATCAACGGCTCTCCTACCGAGCTAAACCGGGAAGCATACAAGCATGTGTATTTATTAACAAAAGATTCGCAGAGCAAAACACGTATTGCACGGCTAATTTCAGACAGTAACATATAATGATACACCTGACGTCTTCACCCTCATAAAAAAGATATCCATACAGGGGCAGCCTTATCCGTCTGCCCCTCCCTATTTCATAGCGGATATTCATATTCAAAGATTTGGGAAGTTTTTGCATTGAATCGCTCTGCCAGATAAATTCTCCCATGTTCTTCATCCACACAAAAAGCATGACCGGCCTTGTCCAATTTCATTTTTTGAATAGGATTCCCTTCCCAGTCATACTGTTCCACATAAACCGGACTTCCCTTGTCCAACTGGTCGTACAGACTACCTGCAGCTTGCAGCACATATATATATTTCTCCCCAGCATAGCAACCCAAACAATAATTAGCGTTATAACGACCACAATCCGCCTTTTCCAATGTATTGAAATCAAACCCCTTTCCCTCTTGCCTGACTGTCTTCATCCCCCCCTTTTCCAAGTCTAAAATTCGGACGACAGGATAATAGTAGTAAGCGTATACTCCTCTTTTCCGGTCGGGACGCACGCTAAACGCTCCATGGTAAGGAACAAAGCTGTCCATAGCTTTTGTATCTAGATTCAGCGGAAAGTCCAACTCCTTCGTTTCCACCTTATTCCCTTCGTTACACGTCAGAAAAAGGTTCTTGCCATACCGTTTGGAATAACCTGCAAAGAGAATGCTGTTGCCCTTCATTTTTACAAAATCAGAAATGATTCTCTCCAAATTTCCACCAAATTCAAAATCATAAGAATAAGAACGCAGCCCGGTTTTCCGCACCACTCCCCGACGATTCACCTCATAGATAATACCTCCATCCTCAATATAACATAGCAGAGAGTCTTCTATAGGAGCAAAAAGACGAGGACTATAGAAGTCTACCTGCTCCCTGAGAGACCAGGTCCCCAGTTTGAAAACCAACTTCCTGCTCTTTACGTCAAAGACTTTTAGTTCCTCATTTTTATTTTTGAGTACAATTTTTCCATGACGGAAAAAAAGTTTTGTTTCCGGGTTATCATTAGTAGCCGTCCGACCCTTAAAATTCATCGGCTTACCTTTCAGCGACACAATACGATTAAAGGAAATAAGATTCATGCTTTTTTCTTGGGCAAAAGCATTCAGCAGAAACCCAGACAGCAAAATAAAGAAAAGGAATTGTTTTTTCATGGCAATCACAGATTAGTTGTTTTTTCAATAGGCTTATAAGGCATAGAAAACTTCACATTCTCGGAGTCTGTCCATCCTCCGCTTTTAGTTTTCATCCTGATTTTAATTCCTAACGAAGCTGCAAACTTGTAAGGAGCACTATATATCCGACTGACTGTCTCATCCACCTTTTTCCGAGAAGAATCCTGGTATTTCCCCTCATAACTCCGAATGGTTTCTCCTGATTTTGCTTTCTCTATCCGTCGACAGTCCCATTGAAAAATCTGTTCACTATCTTCCATTTTCAGTATCAGTCCGGGCAGTCCGTAAAATTTATACGGTCCTACGTTAAACGGCAATTCAGCAGAAAACCATGCCCGATAGTCCCTTCCCCTGAACTGGCACACCGCCAGCTGGCACAGATATCCTGCTACCGAGTCTGTCTCAGTCAGAATCTGCCAGTCTATACGCTCTGTCGGTTCGGTATATTTCAACACCATGTCATGCAGAAAAGGCCTGAACAGAAAAGTGGTCTCCTGCTTGTCAAAGTCCATCCGCGTTTCCACCGGCCAAACATATTGGTTGAGAGAGCGGCTTGACAATCCCTGCTTCTCACATTCCGTGTAAAGCGAGTCGCCTTGATAGAGCAGATAGCTGTGGCAACGAGTACACTTCTCCCCTATTTCTAACAAATGAACATCGTGTGCAATACCGTTTTCGTCTGTAGTGGGAGCCATACGGAACTCGTAATATACTTTATAGCGACATGTGTCTATGACGCTATATTTATCAAGGATACGTGTAAACGGACACAGTTGTGCCTGCATGCTGATGGCACACCAGCATAGAAGTACAAAAAAAAGTCTAAATCTGTTCATGACTATGAGTTTTAACTGTTATAGAACTTTAAATCTTACTTTGAATAGAATGGTTGAGGGACGTATCCTGTAACTGGAACAATAGCGGTCGAGGCCGCTCAAACGAAAATACGTATACGATTGCAAATCCAGAATATTGTCCCACTGCAGATAGAACCGTATGTTCTTCCAAGTATACTGTAAGCCGGCATTCAAGATTGAAAACGACTGCCCTCCCTCTCCGGCATCCGTGTAATAGTTATAATAAGACATACTGATTCCGATGTCTTGAGGCAGCATGAGGTCGATTCCTACCCGGTTGGACAAACTAGAAACAGCCGAAAACTTCTCGCCTCCCTTGATGCGGCTTTTCCCTGTCTCCCACATTCCTTCCCAGTCCAAATGTACAAAATCAAATGGTTCGGTGTGCAGACTCCCCGATAAGGCGACCTCATGACTAAGGTTAGTTACCATCTCATCCTGACGGAGCCGCACAAAACTTCTCTTCTGCCACATTCCTTGCAGTTTCAGTGCTTAATCTGATAAAAACAAAAAAGTTTATCAGATTAAGCATTTACAACCTATGGCATTTTATCGCCTTAAATTCATTTCTTAGTCACTTAAGTTTTCTCAGTTAGCGATAAATAGTGAGATACGGAAATATTAGGTAAAGTCTTTGATAGATAGGCAAAACGGAGAAGTTGAAAAATACTGCCGGAGGCGTTAAAAGCCAGTTGGAAGCCATGTCGTGACTTCGCTACGTTACCATTCCGTAACCATGCGAAAATCCGGGTTTCCTGCTGTTCGCAGAATGGCGAAGTTAGCTATTTTATAGTGAGTTACCAACAACTCACGCGAAAATAATCCGCCCCTGACAAAGATTGCGCCGTTCCTCCCCGTTTTGCGTATCGACAGCGGACTCTTCACCAACTAAATTTGAACCAAAAAAATTTTAGGACGATGAAGAGTACATTTTCAGTAATCTATTACCTGAAACGGCAGGTAGTGAAAAAGGACGGGACAGTTCCCGTCATGGGACGTATCACGGTGGACGGCAACCAGACACAATTCAGTTGCAAGCTGAGTGTCGATCCGAAGCTGTGGGACACCAAAGGGGGGCGTGTCACGGGCAGAAGCACGGCGGCACTCGAAACGAACCGTATGCTTGACAAGATGCGTGTGCGCATCAACAGGCACTATCAGGAAATCATGGAGCGTGACAACTTCGTCACGGCAGAGAAGGTCAAGAACGCTTTTCTCGGACTGGAGCACCGCTACCACACGCTGATGCAGGTGTTCCGCCAGCACAACGAGGACTATGAAAAACAGGTGGAGGCAGGCATGAAAGCCAAAGGCACGCTTGCCAAATACCGCACCGTTTACAGGCATCTGCAAGAGTTCCTCACCATCCGCTACCATGTGAAGGACATCGCCTTGAAGGAGCTTACCCCCGCTTTCATCTCCGACTTCGAGATGTTCCTGCGCACGGACAAGCACTGCTGCACCAACACCGTGTGGCTATATATCTGCCCGCTTCGGACGATGGTGTTCATCGCCATCAACAACGAGTGGCTGACACGCGACCCGTTCCGCGAATATGAAATCAAGAAGGAGGAAACAACACGCAGTTTCCTGACCAAAGAGGAAATCCGCCTGCTGATGGACGGGAAACTGAAAAACGCCAAACAGGAATTGTACCGTGACCTCTACCTGTTTTGCGCCTTCACTGGCTTGTCATTCGCGGATATGCGCAACCTCACGGAAGAGAATATCCGCACCTACTTTGACGATCACGAGTGGATAAACATCAACCGCCAGAAAACGGGCGTGGTGTCAAACATCCGCCTGCTTGACATCGCCAAGCGGATCATAGACAAGTATCGTGGGCTGTGCGAGGACGGCAGGATATTCCCTGTACCGCATTATATGACCTGTCTGTACGGCATCCGTGCCGTGGCTAAAAGATGCGGCATAACCAAGCATATCACTTGGCACCAATCAAGACATAGTAGATTTTCTTTCTTGCTAAAATTCAAGTACTTGCAAACTTTTGTGGCTTAATAGGTAACGATTTGGAAACCAGCGAAATTCTGTATTTCACCTCGTTTTGCAGTAATTCAAAAGAACGCTTTATCTATTGGCAAAGGTAACAAAATTTATTTGATTAACAGTTTGCATTTGTGAGTTATTTCTCTGCCAAATTATAAAAAATATATAGAATCAATTACCACCAGTAGTTTTCATAGATTTCATTAATCACTATAATTTTGACAAAGTACAGAAACGATAATTTAATCGTATACTCAAAAAGGCAGTTCATCATCTATTATTGTTGGCGGCTCTTGCCGATTACGCACCGCTTTCATAAGACGAGAAATTAGCGAATCAGATTCTTTCCCATGATACTTGCGCATATAATCTTCTATTAAAACCTTTTGAGCAGCAGAAGAAAAATTACGGCGATGGGTATCATCCACTTCCGAATGACATTTGATACATAGGCATTCAAGATTACCTTCTCGATTATCTGTTTTTACACCGTTCTTATGGTGTGTTTGCATATAAAAATGGTCGAAACCGTCCTCAACATGGGTTCCACAGCGTTCACAAGTAAAACTCTTTTTGGTGCGATAGTTGAGAGATATTTCTTCCCAATTTTTAACATAACCAAAAATATCTACATCGTACTCAGCAGGTTCTTCTACATCCCCTGCTTCTTTTAGAATTTCTACAAAATCGGTGGAATCATTCACTCGCATTGCTTCTTCATCCATCAACAAACGCTTGCAGTAACCACATAGTTCCATTCCCTCAACTTCCACT
Organism: uncultured Phocaeicola sp.; assembly: GCF_948499155.1. Lineage (NCBI taxonomy): Bacteria > Pseudomonadati > Bacteroidota > Bacteroidia > Bacteroidales > Bacteroidaceae > Phocaeicola > uncultured Phocaeicola sp. The sequence goes on along the minus strand of NZ_CAOOSE010000004.1, from coordinate 132,629 downwards.
TCTTTATGAGCATTTCGAGAATACACTTTTATTGGTTCTGCATTGGCAAAACGGTAAGCTTCCCGTCCAAAGTTTTCGATAGCTGTGCATTTACAAACGTGAAACTTAGGTTGGCTGACATGTCCCTGCCATTCAAAATAAAAACGAGCCTTATACATAAAACCACGGCGTTTAACTCCTTCATCATCAATATAAAAAATTCCACCATCTTCAAAGAGAATGCGCTCACCGATGTCTTCAGGCAGTACATCAACTGTACCGACTGAACGCCAAGCACCAGCAGTTCCAATCTGTATTCCCATATCAGTAAGGCTTTTCTTAAAATTAGGAAAGTCACAAATCGGGTCAGTATTGAAGAACCAATCTTCCTCTGCGTCTATGTCAAAATCGAAGCTCATTTGGTATTCTCTTTTACAAAATTCTCAAGAATTTCATCACCGGAAGTAACTATTCGAAACTCCACACGTCGTGAAGAAGTACGGTCTATAGGTTTACCAGAACGAATAATAAAATCTCCATCTGCATCAAGAGCTTTTCCATAAGAAAGCCCATTGGCAGTAAACCAATATTCAAGTAATTGTTTCTGTTTATCCGAATACATTTCAAACTGTGACATAGAGCGAAAGTATTTAACCACCGCCAATGCTCTATCTTGGGAAAGCATGGCATTGGCTATATAGGGGTCTGGATGTCGACTTGGCATCGGTACATCATCTGTATGTCCCTCAATACGAATTTCTTGGATATTAGAACGTAAACTGTCATTTAACAGAATATTGAAATAGCGGGGTAAAAACTCTTCTAGAATTTCCTTGAAACGAGGTGTCAATTCTGATGACCCTGTAGCAAAAAGAACTGTCGGTTCTTTAAATTTCATAGTAAGGTCCTTGCCTATTGTCATTTGCCATTTGAGAGTGTCACCTTCAAACTCTTTAACAAGTTTATTGTGCAACTCATTCTTGGTTTCCACATAATCAGTAAGGACGGATTGATTCTTTTGTACACGGCTAATGTAGGCGATTGCAACAAAAAGAAAAATCACCATCAATCCTGTCATAAGGTCTGAAACTGACAACCATACATTCGTTTTAGCCATATCTATCTGCGTTTACCTATTTGTTCTACCATCTTAGTAATACAGTTATCAAGTTCGGCAAGAGTAGCACTTAGGCGACCATAGAATTGACGGTCAAGCGAAGTAAGCTGCGAATTGAGTGTTTGTGACCCCTTTGTTATGATACCAACTCCTTCTTCCATTTTATCTTTTGTGCCTTGCCAAAATTGTTCCCCATAATCACGTATTTTGTTAAGTTCTTCAAGTTTCGCAATGAGAAGTTGTACTCCATCCACGAAATTACGTTGTTTGCGTACCCATTCGTTAAGTTTTTGAGTAGATTCGTTAAACGATTCCATATTAGATTTGGAAAGATTGGCAGTTTCATGCAGTTCCTTGGTGACTTCAATGAACCTCTTGTCCTCAATAATAACTTGGTTAAGCGCATCAACAAGCTGGTGTAATTTACCACCTTCACTAACAAGAATAGACGTATCATCCTTTACGCGGGTAAGTGAAGAAGAAGTAGCCTCGAAATTATCAGACATATCTTTGTACTGACGAGTAAGCGAGGTTATCATTTCTTTATTCTCCTGTTGCCAAAGATTGAGTTTCTCCACTGATTTATTAAGCTGGTCAAAATTTTCTTGAATGAGTTTGTTAATAAGCGCGTTCATTTGTTTTTGAAATTCTTCGGTCACTTTTTTCATTACATCGACAAGAGCTTCGGTATTACTCTTCTTGAGGAGTTCGGTGAATTCATTGAATTTCCTTTCTAATAACTCATTTGTTTTGGTCATATTATCTTCTATCTCAATGACCTCGCCGTGTATTATTTCCTTTAGTTTTCCAACCTTTTCATTAATTTCGTCTTCTGTACCACTTATACCAGAGATTACATCAAGGATTTCTCCAAGATGATGCGTATACTCGCTAACTTCTTGTGTATATTTCAATACAGAATTAATAGACACAGTTTGTTCATTCGTGGCTTCTTCAAGGTTCCCAAATGAAACAAGCATAGAAGAGTTTACTTCCTTTATATCAGCAAGAGTGTTCTCTTGGCTACGTTGTAAAACAACCAACGAGTCAATGGCGGAGGTCATAGTTTTTTGTGTTTCCGACATCTTAGACATTACCTCACCAACTGTTCGGTAAAAAGCCTTGCGGTCAGCCTCTTGTTCTGTCAGTTGTTTCTGAATAGAGTGTATCGTTTCTGTATTGGCATCGCTCATCGCTTTTACCGCTTTGGTTATTTCACCAGCGGCTTGATTTATGTCGGAAACACCTCCGTCTTTTTCATCTTGTTTCCTACTAATAAAAGCAGATAGAATCATAGAACCAACCATACCTGCCAAAGATGTAAAGAAGGCTGTTTTCAAGCCATCAAGTAAATCAGGGATAGAGCGATCAAGGTCTGTGGTGTCGAAAGCCATCAAACCTTTGGTTATTCCCCAAAATGTACCCAATACACCAAGGGTGGAAACCAAAGAGGGAAAAAATTCCACCATCCGGCGATTAGCCACTAATTTCTCACTATTTCTATATCTAAATACAATAATGGAACAGAAAATAAAAACAATAAAAATGCTACATAAGCAAACCCATGTATCAATTGAAATGGACAAGTTCATAACGAAATCTTATTTGAGTTGAAAATTCAATGCTTTACAATTAAATATATAAGTAATGCCTGATTACATCATACATACTCATAGGTTCACCGAAAGTCGCATATAAGGTCTTATGTGACATTACATTTAACTTGTCTAAGTCTGGTGCGTTAAGTTCGTTTCTTTTCAATATGTCGAATAATCTCATTATTACAGATATTTTATTATTTCCTTATTCATCTCTTGCCAAGAGACGGTTACTAAGAATTATTTTGTTGAAACAGAGTGGTTTGTGAATTTTTAAAGTGGAATTTCGGTAAACATACAGTATTTTTTGCAAAACAAAAACTTGGCAATAGGTTAGATTTTCAGCGTTTTATGAGCTAAGAATCATTATTTTGCGTAACTTTGCATTATAATATCCGTCTCTTGGCAAGCGTTGGACTGATTCGCAAAACATTCACGGTTTTACAGCAAATCCAATATCTTCTTATTAGCTCTGTCCACCACAGAAGTATCCAGCGAAGCAAGATAAATCTGCGTGGTGTTCTCTGAATCATGCCCCATACCTTTGCTGATGACAGAGATAGGTACATTGCGGCTTTTGGCAATACTTGCCCATGAGTGCCGCCCGACATACATTGTCAAGGGTATCGACAAGTCCAACTGTTTTCCGATTTTCTTCAACAGATGGTTCACCCTATGCAGTTCGTTGGTGTATTGCTTCCGATAATCCTTGTTCCTTTTTGTGATGATAGGTAAAAGATATTCCGTTTCATTTATCGGGTATTTGTCAACAATCTCCTGCATACATCTTTCCCATTTGATGAAAAGTTGCTGCCCCGTCTTTCGTCTGCGGTAGGAAAGGATACCGTTCTGCAAATCCTTCTTTCTCAGATAAGCCATATCTATGAAAGACATTCCCCTTGTGTAGAAACAGAACAGGAACATGTCACGGGCAAAGTCAAGATTGGGCTTCAACGACAAGTCCAGCCCTTTGATGCGTTTAAGATCGTTAAGTGATATGGCTCGCTTCAAGGTTTTTTCCACTCCTGTATAAACAGATTTGAATGGATGCCGCTGCCCTGTCAGCCCGTCTTCCACCGCACGGTTATAGACCGCTTTCAGAACGCGCATATAGAACGATATTGTATTGGGTGAGTTGCCTCTGCCTTTCAAATAAGCCTCATATTCCGCAATCAAGTCAGCGCTAATCTGGTTAAACAAGACCTCCTTGTCATTCATAAAACCGTTGAAACTTCGGAATGCCGCCGTATAGGTTTCCGATGTGCGTATCTTACCCAAGCGTTTCAGCCTTGCTATCTGCTGACAGATGTAGGCATTGAACGATTGCTCCTGTCTGTTATCCTGAAAACGCATGACTATATCATCCGCCACAAATGTGCCGGATTGGGATAAGGCTTGTATAATCTTGTTCAACCTATCTTTGTCCCATATGATACGTGAACTTATCGAAAGCAAATGATTGTTCCGCTCTTGTTCATTTGGAACACGGTGCAGGATGACCGCTTCGGAATGGCAGTCCCATTCCGAAGCGAAAAGTTTATAGTCGGTATATATCTGCCTGACCACACGGTTGTGAATCACCTGATAGTAGAGTGTGCCCTCCTTGCCGCCTATGGTGGATGGGCGAAACTTGACCTTGACCGATGCCATATCAGTCCGATTTGGATTGGTAACACTTCTCTAACGCCCTTGAAAGTTCCACAATCTCCCGGCTCAGTTTCACAAGGTCGATGGTACACTTCTCCAGCTTGTAGAGCAACGCCATCGCCTTCTTCTCCGAGAAGTGGATGCGCAGTTCCTTGACAACCTGATTGTAGTTCGTGCCGATGGCACGGAACTGGGCATGGAAATCCGACAGCTTGGTGTAGTAGTCCACCAGCGTCTTGTCCACCTTCAGCACCTTGAACTTCTGCCCGAAGAAGTACGCCTTGAGAAAGACGGCTTTCGCGTACACGTTCGATTCCTCGTACATTGTCAGGAACCTGTTCCATTCCACATCATCGAAGCGCACCATCACGCAGTGCGTCTTCGGGTTCAACTTGGGATTTCTCCCGTACTTGCTCTTCTTTTTCATACTTCTTATTTTTTCAATTTTATGGCTTGTCCATTGTTTAATCTTTGATTAATCGAGTAGGAGAAACGGGATTATTTCCCGTTTCGACCTCTCACACCACCGTGCGTACCGTTCGGTACACGGCGGTTCATTAAACATGATGTTCTAACATAATAATATTCGGACATGGGTATAAAGCCAAGTCCTTTCAGATATTCACTCGTCATGATTGTACTCAACGCTGTGGAAGCGATACGTACAGCTCCTTTCCGAGTTTTGGCTACCGTCAGTGCAACCCATTCGGGTATATCAAACTGTTTCAGTTTCTTGATGCGTGTACGGATAAACTGCCATTGTTTCCAAATGTAGGTTCGCAATCGAATCCGTATCCATCCGTCCAACCTTGCAAGGAAGGTCTTGCATCCGGCTATACGGAAGTAGTTTATCCATCCCCGTGTAACCATGTTCAACTCTTCCAGCACCTGCTGTATGCTGATACCACGGTTGCGTTTGGTTATCGCACGAATCTTCTCTTTCAGACGTTCTTTCGGACGTTCAGATACACGTGGTATGCAACCGCCTTTCTTGTAACGGAAACCGAAGCCAAGCAGATGACATTGGTCGGGACGGCTGATTTTACATTTCTCACGGTTTACGCGTAAGAGGAGTTTATCCTCCAGAAATCGTGTAACGCTCTGCAATACCCTTTCCGCTGCACGCTGGCTTCCGACATAGATACTGCAATCATCCGCATACCGGACAAAGCTCAGTTTCCGTTTCTCCAGCTCTTTGTCCAGCTTGTCAAGCAGGATGTTGGAAAGTATGGGACTTAGCGGACTGCCTTGTGGAGTTCCCTCCGTGCGCAGGCTGACCAAACCACCCTCCATTATACCTGCTTGCAGGTATCGCCGGATAAGTTTCAGTAATGGCTTGTCCGTAATACGTTCACAGAGGATGGACATCAGTCTGTCGTGATTCACACAGTCAAAGAACTTTTCCAAATCCATCTCTACCACCTTACGCTTTCCGTTTTCAAAGTATTCCAGCGCACGTTCCACAGCTTGGTGGGCAGAGCGTCCCGGACGAAAACCGAAACTGCTCTCACTGAAGCTTCCGTCATACAGCAAGTTCAACCTTTGGGCTATTGCCTGTTGTATCAGGCGGTCGGTAACGGTAGGTATGCCCAGCATACGTTTACCCCCGTTCGGTTTCGGTATCTCCACCTTACGGACTGCACAGGGAATATACGTGCCATGCTGTATCTGCGACTTGATGGCAGACCAGTTCTTCCATAAGTGGGCATGGAGTTCATCCACACCCATACCGTCAATGCCTGCCGCTCCCTTGTTGGAAACGACCTGCCTGTAGGCGGCTCTCATGTTCTCGGCACTCAATATTTCTTCGAGCATACTGTTTCTGTTTATTTATTATGTTATACACTTGGTCATATTCTTCTATATATGCAAGAGAATGCTATGCACTTGTCTGTCGCCCTTTCTGTTTCCAACATACTCTTTCGACAGGAAGCCCCCTTTCGGGGTTGGCTGCTTTCGACGCATCCCTCTTAATACATAGTTGTCAGACCGTTTAATGTTCATCCCTTCACTCCGGCAGTCGGGAGCTACTATGGAATCTGCTGACTTCTTCCGGCAAATCTTGTTTCAACCACGCCTGTTACGAATACGTGTCCGGAAGACCTCCCCCGTTAAGAACAACAACTTTCATCTCATCCATCTGCCGGATTTACAACCGCAAGTTTCGGATAGCTATCGGACTTTGCCTTGACATGCAGACTGGTCCACTTGCGACTGCCTTATATCCGGTTTCTGTTCGTCAGACCGAGAATTTGCCTCCGGCTTCCTTCGGATTCCCCTCACGGTGGACACCCTCGCCCTTGGCTAACGATTCCCACTATCAAGGCTCGTTCGGGACTTACACCCTATAGTTGTTGCCCATGCAGGGCAAACATGAACCCCGAAATTATCCGACTGCGGAGGATAATTCTGCCCACGGCGGTGAAGGCATTTTCAGTTACTTAGAATTATTCGGGTAACTGAAAATATATCTTGCTGTGTCTTTGAGGACACAAAAATCCTCCGCCTGTCGGATTTGTCTCTGAGTGCAGTCATTCATCTTGGGTATCGGTTAAGCCGATGAAGTGTATTCACCAGCCTGACCGACTTTCTGTAATCCCATCAGAGTTTGCGCCACTGCTCGATGTCATTCCGATAGGTGTCGAGGTGCAGACGGACGAGATTCTCAATCAGCCCCGATGCGCTCATGCCCTTTCCTCCGAGGAAGCGGACAACCCTGTCAAGTTCGTCACGCACCGTCTCGCTGACGAACACGGGCTTGCGGTTGACAATCTTGGGAACTTGGAGGTAGGTGGTGCGGTACTCCTCCAACGACAGCCTGCGCTGCTTACTGCTGACACGCTTCTGCGGCATTGCCGTTTCCCCGACCGCCTCACTTGACGGTTCATCCGCCATAGCGGTCTCCGTTTCTTCCGTGACGGTCTTGCCGGGCTGTTCCGGCTCATCCGGCTCCAGACCGATACGCCTGTAGATGTCATTCATCGACTTGGGAACGTAGGATTCTCTGCGTCCCATCTTTTCCACGATTTCACGAGCCTGATGCTCTGTAATGCTTGGTTCTCTCTTCATTGTAAAAAAACAAATTGATTAAGTTATTAACTGTGGTCTTGGTAAGCACCTCGACCGATTATCGGAAGCAAAGTAAGGTGCTTTAATGCAGTCAGTCAAGCACTTGGATTCTCTTAGACAATTTTGTATGGTTTTGCTTTATGGCGGTTGACAAAGCGGTGCGGACTTCACCGTTTTGCCAGATGTGGATATCATCATCTTTACATCCCCTCTGCTCAATACCATTTTTTGCGTTTAAAGAAAAAGTAAATGATAGTGACCAATGCCAACATCAGTGCCCATGCAAAGATATAACCATATCTCCATCCCAGTTCAGGCATCCACTGGAAATTCATTCCCCAGATACCTGCCAAAAAAGTCAATGGAATAAAAATACATAATGGCATTCATACGCTGGTCATTGTTAGAAAGGTAAAGGTCTACCAAAGCTGAAATCATGTCGCGGCAACCATCTGATGATGATATTACAAGGCAAGAATCCTTTTTTCTATTTCCAAATCATCTTCATTCAGTTGAGGGGACGGTATCATGCAAGTACGGATACAGTCCCCCTCCCGACAAGTATAATCATAATATTTCTTTTGCAGTTCCGTCAAGTCTTCAAGTGCCACAAGCTCCCCTTTCAATTCCAGGAACTCCTCCATGTCCGTACTGATGGTTATTAAACAACCCGCCCCCGATGAATCGTGTTATAAGCACTCATGTGAGTCACCTGCACATACGTGTTATCTTCAGAAGACTTTAAAAGCTATATACCTCTACTGGTTATGTTGTTTTTTTGCCAATCAGCCGGCTGATTGATGCCATAAAAAGCACAATAAAGACCTAAAATCTTCTCGCATAAAAGTGGTAATTGTTTCTCGCCATACCAAAAGAGCAAAACTGTTGATTATCAAAGAATTAATATTTTATTTAGGACCACAGGACCAGGGCTCACCTATATGATATTCTGGTCCTAATAGAAACCATTTACAAACTGATAATCAAACCAATAAAGCAGACAAGCCTATTAAATGAAATTCAGCACTGTAATCAATGAGATTATAAGTCATTCAAGAGCATATTCACGAAGCAATAAACTCATTGCCAACAGATATTCTCCATGTAATAATAATTCGTAATTCATAAAATCAGCTTGTCCGTTTTATAAATTAATAACGTACTGATATACAACAATATATATATTCATATCAGTATAAAGTTGGGACCAGAATCTCATATAGGTGAGCCCTGGTCCTGTGGTCCTAAAAAAAGAAGAAACATAACTGATAATCAACTACTTAACAACAGTCCACATCACAAATCCGCAGTCCATTCTATAAAGACATAAAAACGGAAAATAAAACATGAAAAAGTACTTCCGAAAAACTCCACTGTCTTTTTGCAAAACTCCACTGTCTTTTCGCAAAAGCTCTAAGTCTTTTTTTAAAAGCTGAAAGAGTTTTTTCAAGAACCTTGGAATTTTAAAATGCAGCGTCCTTTTCGTCTCCGTCACATCTCCCAATATCTATCACAAAGATTCAGATATTCCATTTCGGGCTGATTGCCAAAAGAGAGTGCAAAAAAAGAAGTCTTCCGACGTTTTATCACCCTTATTTGTTCTTTTAAATCTTTAGATAGCGGAGGCATCTCAAAGTCTGAAATCAGGACAATATCCGACTCCCTGAAATCATTCCCATTAATGATATGCGCCGCTTCGCGAAGGGCAGGCTCGATATCCGTTCCCCCATCAAAAGATTTATTGAGGAACTCGGCCAGTTTGGGCATGTCACGCGACAACTCTTCGACCAACAGAGATACAGCCTCATCGGAAAAGTTGATGACATAGCATTTGCGATGAGTCTTTTCCGTCAACTGGGCAATGGCAAGGATAGCAGACTTGGACAGGATTTCCCGGTCGCCCTGCATAGAGCCGGACGTATCCACACAAATAATATAAGGCCCTTGTCCCGAAACTTTCTGCTTGTCATTCTTCACCGAATCTGTTTCTTTCGATTTATAATCAAACAGTTGCAACCGCTTCTCGGCATACCGCTCCATGAACACGGCACGCAGCGAATCGTCCGCCAGATAACAATATTCTATCGGCAACAGACTGTTCAGGTCATTGCCCAAAGTGACGCCCGTTATATCGCTGTGCGGAGAATGGCGAATCAACATCTTCTTATCCACTCCCGAAAGGGAATCATACTTCAGGGGTTCCCGATGCTTTCTCCCCAAAAGATGTGCCAGTTGCCGGATGGCAGGATTACGTTTCATCACTTGCTCAAAAGGAAGCATTTTGCGATACAAGTCCGGGTAGTTGTGAAGCAGCCACTCCATGCGCGACCCGAGCAGGTGATTGCCCGACTGCTGTCCATGTTTCTTTACCAACAGGTCGAAACTCTCGCAAAGGCTGTCAATATGCATATACTGATAGTCGTACTCCTTGCGGGTGAGCAACTGATGCCATTTATCCAGGAAAAACTCCTTTGTCTGCGCCGCTTCTCCCTTCAACAGAGAGCAACCTTCCATGCATGAGATGTAGTAATCAATATTGAGTTCGGAAAGCTCATAACGCTTCTTAAACGCACCACGCATCTGTCTCAGAAATTGCAGGAATGCCAGGTCCGGCAAGTACTCCGAGGAATAAAAAGCATCCCATTCGGGAGTGTAGCGCGAATAATATTCCTGTAGAGAGGGAGTCGTGCGACGATAGTAGGCAAGCACTTTTTCCTCCAGTTCGTGCCGGCGCACCACTCCGTTGCCGATATCTTCCTCGTAAGCTTTGAACGTCCTGTCCTTAAGCTCCTGTGAATAAATCATCTTCAGGTCTCTCAACCTTATATTCCTGGTTCTCTTTGCGGTACGCATCAGCCATTTCGTTCAATTCGTTCTTATATCTTTCTATATTGTTCTTTTGATGGGTAAGCATCCTCCGCATCAGGAGGCGTTGCTTTGCACTCAGGAAAAGATGGTTTTCGTAATACTCCGTTTCGGCAGCAAGCAACTCGTTCCAGTCTTTCTCCATTCTTCCCAAAGCTTCGGTCACCGAACGGTATTTCATCCCCAAGTCTTCCGGTTCCGGTTCGGGCGGCGGAGGCGGACAGTTTTCATAACACATCAGGTGATATTCATAATTATTTATATAAACGGAACGAGTCCCCCGCTTCAACGTATATATCTTGCTACGGGGAACTTTGGCATGAAGCACCGAATCATATTTTTTCAGAATGCAACAATTTGCCTTATATTTATCTTTATGCAGATAGAACAGCTTTCCTGTTTTGTCAAGATGCTGGTAGTCGGAAGCAAAAATCAACAAACGCTCTTTCATGCGGACACCCTCTATCTGATAATAATAAGTATCCACCACCTGAATACCGGGGTCGTTGAGTTCGCGCAGACTGTGTTCCGAAGACTGGCGGTCCTTTAGCTCTTCTATATCCTGTTCCAGACCTTTTATGTTGAGCAGATAACCCTCGGCACTCTTCTGTATGGCAGCAGCAACCATTTCCTCTATGGCTTCCATGTGCTCTGTTTCACTCCACAGACAATATGATAAAAGTGTACAGTCCGACAAGCGGATGGTATCCGATTCGTTCAGAAAGGCCGATGTCTTAAGCAACTTTACCATCTTCTTCCAGCGACGGTCGGACACATAGAGAGGAGCTGAAATGCCTCCATCGTTCTGCACTTGCAAGTTATATTGTTCGATACCGTCTTTCAGGGCATGAATCACTTCAAAAATGGAATAATGAATCTTTACGGCAGCTATTTCTTTTTCCCAATGGGCATATTCTTCATCGGCTATTTGGAGCCGTTCGTCTATCACCGGTTCCGTTTCGTCGGTAGACGAAATCATACGGTCGAACTCACCCATATCTTCTATTCCTCCCACCAGACAGCGAATAAGGAAACGGTCCCAAAGTGCTTCAAGCCCCTGCCCTTGTGCCGGAAGCTCATTGGATGCCGCAATCAGACCTTTCAGGGGAACACGGATGGAAAACTGTCCGTTGCGATAAATCTTTTCATTGATAATAGTCAGCAAAGCATTCTGAATGGCAGGCCCTGCCTTCCATATTTCATCCAGAAAGGCAATGGTAGCCGAAGGCAGATAGCCATCGACAATACGTTCGTAGGTATCCGAATCCTTCAGTTTGGAGATAGATACCGGTCCGAATATTTCATCGGGCGTACTAAAGCGGGACATGAGGTACTCAAAAGCAGAGGCATCCCGAAAAGCCAGTTTCAGACGGCGCGCCACCATACTCTTGGCGACCCCCGGAGGGCCGAGCAAGAAGATGCTCTCTCCTGCCACTGCCGACAGCAGGGAAAGTGCCACTACATGCTCCTTCTCGAAAACACGTTCGTTAAGTTGTTGTAACAGGGATTCTATGCGAGTCTTTAATTCGTTCATTTTACTTTCTACTTTAAAATTTCATTGTGCTGTTGCCGATTCTTTTCAAACCATTGCCGATAAGACTTTTCCATTTCGGGCAGTTTTTTCCGGTAATTTTCCAATGACCAGTCAAAGCCGGTATCTTCCATATATTCTTTCATCGGCTCCAAACCTATCTCTTTACGCAGAGTATCCACTTTATCCGGATTTTCAATGGGCACAGGAAACTGCTTTCCATTCATCCGCAATGTCTGAGTTCCATAAACCTGCTTCTCACCCCTGTTCATTTTTATCCTGTCAGTCAGAAAAGCATACTGCCATCCATCCGCATTTCCGTCTTCCATTGCTTTCTTCAAGATAGGAAGATACTTGGTCTGTATAATTAAATCATCCGTATGCTGAATGCACAGAAAAAGCGTTTCATTGGCATCTTCACCTAGTTCATCACTGCCCAACCATCCATAAATATCAACAATCTGTTGTACCCGCAACGCGTTCTTGGAATCAATCCTTTTCATCATCCGGTGTATCTCCACAGTACGTTTATCTCTATCACCGTATCTCTTTGACGCATCTATCAACAACAAGCGGATACCCTGATCTTCGTTCCGCATCTGTTTCAGCTCTTCTACCAAAGAAGAGACTTCAGAATTCATCTCCTTTTCCAATGCATCGGGCAATTGAATATAGGTAGCATTAAACGAAGCAGTATCTTGAATGGCAAGATAATGGTAACAACTGTCTTTCAAACTCTGCAAGGTTTGTGCATGGCCGATGGGAATGGCTGTTGCAAGAGCAAACCCCATGCATAATAACATCTTTCTCATGTGCTCTGTCTCTTTTTGCAGTCACAAAAGTAGTGCATTTTATTCAGATAAAAGATAAAATCCAGCTCTTATCTTGTTTCTCACACCGAATTGCCTATCTTTGAGCCCAACATTGACAAACCATGAAAACATTAAAAGATATTGCAACGACAAGGTTGCTGAACCAACATCTGCTTCGCCCGCTACTCACTACCCCACAAGAGGTAGTGTCGTGGATGGGAGCAATGCAGGCACAGGATCTCTCCATGTGCCGGTGGCCCGTTGGAGTAAGGATGCGGAAGCCCTCGGAGACCGGCGTTATTGAAGCACTCAACAAGGGCGACATCATCCGCTCACACTTGAACCGTTCCACCTGGCAACTGGTCAAGGAAAGAATTAAGCGTTACTTTTTTTGAAAATGATAAGCCGGATGCAGCGTGTTTGGAAAAGGCAAAAAAACAATACGAGAAATTTGTAAATAGACCTTGCAGGAGATTACTATGGCGAAATTGATTTCCAGATGCAATATAAGAATATCAAAGGGGACCGTTTTGACTGGCTCTATGTGGATTTTCAAACACTCAGTCTCTATGCTGCCGAGTATGGCTTTGAAGCAGAGCTGATAAAGGAAGGAAAACACTATGATTACCTGGCTTGTCGTCTGCGGATGAAATAAAACCGCGAATGTCCGAAATCAAATTCCGAATATTCGCAGTTTCCTCATTACATTATGCCATCGAGCCACCCACAATATCGAGTAACTCGTTAGTAATTGCCTGCTGACGGCTCTTGTTATACATTACCGTCAGTTCTTGCAACAACTCATTGGCATTGTCCGTCGCAATCTGCATGGCCATGGTTCGTGCCGCATGCTCGGCAGCATTTGAATCGAGCAACACAGTAAACATCTTCATGCGCAATACTTTGGGCAGCATATCCTGCATCAACTCTTCGGCAGAAGGCTCAAGAATATAATCAATCGTTTTTTCCTTTTCTTCCTTCTTTTCATTGTTTAAATCAATGGGAAGATAAGTCTCGCGAGTCAATATCTGCGAAGCAGTGGACTTGAAATGATTATAGAGCAGTTCCACCTTATCCATATCGCCATGCAGGAAGCGCTTCATCAAATCAGTAGCAAGGTCGGCCGCCTCCTGATAAGAAGGTTTGTCTGCCATGTGCTGGAAATCGCCTTCAATGCGAAACCCCAACTTCCTGATAGCATCCGCCACCTTCTTCCCTACCGGGAAAACCAGAATATTCTCCAATCCCAACGGCTTGTATTCCGCCAATAAATCGACCAAGTGCCTGATGACATTGGCATTGAAACCGCCGCATAGACTGGTATTGGAAGCAAACACCACAACGGCCACCCTTTTTACTTCACGTTTCACGATGAAAGGAGACGTCACCTCAGTACAGTTGCTCATAAAATCGGTCAGTATGTGGTGCAGCCTGCGTTCGTAAGGAAGCATGCTTTCTATGGCGGCCTGAGCCTTATGCAGTTTGGCTGAAGCCACCATTTTCATAGCCGAAGTAATCTTTCGGGTATTGTTTACCGAGGCTATTCTTCCTTTTACTTCTTTCAGTGATGCCATGATAATTAGTTTTCTTTATAAGATTGGGCTGTCTCGGCAGCCACTTTTTCTATGATTCCGGTTACTTCCTCATTGATGACACCGCTTGCCAGCACATCAATAACATCCTGCTGATGGTTGGCGCGCATCGTTTCCAGGAACGTATTCTGGAAATCAATCACTTTATTCAAAGGCACATCATGCAACAAGCTATGTACCCCACAATAAAGGATGGCAATCTGCTCGCCTACCGGCATCGGACTGTACTGGGGCTGAATCAATAACCGGTTGTTCTTACGTCCACGGTCGATGGCCATGGCGGTCACGGCATCCATATCACTACTGAACTTTGAGAATGCTTCCAGCTCACGATACTGTGCTTGGTCTATCTTCAACGTACCGGCTACTTTCTTCATACTCTTGATTTGTGCACTACCTCCTACACGGGATACAGAGATACCCACATTAATGGCAGGGCGGAATCCTTGGTTGAAGAGGTCGGTTTCGAGGAATATCTGACCATCGGTAATGGAAATTACATTGGTCGGGATGTAGGCCGAAACGTCGCCTGCCTGTGTCTCGATGATGGGAAGGGCTGTCAACGAACCGCCTCCTTTTACCTTTCCCTTCAGGCTTGCCGGAAGGTCGTTCATCTGTTCTGCCACCTCCTGCTGGTTGATGATCTTCGCAGCACGCTCCAACAAACGGGAGTGCAAATAGAAGATATCTCCCGGATAAGCCTCACGGCCCGAAGGACGGCGGAGAATCAACGATACTTCACGATAGGCAACGGCCTGCTTGGACAAGTCATCGTAAACGACTAACGCATCCCGGCCGGTGTCACGGAAATACTCGCCGATGGCAGCTCCCGCAAACGGAGCAAAATATTGTAAGGCGGCAGGGTCTGCAGCAGTAGCGGCAACTACGATTGTGTAGTCCAATGCTCCGCGCTCTTTCAACACGTTCACGATATTGGCAACAGTAGAACCTTTCTGTCCCACAGCTACATAAATACAGTAAACAGGTTTCCCTGCTTCATAATTCGCTTTCTGGTTCAAGATGGTGTCGATGGCAATGGCGGTCTTTCCCGTCTGACGGTCGCCGATAATCAATTCACGCTGTCCACGACCGATAGGAATCATGGCATCGACAGACTTCAAACCGGTTTGCAACGGCTGATTGACGGGCTGACGGAAAATCACTCCCGGAGCCTTGCGCTCCAAAGGCATTTCGCAAAGCTCACCGCCTATCTGTCCGCGTCCGTCAAGAGGTTCGCCCAACGGATCAATGACGCGTCCCAACATACTTTCGCCCACTTTGATAGAGGCGATACGTTTGGTGCGCTTTACAATCATACCTTCCTTAATCTGGTCGGTAGGCCCTAACAACACGGCACCCACATTGTCCTCTTCCAAATTCATCACAATGGCTTTGATACCATTCTCAAACTCCAGCAACTCATTCGCCTCGGCATTGAGCAGGCCGTAGATACGAACCACGCCATCGCTCACCTGAAGCACCGTACCCACTTCGTCAAACTGAAGTGAGGTATCGATATCCTTGAGCTGCCGAAGCAATACTTCGGATACTTCGCTGGGTCTTATATTTTCAGACATAGTCTTTACTTTTCTTTTTTTATACTATTCTTCTGTTCTTCTCAATAAACTGCTGCTTCACTCGGCGTATCTGGCTGGCAATGCCTGCATCCAGACGGTAAGTACCGATTTCGAAAATGAAACCACCCTCTAATGAGGTATCTACCTTTGTAGCAAATTCAGCAGTTCCTTTCGTGCGGCTGACTACTATCTTGCGGATGCGCTCCACTACTTCGGGAGCTACCGGATAAGCCGTGGTCAGCTTGCCTATGCTGATATTTTTCTGTTTCCTGTACAGGTCGATATACGAATTAACCATGAACTGGAGAAATTTTTCACGCTTTTCCTTCAACACCAGTCGCACAAAGCGTTCCAGTTCCTTTGTCACTTTCCCTCCGGCAGCTTCCACTATCAGCTTCAGCTTTACATCGGGCGCCAGCACAGGATTGTCCATAGCCTGCCGCAACTCGGGAACTTGCGCATAGCTGTCTTTCAGCAGCAACGCTTCCCGATAAACGGCATCTTCCACCTTCGCGTCATCGGCATACGCCAACAATGCTTTGGCATACCGCATAGAGACTACTCCTATATACATGGCAAATTAGTTTTTAGAAACAGTTAATTCGTC
Source organism: uncultured Phocaeicola sp. (assembly GCF_948499155.1). Taxonomy (NCBI): domain Bacteria; kingdom Pseudomonadati; phylum Bacteroidota; class Bacteroidia; order Bacteroidales; family Bacteroidaceae; genus Phocaeicola; species uncultured Phocaeicola sp. Next base: position 116,235 of record NZ_CAOOSE010000004.1, on the reverse strand, counting down.
CAGCAGCCGGTCAATCATTTCCGTCTGCTTGTTCTCGTCGTCGAGGTTCTTACGCAACACTTTCTCGGCAATATCAACGGACAGAACCGCTACCTGACGGCGTATGTCGCGGATAGCATCTTCTTTTTCTGCCTGGATTTGGCGCTTCACCTCTTCCATCATTTTATCTCCTTCTATCCGTGCCTGTTCTTTGGCTTCCTTGATAATACGGTCTCGTGTCGCCGCTGCTTCGTTCAGTATGCGTGCCTGTTCCTCGTGAGCTTTAGCCATGATGGTTTCACCTTCAGCTTTCAGGTTAGCCAACTGTTCGTTTGCTTCTTTTGCCACCACCAACGAACGGTCAATGTACTCCTTACGCTCATTCACCATCTTGATAATGACGGGGAAGCCATACTTGGCAAGCACAAAGAACACGATGCCGAAGGAAAGCAACATCCAAAACAACAAACCACTATCGGGCACTAATAATGACATAACTTCTTTTTATTTTTATAATGCAAGGAAACAAACAACAATGGCAAACAAGGCTACACCTTCTACCAAAGCGGCGATGATAATCATATTCATACGAATATCACCTGAAACTTCCGGCTGACGTGCAATAGCCTCCATAGCCGAACCACCAATCTTACCAATACCCAAACCTGCACCGATTACCGCTAAACCTGCGCCCAGTGCTGCACCTACTTTACTCAAGCCGACTCCGGCTGCTGCTTGTAATAATACTGTTGATAGTAACATAACTTTTCTATTTTTTAATGATTTATTTTATGCTTTTTCTTTCTCTGTTTCTTCTACACGAGACAGTCCGATAAAGACTGCCGACAACATGGTGAACACATACGCCTGAATAAAGGCTACCAGCAGTTCCACAAAGTTCATAAAGATGCAGAACAGGACGGATACCACTGTCATTGTGCCGTTTATGGCAGGCCCCATGCTCACTGTAACGAATATCAGGCTGGTGAGCGCCAAGATAACCGAGTGACCTGCCATGATATTGGCAAACAAACGTATCATCAAGGCAAAAGGCTTTGTGAAGATACCGAACAACTCTACTACCGGCATCAACGGGACGGGACACTTCAACCATGTGGGCACATCCGGCCAAAGTATTTCTTTCCAATATGCCTTGTTTCCCCACACGTTGACAGCTATGAACGTACACAATGCCAATACCAGTGTAATGGCAATATTTCCCGTCACATTTGCCCCACCGGGAAAAATAGGAATCAATCCCATGAGGTTATTGATGAACACAAAGAAGAATGCCGTCAGCAGAAAGTGGGAATAACGCTTGTAATCTTTTCCCACACAACTCTTGATTACGTCATCTTCTATCATCATCACAAACATTTCCATGAAACCTACAAAACCTTTCGGCGCAGGAGAATCGGGCGTGCGCTTCTTATACCAACGGGCAGTGCCCAAAATGATAGCAACCAGCAACACACTATTTATCAGCAGAGCAAGTACTGTTTTTGTAATAGAGATATCGAACGGACGCACCTCCTGCCCGGCAGCATTCACCTCTACAATCTTTCCCTTATGGTCTCCATCAGTGGCTATGCGCAGTCCTTCGTGCTCACTGCCTTCGTGAGCGATACGGGAAGAAAGAAAGGTATGCCATCCCGTCTCCTTACTGTATACTATCACCGGAAGAGGAATCACAATGTCCTTGTCACCCCACTTAGTGATATGCCATTCGTAAGAATCCTGAATATGGCCGAACACGATGTCCTTCGCATCCACATTTTCCTGCTGCTGGCTCACATTGATATCTTCGGCCTTCACCGTACCGACACCCATCATCAGCAAACAGAAAACAATACCTATCAAATACCTTGCCTTATCCATTTTTTTCTTTTTTGTCTTTTAGTTTAATCTTCAAATTATTCTCGAACAAGAAGAAGAATATACTTTCATACAGCATGCTGAAAAGGTAAAACAAAAAGAAGGTCAATACGAAATCTTCCTTATGCACTTTGACGTGCAATACATAGAACAACAGGATTATCATCGAGAACACCATTTTCACAAACTTCATTCCCATATAGATGGAAAGCAATTTATGCGGCGTATACTTCCGACAGTAGTCGAACATAAAAATGTAATACCATCCGAAGATATAAAAATACAGAGGAATAAAGGGAAACCAGGCAAAATAATGCTCCGGCCAAAATAACTTGATTGCTCCTCCTACTACCAGTCCGGCGACCACTGTCATGATGGTCTTCCAGATTAAAAATCGCTTTTTCGTCAGTGTAAATCCCATAGTTTAGACTCTTTAAATGTTATTGTTCTACGCAAACTGATACTATATCCTGTTTCACCTCAACAAAACCACCCTTGATAGCGACTTCTTCCGGTTTCCCATCTTTCACATAAACGATTTTTCCCCCGGTCAGGGAAGAAATCAGAGCTGCGTGCAACGGCAGAAGAGTGAACGCACCCAACGTACCGGGAAACTCCGCACTCTCAACCTCTCCTTCAAAAACAACTCCTTCGGGAGTGGCGATTGTCATATTCAGAAACCGTTTCATAAAGCACTAATTCTTTTTATTGGCTGTTTCCAGCAATTTCTTACCTTTTTCTATTGCTTCTTCTATTGTTCCTACATTCAGGAATGCCTGTTCGGGCAAGTAATCCACCTCCCCATCCATAATCATATTGAATCCTTTGATGGTGTCTTCGATGGAAACCATCACACCCGGCACACCGGTAAACTGCTCGGCCACGGCAAAGGGCTGTGACAGGAAACGCTGTACACGACGTGCACGGTTTACGGTCTGGCGGTCTTCGTCCGAAAGTTCGTCCATACCCAGAATAGAGATGATATCCTGCAACTCTTTGTTGCGCTGAAGGATTTGTTTCACACGCTGTGCGGTGTCGTAATGTTCCTGTCCCACAACATTCGGGTCAAGAATACGCGAAGTGGATTCCAACGGGTCTACCGCAGGATAAATACCCAACTCGGTAATCTTACGGCTCAATACCGTTGTAGCATCCAAGTGGCTGAATGTAGTGGCAGGCGCCGGGTCTGTCAAGTCATCGGCAGGCACATATACCGCCTGTACGGAAGTGATAGAACCATTCTTAGTAGAAGTGATTCGCTCCTGCATCTGTCCCATTTCGGTAGCCAATGTCGGCTGATAACCCACGGCGGACGGCATACGTCCCAACAAGGCAGATACTTCTGAACCGGCTTGTGTGAAACGGAAAATATTATCGATAAAGAAAAGAATATCACGCGGGCCATTGGCATCCCCACCTTTACGGTCGCGGAACGACTCGGCAACGGTCAATCCGGAAAGGGCAATGGAAGAACGTGCACCGGGAGGTTCATTCATCTGTCCGTACACCAAGGTGGCCTGTGATTTCTCTACTTCATTGTAGTCTACTTTAGAGAGATCCCAATTTCCCTCTTCCATGCTTTTCTTAAACTCTTCGCCATAACGGATAACGCCTGATTCAATCATTTCGCGCAACAGGTCATTACCTTCACGAGTACGTTCACCTACTCCCGCAAACACGGAGAAACCGTTGTGCTTCTTGGCAATGTTGTTAATCAACTCCATGATAAGCACAGTCTTTCCTACACCGGCACCACCGAACAAACCGATTTTACCACCTTTTGAATAAGGTTCCAACAGGTCGATTACCTTGATTCCGGTAAACAACACTTCCTGTGTGGTAGACAAGTCTTCAAACTTGGGAGGTTCACGATGAATGGGGTATGCACCCTCTTTACTCAACGGCTTCATTCCGTCTACGGCATCGCCCACTACGTTCATCAAACGACCTTTAATCTGGTCGCCCACAGGCATGGTGATAGGATGTCCTGTCGGTATTACTTCCATGCCGCGTTGCAGTCCGTCCGTGCTATCCATAGCTACGGTACGCACAGTGTCCTCGCCAATGTGTTGCTGAACTTCGACAACCAGCGTTCTGCCGTCCGGTCGTTTAATGGTTAAAGCGTCGTGAATACTTGGAAGAAGAAGGTCGGTATCGATATCTTTGCCTTCGAAATACACATCGACCACCGGTCCGATTACTTGTGATATATGTCCAACGATTTGTGACATAAGCTTCTGTTTAGTTTTATTTTATAATTTATCTTTGCTATATAAACAATCTTTTCGCCGAATTGTTTAGGTCGGTTATGCACTAACGTGCGCAGCAAAGGTAGAAATTATCTTCAGCCATTATTCCTCAACTAACATTTTTTACACCTAAAAACGACATTTATCCATTAAAAGGGGAGAAAAAGAACAATTTTGTTAGAAAGAGAAGAGAGTGTGCCGAATTTCTCATACCTAAAAGTCACCCTCGCCACAGATAGTTGTAGCGAGGGCGATTTCGAAAAAAGGGGAGTTTCGACACATCTCCCCCGAAGCGATGTGTAAGCAGCAGCCTGACACATCCCCCCCCGGGGAGACTAAGAATTAAAAAGAAGTGTTAATATTATTCCTTATACATACCCTCTCTGGATAATTGCTTGTCCAGATTGGCTACTCCAAGTGCCACTACCGCAGTCACAACAGCCGTGTGTTCCTGGTATTCGGGGATATTCTTTGTATAAAGGTCGCGCTCGGTATGCCAGATTTCTCCGTAAGAAAAATTATATCCTTTGATATCATCTGTTATGAAACCATAAGTTGGGACACCTTCCACGGCGAATACACTGGCATCGGTACCTCCTGTTGAAGTCGGGCGTTTACGAGGTTTGGCAACTTTCACCTCAAACGGAAAATCCGGATTGATATTCTTCACCGGCTTACAAATTTCTACAAAGTCATCGTACATGGCTTGCGGAACAGAAATACCGACCGGAGGAGTAGGCCCGCCATCCCGGTTAAACAGATTCGCTATCTTTCCCAACTCTTTCCGATGTTGATGTGCATAAGCTTTTGCACCCAGTAAACCAAATTCTTCTCCGGCAAAAGCTACAAATAGAATAGTACGTTTGGGCTGCGCTCCCGAAAGGGCGATAAGTCGCGCTGCTTCCATCATGGGACCGATGCCCGTACCGCAATCAATGCCTCCCGTTGCCACATCAAAAGCGTCAAGATGTCCACTGATAATTACATATTCGTCCGGATATTTTGTTCCTTTTATGGAAGCTACCACATTGTGGTATTTCACAGGACCAAGCTTAAAATGATTACGGATATCAAACTCCAGCCAAAACTCCCGGCGTTCTTTTGCCATTTGCTCTATAACGGCATACTGATGCTCATCCAATTTGATATCACACACTTCAGGTAAATTATCAAAAGTAGTGTTCTTATCATTCACTAACGAACGATCATAGAGTGCACGTAAGGGCACGGAGGCAGACTGTATAAAACCGAGCACGCCAGCTTCACACATCTCTTTATAGAACAATCCCGGCATCCGACGCAAAGGAAGCATTTGATGATGTGTACCCTTTGCCCAATTTTCCTCCATCAATGAATCATTCTTCTGTGCTATTTTCAGATTTTCCGCCTTTACCACACTACGCAGCGAATCTGCTTTAGCAGAATGGTCGATGGGCCAGCCTGCATTCTTTCCTGATATTAATACCCACGCACCTTTCAACTGATGTTTCATGCGCTTCAATTCAGCTTCCGTTGCGGGCTCAATCAACACATGACCACGTTGCAACCCTTTGGTTCCCGAAGTATAAGAAGGAGTGACAAAATGCAAGTTCATCGGTTGGTCACCACCGATAAGCCGCCCGAACCACGGCCCGCGATTAAAGCCGACAGGCAGCTCGCCGGCTTCTTCCAAATGTGCTTCGATACCCCAACTTCTAAATTCGCGAAGCATCCATTCGGCGGCATTATCATAAGCATCAGAGCCAATGGGACGACCGCCAAAACGGTTAGTCAAAACATCCAGTTGATGCATTACACGATTATCGGTCGTTCCTATTTCTATAATTTTCTTGACGGCAGCAGGCTGGGCATATACATTTCCGGTATACAGGGAGGCCGCCAAAAGGGTGACGGCACAAAGTTTTTTCATCATAATAGTTTTGTTTTATTTGTAATTAATGACTGCAAATATAAAATCTTTTATGAAACCTTATCCCCTCGGGAGCTATAAATTTCTAATAACAACTTTATATTACGTTACAAAAAGACACGTCTGCATCACCACGCAGCCATAACTTTAAAAGAGAGTTCTATGAATTCATATAAAGAAATAACAGTTAAATGAATTCCTCCACAAGATACATTTCATTGGTCAGTGTTTGCAAGCAACCTGTAAAGAACTTCAGCAATGCCACATTCATGTTATCTTTTAAAACTATGCAAATATCCATGTTGTTCATTACAAGATGGTGTCAAGGAAGTTACTATATAGTTAAATTACACTTTTCCCTGTATGGAGACACAACATGTATGCTCAATACAGGGAAAAGCAATCATCAATTATCAATATCAATCACATTAAATTTTAAGTCGAACTTGATTTCCCACCCATTAGACAGCTTTATTTCATAATCCTTTTTGTCTTTTTCGATTTTCAAGACCTTAGCGTCAGGATAGTTGGTTGACACATACTTCTGAATTTGAGCAGGCATCACATTACCCGGAACGGAGCTGTATTTACAGTTCACTTCCGTCCATGCCCCCCGTTTATCAAACTCCAACTTATCACCGTTCGTAAAAATTACATCGTAACTTTTATCAAAGAGGTCAGTCTCCATTTTAGCCATAGCCACTTTAGCAGTCGGGAAATACTGTTTGATGAACGTTTGGGCCGGTTGCGGTAATTGGTTAACTTGTATAGGCTTGTCATCATCAGCCATTACTACAGTTTGCAACGTAAATAGACACACTAAAAATAAAAATACCTTTTTCATAATCTTGTTGTTTTATGAGTTATACATCATTGTCTTTTCTCTGATGCAAAGATTAGAAGAGATTCTGAAAAGAATTTGAAAAGGACATAGAAAAGTTCTTTTTTACAAACTTTTCATGAATCTCATCCGCATAAAACAAATAGATTAATCTTCTCCTCTTAAATTGTTGACGTAGAACAGTGTTCCTTTCCGGTCTCTTCCACTATCCATTTTTCTATATTCCGAGTTTTTATGCTAAAGTTCACGCCTATCTTAAACAGTTTACGGCTATCTGCTTCAAAAGGCCGGGCATAATGCTTATCGTTGATTTGCTGCATGGCTTCTTCAGCCGTACCATCCAATTTAAATTCCATGACATAAATATAGCTATCGGTTTGCAGCACCAGGTCAATACGGCCTTCACTTGTGTGATACTCCACTTTCACATAAAATCCCATTAATTTGAAAACGATAAAAAGGACATTCTGATAATGTAACTCCAGGTCACGAACCATCTCATAAGGAGTATCAGCACAAAAACCTTGCAGACGGCGGAAGAAAGAATCATAATCACCGGACTCAACTTCACGTACAAACTTTTGTATCTCAAACGGTGCCTCAACCTTAGTAGTCTTTGCATAAAAAGGAAGAAGAAAGCGCATAAAGCCTTCTTCCACTTCACGGTTTGGAAAACCTAAACGATAAATACCAAAACGGCGCTCATATCCTTTGATAGTAAGGTAACCACTTTGATAAATCACAGGAATCGGGTTGGTGGAAGAAGCATCGATACTATTGAGAACATCCGCATCTGTTTCAACATGAGCCATACGATGAAGGTCATAATGGTGCATTTGAAGCAGTTCTACCAAATAGGTGGGAGTCCCCGTTTCAAACCAATAGTTTCCGAACTTCATTTTAAAAAAAGTATTCAACAAACTGAATGGGTTATATATTCCAACAGAATCTTCCACAAAATGATATCCATCATAACACTCCCTTAATTCATTACAAACTTCATCATAAGTCATGTGTTGTTTATCGGCAAGGGCATACAATTCATCCTCAAAATCCCGATGGATTTCTTCCTCAGTTATGCCACACAATGCCGCATACCGCTCATCCATGGACACATCTATTAAATTATTCAAAGCACTGAATACACTTATTTTTCCAAATTTGGTAACCCCTGTGAGCATTCCAAATTTGATACAGGCATCTTTACTTTTCAGTGCGCCGTAGAATGCCTGCAGTGTTTCACGAAAACTTTTTTGGAGTGCTTCATTGCCAATGGCCTGCAACATAGGTTTATCATATTCATCAACGAGAATCACCACCCGTTGTCCGGTCTTCCGGTAAGCACGTTCGATAACTCCTTCAAAACGCATCGACAAAGACTTCTCTGCAGCACGAGTGCCATAAAGACTTTCCCAATCATCCAAAACTCCATTCAGTTTATTTTCCAAGCTCTCGGGAGTATCGTATTTTTGAGTATTAAGGTCAATATGCAAAATAGGATATGTTATCCAGTCTTTCTCCAACTGCTCCATGGCGAGCCCTTCAAAAAGCTCTTTTTTACCCTGAAAATAAGCCTCAAGGGTGGATATCAGTAAACTCTTTCCGAAACGGCGAGGACGGCTCAAAAAGTAATAACTGCCTGTTTTGACAAGTTGATAAACCAATGCCGTCTTATCAACGTAAAAATAGCCATCCTTACGAATTTTCTCAAAATTCTGAATACCAATAGGATAAAGTTTATTGTTCATCATGCGTTGCTTTTTGAATGATAATGTACAAAGATACTTATTTACTTGTTATCCTCAACATTTTATTCCGAATAAATGTTCCGTTTCATCATACTCTTACTTCGAAACAATGCTTCCCTTCCCGATAATAATAATGTAAATACATGCCTTGCATTTTACAAATAGAATCGGCTAGAGCAAGCCCCAAGCCGGTAGAACCTTCCTTCTTTTCTCCTTGATAGAAACGTTCAAAAATATGACGACTATCCAGTGCTGTCTCCACCCCCCGATTGCAGAATATGATGCTGTGTTCTGTAATGACAATCCGAATATGTCCACCCTCTATGTTATGCACAAAAGCATTTTTCAGCAGATTGGTAAATAACACCACAGCCAACATTTCATTCATAGTAACAGAAAACGTTCCTTCTTCTTCTACCTGTACTTCGATATGACGATAGGCATACACCTCTTTATAATCAGTCAGATATTGCTTAACCAAGTGATTAACCTCTACCTGAGAAGAGTCCGAAAACTGTCCATTCTCAATCTTGGAAAGTAGCAATAAAGTTTTATTCAATTTCGTGATATGTTCCAAGGTCTGATGAGTCTTCATCAGTTCCGTCAGTTGAATTTCAGAAAGAGCCTCATCCTCCATCAGCATTTCCAGACGATTGAGGCAAATGGAAAGGGGCGTTTGCATCTCATGAGAAGCGTTGCCAATAAATTGCTTTTGTTGCTCAAACAGCCTTTCGTTGCGCTCCGCATAACGAATAGCCGCTTCGTTCAACTTCTTAAACTCCGAAACATGAGTAGGATTCTGCAAAGGTTCATTCTTCGCTCCAATCTTATATTTATCCAACCAATGCAACAGCACATAAAGCGGACGCATATTACGATAAACCACCCACACGCTTATCACAATGATAATAAGCAACATAATGACATACAGAAATATAATCCACCCCGTAATGGCTTCTTTTAAGTCATCCTTTTCGATAGAAGGAGTTGCAACCGTCAATTCAAAGAAACGGTCTCCATCATCTTTGAAAAGTGTAGTCAAGATACGTGCCGGTTCGGTTTCCCCTTTTTCAGGAATATATACCATCGAGTCTTTATAAAGTATATCTTCACGGCTGTCGGCATATTCTTCTGTCACTTCCTTCAAGAAGTATTGATTATTGGAAGCTGTATTCTTGGACGGCAACTCCTCCCCTGCCAACGCACGGATAATTATAGTTTCCGAATAGTCCTCGAGTGCATCATCCACCTCGTCATTGACTTCATCCATGACGGTGATATAAAAAAAGACAGCCCACCCGGTCAAGATGACAGTCAGGGCAAGCGAAATGCGAATCAGTATGTAATATATCAACTTCATCAGCTCATAACCATTTTATAACCCAGTCCGTATACGGCTTTCAGCTCAGGAGTCGCCCCGGCTTCCTTCAAACGTTTTCTTAGGTTCTTTATCTGAGCATAGATAAAATCAAAGTTATCCACTTGGTCTATATGGTCTCCCCAAACAGATTCAGCCATCGTATTTTTGTCAACCAAACGTCCCGGGCGATTCATGAAGTAGACTAAAATGTCATACTCTTTACGACTCAACTCCAGCTCTTCACCACCCACCTTCACACAGTATTTATCAGGAAAGACTTCTATATTTCCATATTTTATGGTGATTTCACCGTTCTGCTGATTCCGTCGGATTACACTTTTGATACGTGCATTAAGTTCTGCCAAATGAAAAGGTTTCGGCAAATAATCATCCGCCCCCAGCTCTAATCCCAAAACCTTATCTTCCAAAGAATCTTTTGCCGAAATAATAATCACATTCTCACGTTTACGCATCTCTTTGAGCTGCTCAAGCAAATCCAATCCATTACCATCGGGCAACATGATATCCAGCAGGATACAATCATAATTATAATCCTCTATTTTTTGGATACCTGTCCGAAAATCAGGAGCCACCTCTACTATATAGCGTTCTTGCTCTAATGAACGTTGAACAATTTCACGCAAATTGACATCATCTTCAACTAATAATATCTTCATAATCCTTGATATTTATGACAGGCAAAGAAACAAGATAATTCTGAAATAATACTGAAATGGAGAAAAAAGATTCAGTTAGAGTGTGTAGACAGCTTAAAAAAAGTGTGCCAAGAGCTCGAAATATCCCTCGTATTCCAAAGTCATTTCGCTCTTGACACACGGTCACAAACTCTCTCTTTAAACCCTGATTATTTGATTTCCATTTTTGAAAAATCCATCTGCTTTGCTTCATTCGGAATCGGCTCATTCATTAGCTCGAAAGGAACTGTCACTTCACCGTTTACAGCCGAATTCAATTTTATCTTAATACCTTTCATCCCGGGAAGCGCCTCGATAGAATTGAGGTTAAATGAAACAGCTCCATTCCCGTAAAAGCCGGTCATATCATCGTATGTATTGTAGCGCAATTCCAGTGTAAGATAGCCTTCGGAATCCAGAGCAAGAGGAGCTGTATGCACCAAGCTGATGCGGTGCTTTTCCCGTGCAGGCAGATTCTGTATAAAAACAATATTCATATACCCGCCGCCTATCCACATATTCTTCTTCTCAATATAAATAGGGTCATTCCCAAATTCCGCATCGTTTTCTTCTGTAAGCTCCTCGATATCTTTAGTCAGGATGGAGCGAATCCCCTCTATCTTGACAGCACAATCATATCCTTGAAAATCATCATACAACGGATTGAATACGACAACGACACGTTCTCCATCTTCCGGCGACCAAGGAAAAGCCGATGCAGCAGGCCACATAGTCCCCCACGTATCACCTGTCAGTGAATAAGTGTGACTGTCTTTAGCTTCCACTGTAGCCCAATCAACAGCAATATCACCGATTGAATATCCATCACTATCGTCACATGACTGAAACATAAAAGAAGTAACAGCCAGCATGATTCCACAAAAATAAGTTAACTTTTTCATAATATCCTCGTTTTTTTATATTCTATCCTTTAAAGAAAGAGAATGAGGGATTACTGCATATTCGCTTTTGTTATTTAACGTATTTTCAGTAAAAAGTTACAGATGGGGGGCTTCCCGGAAGTAAGAATTCCTATCGTGCAATTTTACCTTCATTGACAAGTTCCGACAAGGCTCTAGCCAATGAAGGACGAGTTACCCCAAGTTTTCTGGTCCACATCAGTAGAAGACGACTTGAAAAGAATCGGACTTTCTGAGAAATAAAGCCAACCTATGTTTCCATTTGCCACGAGGATGTGTCGAAACGTGGATAATGCTGTCGTTTAGTTCGTAGGGGCGAGATTCGCTCGCCCGAAAACAGTTTACTTTGTGTCTTCGGGCAGGCAAACCCTGCCCCTACAGCTGACGATGGGATAGGCCGGTTTAGTTTTGATACACTCCTATGGTGAATGGAGACTATAGTTCAAATAGAAAAACCCTACCCCTTCATACTCTGATTAATACTTTCTATATAATCCAGTATTTCTTTGCGTCCCAGTTTCTTTTCGGAAGAAGACAAGAAATAAGGAGGCAGTTCTTCCCATTGTTCACTCAGTTTCTTCAGATATTTATTCACATTATCCTTCGCCTTTCCTCCCGTCAATTTATCTGCTTTAGTAAATATGATAGCAAAAGGAACTCCGTTTTCTCCCAACCATTCCATAAATTCCAAATCGATTTTCTGCGGTTCCAGACGACAGTCTATCAATACAAACAGATTTGTCATTTGCTCGCGTTCCAGAATATAATCTTCTATAATTTTCTGAATCTTATCTACCTGCCTCTTACCTCTTAAAGCAAATCCATAACCCGGTAAGTCCACCAAATACCATTCTTTATTCACCAAAAAGTGATTGATAAGCAACGTTTTTCCCGGAGTAGATGAAGTCATCGCCAGCTTGGGACGTTTGGTCAGCATATTTATCAAACTAGACTTGCCCACATTGGAACGGCCTATAAAAGCATATTCCGGCAAATTGTCCTGCGGACACTTATCTACTTTTGTATTACTTATTACAAATTCTGCACTGAGTATTTCCATATCTTTTTTTGTTTTTAATACTTAAACAAGTCAGCCCCATAAAAGTCAAAAAGCCATTGAACATTAACATCTCGTAGCCAAACTGATAACCGGTGTAACAAAACACCACCCTGTCGATAATATAACATACCAGCGGAGATGCTATCGCCACATAAGGCACAAAGCGGTCACGCGGTTGCAACTTGGTAAACAGTCCGAACACAAACAGTCCCAGCAACGGCCCGTAAGTATAGGAGGCTATAACATATATCGCATCTATTACACTCTTATTATTCACCGCCTTAAATAGCAGAATGAACCCGATAAAAACTACTGAAATGCAGAAATGAACTATCTTCCTGCGTTTTTCCGCTTCCGGTTCAGACAAATGACCGATACCCATAATATCGATGCAAAAGCTGGTGGTCAAAGCAGTCAATGCAGAATCAGCACTCGAAAAAGCCGCTGCAATAATCCCAATGGTAAAGAAAATCAGGACTGCATATCCCAAATGCCCCTCTGCTGCAAACAAGGGAAGAATATCGTCTCCTCCTGCCGGCAGCGCTATTCCCATCCGGTTTGCCAACAACAATAGCAAAACGCCCAATGACAAAAACAGGAGATTAACAGGCACAAAAGAAATGCCGTAGCAATACATATTCTTTTGCGCTTCACGCAAACTCTTGCATGACAGGTTCTTCTGCATCATATCCTGATCCAGTCCTGTCATGACAATCGTGATAAAGATGCCGCTAAAAAACTGTTTATAAAAGTTCTGCTTGGAGTGCCAATCATCGAAAACGAAGATACGGCTATGCCCATTGTCTTTAATAGCCTGTACCACTCCCGAAAAATCAAGATTGAGCTGCCCCGCCACATTATACAATATAAGCCCCAATGCCAGCAAAAGACATAGAGTTTGCAAACTGTCGGTCCATACAATCGTGCGTATACCACTTCTACGTGTATACAGCCAGATGAGTAGCACAATGCCTATCACCGTCACAGCAAATGGCACACCGAATGCCCCGAACACATAATGCTGAAGAATCAGACAAACCAAATAAAGACGCGCCGCCGCTCCTATTATCTTCGAAAGAAGAAAAAAAGAAGCGCCTGTCTTATAGGAATGTCTCCCAATCCTATCACCCAAATAAGAATAAATCGAGGTAAGATTTAGTTTATAATAAAGCGGCAACAATATATGGGCTATAATGAGATAACCGACAAAAAAGCCCATACAGGTCTGCATATAAGTCATATCAATGCCACGCACCATGCCCGGGACAGAGACAAAAGTAACTCCCGACAACGAAGCACCAATCATACCAAAAGAAACAATATACCAAGGAGAACGGCGGTTGCCACGGAAGAAAGCATCGTTATCGGAATCCTTGCCGGTGAGACGAGCCACAAGCAGTAACATTCCGAAATAAAGAAATATAGTCAGCAGAATATAAATTCCGTTCATGTTATTTTTTTGACTGCAAATGTACGCAAAATCACTTAAATTCCGTAAGTTTGCAGCCATTATATAGGAATTTAACCGATGAATCAACAATATCCTTCTATATTATTAGAAAAAGCAGTAGGAGAATTTGCCAAACTGCCGGGCGTGGGACGGAAAACGGCCATGCGCCTCGTCCTTCATCTTCTGCGGCAGGATACGGCTACTGTAGAAGCGTTTGGCAATGCCATCATTACCTTAAAACACGAGGTGAAATATTGCAAAGTCTGCCATAACATATCAGATACCGAGACATGCCGTATTTGTTCAAATCCGGTACGTGACGCCTCCACCATCTGTGTGGTTGAGACCATCCGTGACGTAATGGCTGTAGAGGCTACACAACAATACAAAGGACTGTATCATGTACTGGGCGGGGTAATCTCACCAATGGACGGCATAGGGCCTTCCGACTTACAAATAGAAAGTCTGGTGGAACGCGTCAAAAACACCGAAGTGAAAGAGGTGATTCTGGCACTTAGCTCCACCATGGAAGGAGACACAACCAACTTCTATATTTTCCGCAAATTAGCAGATACCAATGTCAAACTCAGCGTCATCGCACGTGGCATTTCCATTGGCGATGAGTTGGAATATACAGATGAGGTTACTTTGGGGCGTTCCATTGCAAACCGTACACTATTTACAGGAACAGTATAATTATTCAAATTAAAGAGACACAATGAAAGAAAGAATAAATAAAACAGTGAAATACCTTCAGGCAGAATATATCATGATGTGGATATTACCTGTAGTTTTAGTCATCCTCTACGAAACGGGCATAATGACGGAAGGAAATTATGCCGGAGATACCCGCATGGACTATATACTACAAACAATCGGTATCCTGCTGACTGTAGGATTAATCCCTTTATCACTTCGATTATTCAGTCTGTCGTTGGTAAAACGTGTCAAACAACTCTCACTACCCTATGCCCTGAGCAGCTATCGTCGCTGGAGTGAAATCAGATTAGGACTATTGGTAGTACCTGTATTGACAAACTTGTCGTTCTACTACCTCACACTCAATACCACCGGCCTTTTTTGTGCTGCCATGTCTCTCATAGCTTCCTTGTTCTGTGTTCCCACCCGCAAACGTGTATGGGATGAACTCGACTTATGGAAAGAGGAAAAGGAGGAAAAATAATGGCACAGAAATTAGAACAAAACGGTGTTAAGCTCCGTGCTCCCGAGCCGGAAGACCTGGACTGTATGTTCCGTTTCGAAAACATAGTGGATTTATGGGATATCAGTAATACCACAGGGCCTTATTCCCGTTTTCATTTAAAACAATACATTGAGCAAACACAAAATGATTTGTTTACAGACCGTCAACTCCGACTGATGATTGAAAATCGTGACAGACAGGTGGTAGGAATTGTAGATATTTGCAATTTCGACCCACTGCACAGTCGTGCGGAAGTAGGCATCGTCATAGACGAGACACAACGAAGAAAAGGAATAGGCAGACAGGCACTATTTCTCCTTGAAGACCACTGTTTTCATTACTTAGGCATCCATCAGCTGTTTGCGTATGTAGAGAGTGCAAACACCCCCTGCCGCAAACTATTTACCACTTGCGGCTATCAGGAATGTGCACTATTAAAAGACTGGATGCATACCGGCAAAGGCTATCGCGATGTGATAATGTTCCAAAAACTAAACTCCTAATTAAGCATCGGGAATTGAGGATAACGTGCCCAAACAGCATATTTACCTCCCAATTTAGTAAGCATAGTATGCCATAAATCGCAGGAATCCAAGTCCAACAATACCTCCTTGCTACTGTCCACTATCAGCCATGATTTCTCCTCTATCTCCTGCATCAGTTGACCTTTCTCCCATCCGACATATCCCAAAAAGAACCGGAATACACCTTCTACCTGTTTACCTTCACGAATATATTTCTCCACTTTTTTAAAATTACCATTCACATACAGTCCATTAGACAAAGGAATCGCCCCCTTCAATTTTTCCAACGTATGCAGGAAAAAAATAGTATCTCTACTAACCAACCCTCCTTTATATATAGGCACAGGTTGTGCAAATTCCAGTGAAGGCAACAAGTCATTCAACGATAAAGGGTTACGAAAATTTTTATTCACCATTAATCCCATACTACCTTGCTCATTATGATCCAGCAGCAACACTACCGACCGAGTCAATTCATGGTCTTGAAAAAAAGGAGATGAAATCAGTATATCTCCTCTCTTCGGCAATACCCTACTAGACTCTATCTGAAAAACACGCATATCCATAGTAAACTTTTTCTCTTTTTTAAAATTGTAATACTAATATACGGAATAAAATCCAATAAAGAAGTATCTCCTCACTCTTTTTTTTGAAAAAATATTTTTCTTAAAATGTAAATGATTCACTATCAGGCCTAATCGAAAAAAGTTCAGAAAAAAAACATCCAAACATTTGCAGGTTTCAAATTATTGCGTACCTTTGCACCCGCAATCGAGAGAGAAAGCATTGAAAGAAACAGATTGAGAAATTGGTGCGTTAGTTCAGTTGGTTAGAATACATGCCTGTCACGCATGGGGTCACGGGTTCGAGTCCCGTACGCACCGCTTCTTTTTCAGTTATAAAACATATTGGTGCGTTAGTTCAGTTGGTTAGAATACATGCCTGTCACGCATGGGGTCACGGGTTCGAGTCCCGTACGCACCGCAACTTTTTCAGTCATAAAATATATTGGTGCGTTAGTTCAGTTGGTTAGAATACATGCCTGTCACGCATGGGGTCACGGGTTCGAGTCCCGTACGCACCGCGAAAGGGAGTAACATTAGTTACTCCCTTTTTTGTTGTGTATCAGACAATTAAGGCATTGGAAGTAGATGGAGAATATATAAAAATTGGGTGCATATTTACCGGAAACTTACCAGTATTTCCCGATTTTTACCGATATTTTCACCTATAATGATACCGCCTTTGATACCATTTTTAAATTGTAGCGATAATCAGTAGATACCAAAACTCAAAAGAATATGAAATATCCGACAATGAGATTCGTCTTTGACCGTAAAAAGGTTGCGACAAAGACACACAAGGGACTCGTTCAAATTGAAGTTTTGAGCGAAGGTAAGAGAAAATGGATCGGAACCGGCGTTAAAGTCTATTCCGACCAATGGAATGATCGAAAGAAGATAATCAATTCGGTTGAAATGATTCAATTGAACCAGTGTCTTGATGAACAACTCCGGGTTATCCAAAATTGGATTAATGAACTTATCAGCAAAAAGGAAGTTTTTGATTTTGATAAGCTGGATAGATTTTTGAGATATACCAATAAATCAGAAAGTTTTGTTGACTTTGTAGAAAGAAGAATTGAAGAGCGTGGAGATATAACGGAAAGTACCAAAGCTTCCCATCGGACATTTGCGGCCTCATTACGTGAATTTGACAGAATAATATATTTTTCTGATCTCACAAAAGCCAATATCACATTGTATGATGATTGGTTACATGCTAAGGGCTATTCACAGCCGACAATATATAACTATCATAAACGTAACAAACGTTATATCCACGAGGCCATAAAGTTTGATTTGCTAAAAAATGATCCGTATAAGGGTGAGCGTTTTTCCCGTGGCAAACATGCCATCAGGAAATATTTGACTGCCGAAGAATTGAAGAAAGTGAAAGATGCTCAAATAGACTCGGAAACGATCTGTAGAGTCCGTGACCTTTTTATTTTTCAGGCATATACTGGAATATCCTATGCTGATCTTGCTAAATTCAATTTCAAACGTGACGTACAAAAACGCGGCAATAAGTATGTTATATTGGATATTCGTTTAAAGACAGAAGAAAACTATTTTATCGTATTACTGTCTCCTGCAATGGAAATATTGAAAAAATATGATTATGTGCTTCCGATTATCAGTAATCAACAATACAATTTGCGGCTTAAAATAGTTGCTGATTATGCAGGGCTTGATAGAAATTTGACCGTTCACATGAGCAGGCACACATTTGCGACAATGTGCCTGAACAATGGGGTTAAAATGGAAAATGTGAGTAAAATGCTCGGTCATACAAATGTACGCACCACACAACAATATGCTAAAGTTCTGAATGCCGAAGTGGAAAAAGACTTTGAGATGCTGGAACGGATTTTGTCATAGTATAAGAAAGCCACGCTAAAATAGTTCTACCGATATTTAGCGTGGCTTGTTTCATTTAAAATACTCCATAACTTGTGCCGATTGTTCACGGAGACCACAGCAAAGATAATTTTGAGTCATTTCCACGCTTGCATGTCCCATCATTTGGCTTATTGAGTATAAATCGGCACCGCGTAAATACAAATTGGTTGCAAAACTCCGGCGTGCCGTGTGGCTTGAAACAAATTCCCATTTTTCACCTTCCACTTCCTTTCCGGCCTTGAATACTTTAACCGCCTCTGTGATTCCGGCTTTCCGGCAAATATTACGGATATTATTGTTGAATGTCGGATCACTAACTTCTTCTTTAGGTAAATTTGTTAGTAGCTCTTTCACGATTGGCTTCAATGGCACCGTGGCATGAGTTTTAGTTTTTAGGCTGACATAAGAGATCATTCCACCCACTATATTACGGTTGTTCAACCGTGTATAGTCACTATGACGGCAACCGGTAAAGGCGCCTATTAAAAATTGTGTGCGTACCAATTGTTCGTTGGTATTCTTGGGAGCATAGGTGATAATTCGTTCAAGTTCTTCATCAGTAAGCCAAACATTAGTGCTTCTCACATTTTTTACTGAAAGGATTTTATTATAGTCTTTAGGTAGCTCAACCTCTTCATTATACAAGTTCAATACAGCTTTTAATTTGGCGGCATATTGGCGAACAGAGTTTGGTGCCAGCCGTTCTTCCATATAATCAACAAAAGTCTGCAATCGGACTTTTGAAAGATTCTCCCATGTTGCCGGGCAATCATTTGCCCGACTATACATGTTGAGTATAATTTCATATTTGGGGTATTTTGCCAAGAATGCTATACGTAAGTCTTTCATTTTTATTTCATTTCTTTATTCCAACCATCATAAATATCTTCCCAATTATCACCTAAGCCAACCCTTATGCCGAAAGCGTTGTAACATTGTTGTACCGCTTCTTTCGGTGGTAAGTATCTCCCGTCACCCTATAACGTTTCTCATTATCCCGGTACATTGCCCCTTTGCATAACCTTCTGCCTTTGGAGTCTATGAAGGGTTTAATATTGCAGAATGCTTCATAGCTTTGGCAGGCTGAAATATTTCCCGAAGTAACAGCTTTCCGATAGAAATTTTCACCATAGCCCTTACCGTTGGCGTTGACTCCAAACCAGTAACCACCGCTGAATTTTGAAAATATATTCTGAAAATCCTCTTTATTGAATTTCATTTGAGATATTATAGCCAACTTTACTGCTTCATACATGGCTATGTTGACTCGTAAATAAGAATCAGTCTTTTCATTGTTCCAAACAAATTCTATCAGTTCAAAAGCTTTTGATTTTTCATTCATACTTTTGGGTATTTTCCTTCTCCTTTCGGATCAGTTCATTAATAAATTTACTCATGTTTGGTTGCTCTCTGACAAAATCAACCAAATCAATATCCAGTCTAATAGCATAGACCTTACTTTTCGTAACCGGTTTGTTTCGGCGATAACTTCTTTTGGCTTGTTTATTCTCTTCCATAATGATTCATTGATATATGTAATAATTCGTTTGAAATGGCTATAATTTAGGTTTGTTTGCCTCTTTTGTTCCGTCTCTGATTCGATGATTACCTTTGGTGTGAAAACGTCTGAAATCGCCCCAAAATAGTTCATCTGCATTTGCCTTTGGTCGGATTGTTCCCCAAACATATCGCCGTAATAGTTCGGGTAACATCATGGAAACAAACAGTAACGCTATACATTGGTGATTCAATAGTTCGGGCACAACGATTCGGCTGATAGTTCGTTCATGTTTATGTATGAAGATAGGCACCGGGAAAACCAAAGGCCGATCAATATACAATAGTTCGGGTGTGTATGCGCGTACTGGTTCATCCTCTGTTATTGGTTCGGGTACATTTGCGTTTGTTTCTTCGCTTACTGGTTCGGTTAATAGTTCAGGCAAAGAAATGCCGGATAGTTCGGTTAACATTGTTAGCCTCTGTAATGCTTTGTTTATTTGATCCTGATAAAACCAACGGGAAATAAAATCTATCAGAGCTACCAAAGCAAAGACAAACGCCGGTGTTTTCGTTTGTGCATCCACATATAAGGCCGGTAAATGTGTTCCCGGTTCTCTTACCGGTTCTTTTTCCGGGATGATCGGAGCTTTGGCGCGATCTAAAGCCTTTATATTACATTTTAAGTTCGGGCAAATAGAATCATTTATAAATGCAGGCATAACCACACCTATACGCGCCGTCTTATCATCAAAGACCGCCGCCCGATCAGGTGCAACCAGCCACACGCCACCAGTCCAGCCGGAAAGCAAGGGGATAACGTTTGATGCAAAGAAACCTAACTTTATATCAATTAAAGCGGCTTTTTCCAATGTTGCACAAAGTTCTTTGTGTCCGTTACTGTCTGCATCATTATAAGATAAATAAACTTTATTATCTCCGGCAATAGTACGAAGTGAAAAACCGCTTTTTTTGTTTCGTTTGGCTATTTCTTTTACAAAACCGGCAACCGCTTTTAATTCGCTTTTCTGAATCTTTATAAATCCGTCTTTTGAAAGATGGGGGTACACAAGCCGGTAATTAGAGAAATATCCGGCAAAATCACAAACAAAGGTTTGTTTCTTGTCGTTGGTTATTTCTGTAATATTGCCGCCGTCCTGATTACAAACACAAACAGAACACCGGCCAACCATTTCTTTTAAATGTTTGGGATTGATAAATAATTTTAGACCGTCAGGTAAAAGCCCGGATGTTTCAATAATTACGGGGTATTCTTTTAATGTACGCCCGTCAGAAGCAACTAAAGCCGATTTGTAAGGATCAAGATAAATATAATTAAATGCCGGTCTTAAAGGATCTTTTGTTACTAATTTAGTGATATTTAGATGTTCCTTTATAATCCACATATCAAAGGAGCAAACAATATTTTCGCGCTCTTCTATTTTGGTAAACCTTGTTTTATTGGCTTGTTTGGTGCTTATCAGCTTTTCAAATTGCCAAACAAGATTAAAAACCTGATCCACTGGAAAGGAACATTTAAAGCTGTTTATTTGTACAGTCCTAAAATCCGTTATATTTAGTTTGGCATCAACGCAAAGATATTTTATATTTATCTCGTTCCCGTTGGCATCTTTCAGTTTTGCAAGCTCCGCGGCGGTATAGGTACCGGGAGCTATTTCTATTTCATTTGTAAAAACGTCGTTTGCTATTTTAACCAATTCGGCCAAAATGAGGCCGTTAAATTCTTTTTCATTCATAACATTAAATAGTTAGATATTTTACACCAAAGTAAAAGCCTAAAGCAAGGCAAAAAAGCAAGTAAATAGGAAGCAGCCAAAGACCGCCAAACACGCTAAAGCAGATTAATAAAACTACTATTAGCCAAATAATTACGCCCACCATGTTAGAAAGTAGGGTTTTCAAGCTCTTGCAAAAAATCTTCCTCCGTTATACTCTCACATATATTTGAGCCATCAACATAAACACTAAATCCGGTTGCGGTACGGAATACTTCTAATTTGTGCGTTTCTCCGTTTGGGGATTCTATTATATAAGTAGTCATAATATAAAAGTTTAAAGGAATGCCGGAAAACCGTCCGGCGCGGTGGAATATTTGTATTATTCGTTTATGTTATGCAAATTACAGTTCCAAACGTGTTTAGGAAATGAACCGTCTTTGTTAAGGCTAACAATAGATGTATTATCCCCGTTATCCTTAATTACATAAACTATAAGTTTTCTAAATCCATATAACCCAATATGATATAATATCTTTTTCTCCATAAATTTAAAATTTGTCTGATTGATCGTTTTTATTTATGAAGTCTTTTAATTTCTTGGGATCGGTGCCGGAGATAAACACCACGGCACCGAATAAAAGCAGCATAAAACAAAACATAGCTTATTATTAATAAAGTGTTGCACGTTGGTATAAACTTTGCGATATAATACCATCTTTACAAAGTCCGTCTTTATATTCTCCGAAAGCTATATTAAAATCCAGTTTAAAAGAATGTTTCTTTTTGTTGGCTTCTCTTTCAAATTCGCCTCCGAACTCTTTGCAGAACTCCCAAAAAGACCGGCGCAATTCTTTTTGATTGGTTATCGTGTATTTTGCCATGGCTATTTCATTTTAAAAGTTATGCCAGCAGGCAACAAAGAACGGTTAACACTGGAAACGAATTTATTAAAATCGTTCTCCGTTACTTTTGTTTCGTAGTCTTTCCAATTAAAAACAAGCTCGTTACTATGATCGTAATATATCACATTATTAACTGATAACCCAGCATCAAGAACGGCCAACATAACCCGCTTTTCATTTTCGGCCTTTTGTTGTTTCTTTTTGCAATCGTTAATTATTTCAGCGCGTTTTTTCTCGTATGCTTTGCGCTTTTCTTCGTCTTTTCGCGCTTGTACAGCTTCAGGGCGATAATAACCATCGTTTATTCTGTTAGTTATAGTTGTACGTTCTTCGTCCGTCAATTTCAAAGTAAAACGTTCGTTTTCCGGCTTATATGGGTTTTCCCATGTTTGCCCGGTTAATTCTTCCAGCTTTTTTAAAGCCTCGTTAGATTCTCTTTTCCAGCGTTCAACGATACCAAGCGTATAAAGAAGGTATTTAAAGTATTGTTTATCTTCTGCCTGATAAAGCAAATTATATTCCGTTTCCGTGATACGCAAATAGTTAATTGCAGTTTCTTTGCTGCTGTTCGTAATATGGTAAAAACCGTTTTCAACTGGGTACATTGGCGCGCCGTAATGATTAGACAAATGAAGATCAACGAACATTTTAAACTGTGGGAAACGCTTTAGTATTTCTTCATGGCAGCAACCACCAGCACACCAAACGAAACGCCCGTTTTTGCGTTGTTCGTAAATATCCGCCGTTATACTCCAATCGCATATATTATTTTTGCAATCATCAGCCAGTAATATTTTAACATTGATTTTAAAGGTTGTCCCGGCTTGAATATATCTTTTTGATACTGTGTAACAAAGTCTATTTGTAGTTGTCATAATACAAAATTTAAAGGGTGAAACTTGGTTTATCTTTGTTTTTCCCTTAACTTTGCATTTAACGTTGTGGAAGACGTTAGCCGATAAACGCAAAGTTTAAAGGGAGGCCGGGAAGAGTCGCCAAACTCGACCCGGTTTTTTATTAGTATGAAATCTTTTGAATACGATCAAAAGGAATTAACAACGCTATATGTTTATCCTGATAGTGAATCAGTTCAAAACTATTTGCCGTTGATAGTCTTATAATAGCGGCCTTTTTCGCTGTTTCTTGAAATACATCAAAATGAACCTTCAAACGGTTGCAACAGTTTGTGCCCTCCAGGGCTACATGTACGGCGTTTAACGTTACATTTTTGTTTTGTAAGTTTAGTAATACTTCCATGATCTTATATTTTAAATTAAACATTCAACCAAAGAAGAAGTAAAAACGGGAAAGTGTGGAAGACGTTAACCGTTTATCTCCTTTTCTGTATTACAAAGATACGAATAATATTTGTAATACAAAACAAAATGTACTTTTATTTTTAAGAAAATGCTCCGTTTTTACATTTATTAATATTGATATAATATATTGATAATCAACATATTAATAAATAATATAATGATAAATATAAAGTATTTAAGAAGTAAGGAAATATTTGTAATATGCAGCTTTAAATATACTTATTTGCTTTATTTATAGCCTTTGTTTAACTTTGTAGCAAGTTACAGAGCGCGAGACGCCAATATAATAACCCCTTTTATATCGTTTTATATGGTGTATAGTAAACGCGTGACAGATTTACAGCAAATTTACCAATTAACCCCGGATGATGTTTTCTTTTGTATGCTTGTAGCATCCGGCGCCAGTCGTGGCGAAGCATACGCAACTATATTTAGACCACGATCTACAAAGATAGAAACAGCGCAACGCGGAGCCGCCCAGCTTGCAAAGGATAAACCCGGCATTAATAAACTAATACGGTCTTTTGAAGATAACCGCGCGGCCTTCCTTCCTGACAATGACAGCCCCAAAAACAAGAAGAAAAAGAAAAACACAGAAACAGAAGAGGAAGAAAAAGCCGGGAATGTTGTACAATACCGAGATAAAGACGCGGTTTTGTCAGGTCTCGAACAAACTTTGCCTTATTTGAGGGGAAAAGATCGTGCAGATGTATTAATGAAAATAGCCGATTTACAACAGATGAAGAAGGACGAAAATACGGAAGAAGAGGAAACAGTACATTATTATCTGCCTTTGCAGTGTTATAGATGCAGCCTTTTTATAGCTGATCGAGCAAAGCGGAAAGCAGAAGAAGCGGAAAAGCCGGATAATATTTAATATTATAGGTATAATATAAAGAGAATCAAGGCAAAGCGCGGCTTTTCTCCTTCTTTGCTGGTCAACTGGATAATGAAAGCAGGGAGGGCACCCCCCCCCGGCTACCCAAGACACCAAGCGTGTTTCAATCCCGGTCAAGATTTTTATTTTTTTTCTTTTTTGGAGCCAATAATGGATGTTTTTAAGGCTTTTCCAATGATAAATTACAAAAGTGAATGTCCGATGTATAGTTTTACTTCTGAAAATGTATAGTATATGTATAGTTTACTTCATAACTATACATGTGTAAATCATTCATTATTAGGTCAATGGAAATTTAATGTATAGTATGTATAGTTTATATGTAAATTGCGTATGGGAAAAAAATATATATAATATGGTTTGCATAAAAAACTATACATACTATGCACTATTTTTCCATTGATTTGTATTTCAATATGTTATATATGTATAGTTGCCTTTAAAACCCTACATAAACCATACATATCAGAGAGAATGTTCCATCTGTATTTCCTATTGAAATAGAGTAGTTATCCTTTGTTTATCAATATTTTGCGATTATTGGTCTTCAATGATGCAACGAATAAAAACATGGCAAAAAGACTTCAAAAAAGCGTGTTTATTCTATATTTTAAGTAGAAAATAATAGTATTTATATGGTAATTATGTAGAAAATAAGCTATATTTGTGGCATAAAACACTTGAAAAATAGCATAAAAACAGTAGAAATGCTTTGTTTTCGGGTATAAAAACGGTGGTATGAATAAGTTTGAGTCTATATTGTTTGATTATGGGCGATACGTTTTTGTTTCTGTGTTCAGAAAAGCGCAGGAAGAGGAAAGATATGAAGATTGTGCGGTGATGCGAGATATTATGCAAAAATATCATATACCTTGTGACACATCTTTAGAGGACTGGCGTACTGATTTGTGGCGATTTGGATATTCAGGAGATGTTGCTATAAATAATCTGTCAGTATATATGGTTGAGGCCTTAACCCGTGCCGGGTATTCAAATTCATAGATTGTACATGGAGAAGGGAAAGTATAGGAAGTTGTTAAATGAGGTCTTCGGGCTTATGAAAGGCGAGAAACTGGATGCCGCCTTACAAGAGTCCAAAAGTGCAGCGCGTGTTGACGCTGTGCAGGACTTGATGCGTGCAGCCATTATACGATCTTCGATTTGTAAGTTCAATGGTACGCCTTACTATTTCAGTGGCCGGATATATGAAGAGATGGCATGGGATGATTTTGGCAATCTGATATATGACTTGATGCGTAAATGCAAAATGCCCAATGGTGATTATTCCCGTGTGGAGGGTGTACTGAAAGTCTGTAAGCGTGTGGTGGCAGGAAAAGCCTTGAAGCCTGATAATGCCATTGTGGTGTTCAATAACTGTGTGTTTGATATGAATGCTCGCCGTGCACATTCTTTCAACCGCCGTTGGGTACAGACTACATGTGTTCCCTATGACTACAAGCCGGAAGAGCATGTCTTTCTTTGGAGAATGTTCCTGGATGAAGTTTTGCCGGACAAAAACATGCAAAAAGTTTTGCAGGAGTTTCTTGGAAGTATTTTTGTTGACCGGCGTGTGGCGAAAATGGAAACTATGCTTGTTCTTCGTGGCTCCGGCTCCAATGGCAAAAGTGTAGTCTTTGAAACGATCATGGGCATACTTGGCCGGGAGAATGTCAGCAATTTCGGCATAGGTGCATTGATTACTGGAAATGAGAGAAAAAAAAATATCGCTTTCATTAATGGCAAGCGGTTGAACTACTGTTCTGAAATACAAGCGTTAGAGTTTGGTAAGGATAGTGACACGTTGAAGAGCCTTATCAGTGGTGAACCTACCGAAGCCCGGCCTATCTATGGCGATAACTTCACTGCTTACAATATTCCTCTGCTTATGGCAAATGCCAACCAAATGCCGTATTTGAAAGACTGGAGCTATGGAATGAGGCGGCGTATTTGCATTATTCCCTTTGAAGTGGAGATACCCAAAGCCCGGCAGAAAAAAGAACTGTCACGGGATTTGGAAGCCGAATACCCGGCTATATTCAATTGGATATTGGAAGGCCGTGACCGTTTTATCGCCAATGGTTATAAGTTGACAGACAGTAAGGAGCTTGAAAATGTCATGGATGAATATCAGTCGGAAAGTAGTACCGTAATGAAGTTCATGTATCAAATGAACTATCTGTGCCGCTATGAGGAAATTGCCGATATTGAACCCAAATGGATGTCTTCGGCCATTCTGTACCGGAAATATTGCAAATGGTGTAGGGACAATAATGCCAAAGAAGAGAATGTGACAGTATTCGGACGTATTCTTTCGGAAGCCGGTTATCGTAAAAAAAGAACCCCGAATGGTCAGGTGTATGGTTTGTATGGAACAGCCTTGACGGAAAAACTCTATTATGAGAAACGGGAAGACCTACGGGGTAACTATAAGCAAAGGATCGCTAAACCGGTTTATCAAGATGGCAAACGATACGCTTATACCCATGAAGGGCTTGCGGCCTGCTTGTCATTGAGCATTTATCAAGTCCAGCGTTTGTTCCGGGAGAAGAAACTGGAGGGGACGTACCACATGGAGAAGAGAACAACTGTTTTTGACTTGGACGCTGTGGAGAAGATTATCAAACAATTAAAAATAAGAACCAAATAGTATGATCGCACCGGATGAATTTGCAGAGGTTATTGAAAAAATAGATAACCTACGGGGAGCATTGGAAATCCCTATGCCAGCTGGATTTCATGTAAATCAAATGAAGCGTGAGCTTGAAGAAGTATCAGACAAATTAAAACGGATTTACGTTGAGGAAGAAGACGAAAATCCATGGGAGGAATAAGCATGGCAGTAAAATTTAGACACAAGGAAACGGGATTGTTCTTTTGCAGGGCAAAGGGATTATCCCCTTCAAGAAGAGATTATGACAAACTTGGAGAAGAAGGTATTTTTAGGAAAAGGCATTTGTCTAAGCGAGGAAGAATCTACGAAAGCGCAACTGAAAATCAGAAACGGGATTGGATTGGCAAGGAACATGCAGATGAATTTGAAATAGTAAAAGTATGAAAAATATGAATCACATAGAGTTAAGTGTTGAGCTGATGTCTATTCTTCGGGCCTTGAACTATTCATGTGAATTGAAGACAATAGAAGGTAAGAGCATTGTAATGGATATAGCAGTGCAAGGAGAATTGTCTGTCAGGCACCAAAAAATGATTGAAATGCTTCTTGGTGGATTTCTCTCTGAATTTTATTGGGTAAATGGGAAGCATCATATTTATATCAGAGAAGAGTGCAAAGGGCTTCTTCCTGATGATGATAGGTATAGTTGCTTGATTTATGAAATGAATAAAGTATCATCGGATGAAGAACGTATAAACTCTTACGGTAAGGAATACTTTTTTAATCTTGGAGATAGATTTGAACGTAAATTAAAAATAGGATTATGAGCAAAAAAACAAATGGTATTCAGGTAGGTAACTTTATTGTTACGAGGGATAATGGTAGTGAACATGACTGGATCAGCATTAAGGCAGTGTCAGGTTTTTGGAGTATGCGTTTTCGGGATGACAACGGAATGTTCTCCCGGATTCGGGAGTTAGCCAACAATAAGGAACTTCGCGAATATTTGGAAACATGGATCAAAGTCTGTTTCCTTATTAGTAACGCAACCCCCGATGTTAAGTTTATGGAAGAGTTTTTTAAAAGCTACTCTGATCTTACCGAACGGCTACGAGGCTTGCAGAAACCAGTATCACTGGAAGATGATGCCAAAATACTGGAAGAAGAAAGAAACATGAATAGCATAAAGGAAAGTATTAAGGAGGAACATAAAAATGAGGGTACCGACTGATAAGGAAATTGAAGAGGCCAAAGAATACCTCCGTCAACGTCTGGATGCGGAGCTATCCATGCGTACCAATCTTCAAATTGTAATGATCGAGGCGGCAAAGCAAATTATAGATATTTCATACCGGTACAAAATCAGCCCTGAACTATTCCGTTTTTCAGCAAACAGACAGTTGCAGGAGGAGGTGGATGCCATTATTTTATCCCTTCTTGAAATAATTGAAGACTATACTTATACTTTGGCAGTAGCGACACATGAGGATAATAAGGATGCAATCATAACATATATAACGCGAGAATCATACAGCAAAACCTTCACGCAACGCGCAAGAGAATATGTTGACCGGTTTTCAAAGGAGGTTGAAACGGCCATTGCCGCCGGACTACTACTGAACCTTTCCAAAGACAAACTACTTTCATCTATCAGGCAGTCGGTAAAAACGCCGTTGCTTAATGAGCATGTACAGAGAGCTATTTCAAAGGGTTATCCGGTTATTTCAAGACTCGGTGTTCAGGAGTCTTTTGGAGTAGGACGTACTGTAAGCTCTTGGACTGCACTGTCAGATTTGACGGAGTATGCTGTGGCAGAGGGTTGGATGAAGCATTGGGAATTACAGGCTAAAGCCAGTGGAGCCGTAGGGTTCTTTGTCATGCGTGGCAGCTCCTATCCTTGTAACATTTGTGACGATGAAGTCGGATTTCATGTGGAATGGGACAAATTACCACCGTATCACGGTCATTGTAAATGCTTTGCAGTTTCCGTATCAGCAATATAATTATTTAATAGGTTAAATATCAGAATTATTATGTTTGGAATATCATTAATCAGCACAAAGAAACTCAATCATCTTGCATCAGAATGCAGCAAACTGGCTATTGCCAATGTTGAACTTTCAAAACAAAATGCGACACAATCCAAAACTATTATGGAACTTACTGGAGAAGTCCGGGTGCTAAACTCTAAAATCCTTCTGAATGAAAGTATCAATGATGATCTGCAAAAGAAGCTTAACCGGAAATATCCTCGAAAGCCTTATAATAAAAAATTGTATCGAAAGTAGTGTCATATTCAATTCATTCATTACATTTGCAATGTAGAAGTTGACTTGTTATAACACAAGCTTATCAACCAAGTTGTTGAAAAAAAGTAAAGCCTCTGTCTATTTTATGTAGGCAGAGGCGGCTTTTTCCAATGTATAATTACATTGGATTCGGAGCGCGGAGTACGGGATTGCTTTCGCGCTCCGCGTTTTGGTACAGATCATTTTGCATTACCCTCTTTACTTTCATTTTTCTTGATTTTCAGTTGATATAGCAAGTCAGCTTGTTGCTGTTCCTTATATTCACGCATGATACGATCCCATTCATTGTTTTTCCCATAACCGGATTCTTCCGAGCCGGTTTCTTTTGATAAAATACCGGCACCGACTAATTGTACCAAGTTCGATACCAATTCGGCTGCATTTTGGTGGACGTATGGAACTGCCCACGAAAAAATTTTCAAATTGAGGAATTTGGTAAGTTGGCCTTTTTCTGTTCCATA
This sequence comes from uncultured Phocaeicola sp., assembly GCF_948499155.1. Taxonomy (NCBI): domain Bacteria; kingdom Pseudomonadati; phylum Bacteroidota; class Bacteroidia; order Bacteroidales; family Bacteroidaceae; genus Phocaeicola; species uncultured Phocaeicola sp. The sequence goes on along the minus strand of NZ_CAOOSE010000004.1, from coordinate 86,223 downwards.
TCCGTGCAGGAACAGCCGTTTCATTTTGTCTATTGATTCGTCAAATTCCTTGCAGTCAATCATGGCTTTTTCCAAAGATGGTGAATAGATCAGCTTGATAGCAACACCCGGCAAATCTCCTGACTTTACTTCGGGAGGCATGACAACAAAACTCCCCATAAAAATCATTTTAAGTAATGTATTAATTTGAAGTTCAAATGATTGTGATGCTTCGGGACGATTCATAAAGCCTGCATCATCATCCTTCCCCATAGTGATAGCTTTTACCGCACCATACATATCTCCCTGAATCTCAACATCTTCACCTTTAAGTAACATGATCGGAAATGCGTATGCCATATTGTTTTGACACAAATGGGAAATAGCCAGTTCGTACTTGTCGATATTATCTTGTGAAAAGCTCCAGCAGGCACCGTGTTTGTCCCGATAATATACAACCGGACATTCGGCAAATCCATGATCGTGTTCTTCCACTAATGTATATCCTTCAATACCGAAATACTGTTTCAATTTGTTTATTGCTCCGACTATTCCCCTTTTATCCTGACGGTAACGGTACATTTTTTTATTGTCCCACACTTCTACCCAAGAAATGAGTTCCTTTCCCTCTTCGTCATAGTCACTGTATCGTCGGGCAAACAGTGTCATTTGACCGGTTATGGAGTCGTAGTGAGGATAAAGAGTGTCACCATCAAAATAGGAAAGATTCTTGGTGAATACCTTACCTTCATTCATATAGAATACGATTGCTGCATCTCCCGTTATTTTTACACTTTTGGCATATTCGTAAAATGCAATCTCCATATTCTTATCCAGCCATCCTTTTTGAAATTCGAGAAATATTTCCCGTGAACTTTCATCGACTTTGGTATCGGTCAGCTCATGATGAATGTCATTGCCACATAGATGTACAAGCTGTTGAATGGTGATTATCATCTGAAAGGGAAAAGAGGCACGGAACACTTTTTCTCGGAAGAACCGTTTCTTCTCTTCGTCATATTTCAGTCTATCCGGGTAAAACAATTCCGAATTGATCTTGTGCCCTGAAGGATAAAATTCACGGATAAAATCAGCCTGCGAAATGAGCTGCCATGTCAGCCTATCACTATTGTTTGTGAACGATGCGTTTCTTAAATCGCTCGTAATCCTGCCTTGCAAGTAACCTTCGGGAGTAACCCTTGCAAAAGGCTTTTTTGTAAGAATCTCTGCTATCATATTAATCCTAAACCTTTTATGTGTTTGCGTTTATGTTTAATTTCAAAAATCATTCGCATAAGCAATGCTTCTATGAAGTCGGGAGAATGGCCTACTAATTTTTTCATTATGATCTTCTTGATAATAGTCCAGCCCTTCTCTTCACTGTCTTCATCCTTTCGTATCGCTTTCCTTTCCTTGTCGAGAATCTGTCTAAGGGGAACTTTCTCAAACCCTTTGCCGGAGAACTTGCGTTCAAGAAGAGTCGGTTCAATGGAAATCTCCCGGTTGATAATTTTTTGTGCGAACAGATATGCCGCTTGTGATTTTAAATTCGCATAGATGTATTTGAATTTCTCCTCCACGGCTTCTTTGTTGTTGAATGGGATTGCATTCGGGAAAAAACCTTTGAATATTTGTCCGAGTCCGTTAAGGTCATAGGTGAAGCATTCTTCTCTTACATGCCATTCTTCCAGCATCGCTTTTACGGTATCGACTGTTTTCTTGCTGTCAAGTTTGCAAACAAATATGTCTCTTATATGCCATCCTTCCCACAGCCACATGACAAGACTGTCGCCACCCTCAAATGCCGCGTCACACGATACCCGGCGTATTCCATCACCTATCTGCATGGAATTGCGGTATAAAGCTTCCATGTGAGTCAGCTTTATTATATCATCTCCGGCAGCTTTGTATTTCCAGTTACCGTCAAGATCACGTGCGCGTTGTTCGTCTGACTGGTTGACAAGGTTTGCCAAATAGGTCGGATCGGAAGACATCAGCTTTACATTATCGGAAAGTTTTGCTTCAATAAAAGTAACCGACTTGATAAACAGTTCTTGTGGTGTGCCATATTGCTCATACTCCAGCTTCCAGTAGGCGTGTATAATGTCCTTGCATTGCTCATATACTTCCTCACGGGTATCTCCCCAATATATACCTGAAACATTGTCCCCGTCCATAAAACAATACCGGACTCTGCCATCACGTTCCGGGATTGGAAGACCATCTTCTCCGATCCACCAGTCAATGAATTTTGCAACCCAGCTGTCAGGATCAGGGTTACATGTTCCGATAAAGCGGTTACGGATATGAAAGGCGTTACGGTTACAAGTGATAAGGTATTTGAATTTGAGATATTCCATGTGGGTTATTTCATCCACACCTATATATGCGAACTGTTTACCTTGAAAACGCTTTTTGAAATCGTCAAGTGTGTCAGCATGATAGCTGAATTTTAAAAATCCACCTTTATAGAAATTCCAGCGCATGTCGTTTTTGGACTTGTTGTATTCCCCAAAATCATCATATAAGGTGGATGATGTTTCTACCATATCAGAGAGATCGTCTATCTCATGCCGGAGAAGCACAGAACGGAAGTTTTTATTTTTTATATCTTTCAATGTTTCCATAAGAAGAGTAAAAGTTTTACTTCCTCCACGGCATCCCCCACAGATGGTAATATCAGCCGGGGTGGAGAGCATGTTTTCCTGCCCTCCACCTTGTGCGATTATCTTATTCGGATTAGGAATTTTCCTATCCGCGTCCCTTAACATTTGGATATATTCATAATCAAGCACCAAACTGGCATTAACCGTTTTTATTCCACTATATTTCTCCATAAAAAGAAAACCGATCCTCACATTACACATGTGGAGACCGGCCTATAAGCTCTGATTCTAATATTGCAGTACAAAAATACGCATAAAGAGTATTATTTTCTACATTTTAATAGAAAATAATATCAAAAATGTTTTGAGAAAAGAAATCCAGTACATATATTTGCAACGAAAACATGGAGTATGATAAAAATTAGTGCGGATAAAGATGCAGATCAAAGGGAAATATACAACAAGATAGTTTTATGTCCGATATGCGGTCAGAAACTAACTGATATAAGCTATGTCAATGGTGTTGTTATATTGAGAGTGAAGTGTCGTAGATGCAAGAACTACATAAATGTGGATATTGTGGGTACAAAGTAGTTTTCAGGATAATATCGCGGAGTGGAGCAGCTGGTAGCTCGTTGGGATCATAGCCCAAAGGTCATTCGTTCGAGTCGAATCTCCGCAACAATAGTTGGAGTTGCCGCATTGTTTCTCCCTTCGATGTGGCGTATGGGGATAAAGGGAGAATATGGAAAGATGGCAGACGTGGTGTATGCGCCGGACTGAAAATCCGGTTAAGGTGATTCGATTTCATCTCTTTCCACAAAACCTATACGGTGTGGTTCAATTCCCACAGGTACGCTGAAATGGGGTATCGCAGGTTAGGTGAGTATAGGTATATTGTCCGGTTAGCTCAATTGGTAGAGCAATACACTGTTAATGTAAAGGTCGGTAGTTCGATTCTATCACCGGGCGCAATGAAGCGGAGATAGTTCAGTTGGAAGAACGTCAGATTCCAAACCTGATTGTCGGGGGTTCGAGTCCTTCTCTTCGCGCATATTGAGATATGGTGTAATGGCAACACAGCAGATTTTGGTTCTGCTATTCAAGGTTCAAATCCTTGTATCTCAACAAATGGCGTATTCGACTAACGGTTAGGTCGTCACCTTTTCACGGTGGAAACCAGAGTTCGATTCTCTAATACGCTACACAGAATGAATAACGTCCGAAATACAAGGGAAATGCGGTGGTTTCACCGAGACATCTTGTAGGTCGCATATTGGAAGTATGGGTGAGTGAACGATACCACCTCTTTGCTAAAGAGGCAAGCTGAAAGGCTTCGGAGGTTTGAATCCTTCTGCTTCCGCAAAACGGGTAGTTACCGAAGTGGCAAACGGGATAGACTGTAAATCTATTGGCTTTCGTCTTCATTGGTTCGAGTCCAATACTGCCCACTATTAAATGGAAAATAAGACCAAAGAGTCAGATTGATGCAAAAAGCATTGTCTGACTCTTTTTTTATTCAACATAAACACAAAATAAACACGATGGAACAAGAAAAAATCTTATCCACATTAAGCGAGAAACTTGGAGAAACCAGTTTTTCACCGCAGACATTACAGAAGTATGTAGAACTTAATCCCGTAGCCGAAGGTTCGGAGCCTGACGAGGCTTATTGGAACAAGGCTGTGAATTTTCTGAAAGGGATGCAAGGACAGTACAACCATGATGTCGCAACCAGAGTTGAGGACTTTAAGAAAAACTATAAGCCCCAACCGACTCCCCCGACACCTCCAACTCCACCGGTACCACCGAAAAACGATGATGAACTGGAGAAGAAACTGAAAGAACTGGAAGCACGTTTAGACGCGGAAGACAGCAAAAAGGTTCAAGCTGATTTGTTGAAGAAGGTTACGGCTGCAATGAAGGCCAAACAAGCGAATGATGATTATGTGTTGAGCAAGACCTTACAAGGGGTAACTTTCGATACCAAGAAAACTGTGGATGAACTGGTTACTGAATTTCTGCCGAAATATGATGCAGAATATAAGGCGTGCAGGGGTTATGGCACCGCCCCAAGAACTTCTGACGGTTCAGGTGGAACACAACACAATGCAGCCAGCAGATACTTTGAACGTAAAGGCAAGAAGGAAGGCTGGAAGAAGAATTGAAATTATTAACTCTAAAACAATAAATGTATGGGAACAATGGGTAACACGTTTGATGTGAACACCGTGAAATACGGACATGCCCGTAAAGTGTGGCGTGAAATCCGTCACCGTTATCCGGGCGGTGGTATGGTGAGCAACATTTCCGATTGGGTTGCGGTTGGCAAGATTCCTGCCGGTACAGCTGTGAAGTTTGATCTTTCAGGTAAGACATTCACCGCTTATACGGATGCACAGATCAAGGCGGCTGAATCAGATATTACCACTCTTGGCATTAATGGTTATTTGCAAGAAGATATTCTTGTAGCCAGTGGCAACACAAAGGCCAGTGGGACAGTAGTCTATGCCGGAGAGATTTATCAGTACATGTTTGACGAAGAAGTGGTCGCTATCCTGCAAAAGATTACTACACTTCCTCAAATTGTATGGGTGCAGTAAAAGAATTTGAAAACAACATTTAAAATACGACAATTGTATGAATACACTTCCTATTGATTTGTACAAGGTTATCGAGTATGGGCTTGGTGGGGACACTTGGCAAGAATTTATTGACCGTTACAAGGAGAAGTATGACCTACTTCAAATTGATGGTTTTGAATTTGAAGCAACCAAGTTGGATTATACTTTCTCCCAGCTTATTACGAGCCTCGGCGTGAAAACGCTGCCAGCTTACGTTGATCCGGAAAGTCCGGGTTATGAAGCTGCATTGGGAGAACTCGAAGGAAGGACGGGTAATATCCCGACTCAAAAGAAGTTCTACCGTTTGAACCGTGTGACTGTGAGACAACAATTGCAGCTGTTGCAACGGGTAGGCATGTCCGCATTGACGGAAGAGATGCAGAATGTGTTCTTGGGCTTGCTTGATGAAAGTGCTGACGGTCTTATCGGATCGTACTACAATGCGCTTACTCACCAGCGAATGAGAATTGTTTCCACGGGTAAGTTCACTATTGATACTGATAACAACCCACGTGGTTTGAAGGGTATCACTATTGACTTTAATATCCCTGAAAACCATTATCAAGCATTGGCCGGCACAAGCCGCTGGTGGACTAAGGATGAACATATTCCGGCAAATCAAGGCTCTGCCTCTGATCCGATTATGGATATAAAGAACAGAGTGAAAGAGATTCGCCGCAAATATCATTATTTGGGCAAGATCAGGATGGAGCTGGCGCAGGACTTATGGGATGATTTAATGACTCATACCGCGGTTCTTAAACGTATCGGCCATTCCCTCTATCCGACTGTGACGGATGATAGTACGGTTATTGCCAATGCACAGAATGAAGATGAAGACCGCCTGAAAGCCATTTTCAAGAAACTGGTTAAGGTGGATGAAATCGTGCCACGTGACAGCTATGCTTTTGTTGACAAGCCCGGTAAGGATGCGGACGGACAACCTGATCTTATCACTGAACAAGTGGAGAACTTCAAGGCCACCAATATTGCCTTTATACCAGTAGGTCAGATCGGTACTATTCAAGGTGTGGAGCCTTTGACTTTGGGATATGAGGCAAACAAGGTTGCTTCTTATGACGGTGGACGCTTGAAACTGACACAGAGAGCCAATCCTGAAACACATTCAATCTATATTGAAAGTGAAGCCGCCCAAATGTGTGTGCCGAGAATGCCACAGTATATGTTCATCTCTACTGTAACTGTGTAATTCTTAAATTCATGCAAGAATGAATGAGGAACTTTCTCATACGGAAGATATGACCATTGAGGACTTTTTGAGTGGCGCAACTGCTTATGAAATAGCGGACAACGCCCTCAAAAGGGTTCTTGTCAAGCGGAAAATCGCTTTTGGAACAATGGTAAGTGAACTGACCGAAAGGCAGCTTGATCTTGCCACTGCCGATATTTACATGTGGTGTGCAAGCACTCCAAGCAGTAAGAATGATACCGAAGACAGTGACGGGGGATGGAAGCATAAGGAAGGTGGTTGGCAGACCAGTGCATACGACAAGCGGCAACTCCGTGAAATGGCGAAAGAACTGTATGAGAAATGGGATGAAGAAGTTGTAAAGGGCACTAAAATCAGAATAGTCAATTTTTGAGTATGAAAGTAAATAATCCACGGCATCCGCACAAATGTACTGTTTACCGAATTATAGGTGAGGATTCTTTCAGTGATGGTGAGAAGGTGATCTTGTATGAAGGTATATGCCGAAAGGAAGGTAGTACAAATTTGCGGACATTCAAAACCGATAATGTGATAAAGAGCGATTATCTGTTGAGCCTTCCCGGAATTGTTGAAGGAATATTGGCCGGTGATCTGATAGATGTCACGGACAGACAAGGCACTTTCACTCAATGTATGGTTACTGATAGCTATGCCGGAAATTTGGGAACAACTGTGTATTTCAATCTTGCAAAAAATTAACGCATGGATAACCGGAGCAATGAAGTATTGTTTGATGAAGGAATAAGGAAGGCAAAGGAGCTTGTTTCAGGATATATCTTTGATGTCTTGACTAAATGCTGTGAAGAACTTATCCAAGATGCACTTGATAACAAGTCAGGCTTTCGGAATCTTACGGGTAATACAATAACCAGTTATGCGTGCGGATTATTCATGGACGGTAGATTTTCCTATTTCGTTTGTAGTGGAGATTCAATGAAACAACCGGTGAGAGTAAAACTGACTAAAGGTGAAACATTTGTAGGTGTCAGTTATGATAATCAGAACAGACGTTTTACTGGAACAATAGAAACTGATAAAGGTTATGGCGAAGCATCCTCCTTTGATTTCTTGAAAAGATATAAGTCGGAATCACGTAAAGGATTTGAGATAGTAATGTGCACGGGTACTGAATATTCAACCTATTTGGAGAATGTGTTAAATGCAGATGTTCTGACCGGAACATTTCAAAGGGCACAAAATACATTATTCAAGAACTTTAAACCAATGAAATGATGGGACGGACAGTTTATAGACGTATGGATATATTAAAACAAATCGCTGATGCAGTAACCGGCATTGGTGAAAAGGTTTTCATAACAGATCGTCCGGCTGCTGAACAAAAGGCGATGAAGGACTTTGTTGTTATTCGGTTGCCACAAACTATCCAAGATAAAGGAAGTACCTACCAAGACACTTACTGTCAGATAAACGTTTTTGCGCATGATCGCTCAAACGGTATTGAGAATACAGTCCGTTTGGATGAAATGCAAATGGAAGTGGTTTCAAAATTTCCAATAGTGACGGAATTGTTTTCAGCTGTAAGTCCACGATTGCTTCCCGGAGGAAATGACGGACTCGGTTTTCATTCCTTAATAATACAAGCGAAGCTAATAATAAACAAATGACACAAACTTAAAAAGATACGATTATGGCAGAGATTTCTATTACTACCAAACTGGAAGAGTTAAAGGTGCTCTTTAATCAGATGAAGGAGGTTTATTATGTGTCCAAAGTCAATAGTGACCTCGCAACTTTAGCGGCTTTTGATATGGAGCTGCCGGTACTCTCTGACGGAGTTACATTTGATACCGGAGCTGCCGATGTTTCCAAGATCAAGTTGACAACCGGAGCAACTTGGACTTCTATTGCTAATGCTGGAGATTCCGATATTCAGTTTCAAGTACCTTCCGTGGCAGGAAAGATCAATGACTTGTTACTGAACAAGAAAGCGGAAACGGTGACTATGACTGCTACCATTGATGGTGAGACTTATGAAGGTGAAGGTTACAATATCGAACCGAAGAAAGTAATCGGAGGACTCTTCATGCGTAGTGAAGACCGTCAAACAGCCTTGTTCTTACCGAATGTTGAGGGGTATAGCAACTTCGTCAGCGAGCAGGATAAGCCGGGGTACTTTAATGTATCTGTTTCTCCGTTGAATGATGCTAAGGGTGCCTCTATTTACATTTTACGTAAAAAAGTGTCCGAATAAAAAACTTAGGATATAACACTTTGCAAAATTCATATCAGCGAAAAGGTGGTGAGCTACTTGATACCGGCCACCACCTTTTTTCGTATAAAACATGATAAAATATGACAAAGAAGAATGACATAACACTTCCTACACCGGAGGATGAAAGGCTATTGAATGATGTGTTGGAAGACAGTGTGGACTATGTGGAAGTCCGAGGAAAGAAATATGGTATTTCATGGCTGAAAAGAGGGACTATACGCAAATTCACCAGTACCATGCAGAAATCGGGGAATGATGATAAGATCAGTTGCCAATGTGCAGCCGCTATCATTTTGAACGGATATTGGAAGATCAAGTTCTTCTATCCTTTCTTGTGGCGATGGTTCTTTTATATCAAACAATATGGAGATCATGAGCTGATGAAGGTTATAGCCGTCGGCAAAAAAAAAATTCCAGTGGAAGACTACTTGGCTGCTACCATATATCTGACCGCGATGAAGGACACGATGATGACAATGACAAAAGAGGAAGCAGAGCATATCCTTCACGAACCAGCTACGGACAAACGTGGGAAATAGGCAAGTCCTATCCGTGGCTGACAGAGCCTTTGAGAGTATTTGGGATTCCAATAAGCAAGCCCTTGTTTGGTATTTATTGGGTACTTACAAATGCACAAATTGAACTATTGGCAATGGATGTGTCTATTGTGGTTACAGATTGTGACAAGGACAACAAGGAAAAGAAGCACGATACGAAGAACTTCAAATCCCCTTCCGTAAGCGAAATAGAGGATGCTGCCAAACGCTGGAAAAATAAGTATGGCAATGGAGAAACAGCAATTAACATTAATGATTATAAGTAGCACAAACACAATAATATATGGCTGATCTCGGTAATTTATATTTTGATATACTGTTCCGTGATAAGACAGCGGAACAACGTAAAAAATTGAAAGCGGAAATCACCAAAGACTTGC